>NZ_JAKKFF010000047.1 GCF_022229015.1 Micromonospora foliorum
AGCCCTCGCCGCCCGCCGTTCTCGCAGCCCTGCGGGCCGCAGCGGCGCGCGGGACGGTCGGCGGCTGCGGCCGTTTGGTTCCGCCCTGCATCGGAAATTCGTCTGTTAGACAGAGGTTGGTGGCGCCGTGCACGCCCCCGACGGTGTCGGTGGGTCCGTTTACGGTGGCACAGTGTGCCGGAACCGGCGCACGGAGAGGGGGCACGACCCTTGGTGACGTCACCCGACCTGGACCGCAGCGCCATTCTGCGCGAGTCCGCAGCCGCAGTCCGACACCTCGCTCGGATCTGCTTCAAGACCGGCCCACCCACCCACACCGGCGTCGAACTGGAATGGACCGTGCACGACGCCGCCGATCCCGCCCGCCCCGTCGACGCGACGCGGCTGCGAGCGGCGCTGGGGCGGCACAGCCCCGCCACGCTGGATGCCACCAGCCCGGCCGAGCCGCTGCGACACGGCGGCATGGTCACCCTGGAGCCGGGTGGCCAGTTGGAGATCTCCACCCCGCCCCGCCCCTCGGTCGCCGCCTTGATCCGCGCCACCGAGGCCGACATCGCCCAGGTCACCGACCTGCTGGCCGCCGCCGGGCTGATCCTCGGTCGCAGCGGCATCGACCCCCACCGACGGCCCCGCCCGGTGGTGGAAACCCCCCGCTACCGCGCGATGCGCGGAGCCTTCGACCGTCGTGGCCCGGCCGGTCGCACAATGATGTACAGCACCGCCGGCCTGCAGATCTGCCTCGACGCCGGCGAACCGGACCAGGTCGCCGACCGCTGGGCCGCGGCCCACGCGGTCGGGCCCCCACTGCTCGCGGCGTTCGCCTCCGCCGCTCGACACGCCGGGCGGCGCACCGGTTGGGCCTCCGCCCGGATGGCCGCCTGGCTGGCCATCGACCCGACCCGGACCCGTCCGGTCTGGTCTCCCGCCCGCGCCGGAGACGATCCGACCGACGCCTGGATCAGCTACGTGCTCGCCGCGCCGCTGCTCTGTCTGCGCCGCCGCAACGCCGACTGGGCCGCACCGCCCGGGGTGACCTTCGCCGACTGGCTCGACGGCGCGCTGCCACAACCACCCACCACCGACGACCTCGACTACCACGTCAGCACGCTCTTTCCGCCGGTGCGGCCGCGCGGCTACCTGGAGCTGCGCTACCTGGACGCCCAACCCGACCGGGACTGGCGGCTGCCGCTGGCGGTGCTGACCGCCCTTTTCGACGACCCGGGCACCGTGCGTGAGGCGTACAGGGTCGCCACCCCGGTGGCGCACCGCTGGTCGGCCGCCGCCCGGCACGGTCTGGCCGACCCGGCGCTTGCCGCCGCCGCGGCGGCCCTGCTCGACCTGGCCCTGACCGCCCTGCCCCGACTGGAGCTGCCGGCCAACACCCACGACGAGATCCAGCGAGGTGTACGTCGGCGGCTGACCGCCGCAGAAAGGAGAGACCAGTGAGCGCGAGGAGTGAGCCGGGGTTGCGAGCCTCGCAGTCGCGAACGGAAGGCGGCTCGGTGAGCGCGAGGAGTGAGCCGGGGTTGCGAGCCTCGCAGTCGCGAACGGAAGGTCGGGTCGACGGGGAGCAGTTGCGCGACCGTATCGCGGTGGAGTTGGCGCGGGCCCGCGCCCGTACCTCGTTGTTGACCGAGGTGGTCGACGACGCCGACCTGACGCGCCAGCACTCTCCGTTGATGTCGCCGCTGGTCTGGGATCTTGCCCACGTGGGCAACCAGGAGGAGCTCTGGTTGGTCCGGGACGTCGGGGGTCGGGAGCCGGTCCGGTGCGACATCGACGAGTTGTACGACGCGTTCAAGCAGCCGCGCCGGGACCGCCCCGCGCTGCCCCTGTTGCCGCCCGCGGAGGCGCGCGCCTACCTGGCCACCGTCCGGGACAAGGTGCACGACCTGCTCGACGCGGTGGCCTTCACCGAGCGGCCGCTGGTCGCCGACGGGTTCGCCTTCGGCATGATCGTCCAGCACGAGCAGCAGCACGACGAGACCATGCTCGCCACCCACCAGCTGCGCTCGGGGCCGGCGGTGCTGCACGCCCCGGCGCCACCCGAGCCGTCGGTCCGGGTCGGTGCGGAGGTGCTGGTGCCGGCCGGCGAGTTCACCATGGGCACCGACACCGATCCGTGGGCGTTGGACAACGAACGTCCGGCGCACCGGGTCGACCTCCCGGCGTACGTCATCGACGCCGCCCCGGTGACCAACGGCCAGTACGCGGCCTTCATCGCCGACGGCGGCTACACCGAGCAGCGGTGGTGGAGCCCGGCCGGCTGGGCCCATCGGGTCCGGGAGCAGCTCAGCGCGCCGATGCACTGGCGTTCCGACGGCGACGGCTGGTCGTACCGGCGCTTCGGTCAGTGGGCCCGGGTCCGCGCCGACGAGCCGGTGGTGCATGTGTGCTGGTACGAGGCACAGGCGTACGCGGCGTGGGCCGGCAAGCGGCTGCCGACCGAGGCGGAGTGGGAGAAGGCGGCCCGGTGGGATCCGACGACCGGGCGGTCGCGCCGTTACCCCTGGGGGGACGACGACCCGACCGAGGCGCACGCCAACCTCGACCAGCGCCATCTGCGGCCGGCGCCGGTGGGGGCGTACCCGGCAGGCGCCTCGCCGTTGGGTGTGCACCAGCTCATCGGTGACGTCTGGGAGTGGACGTCGACGACGTTCGACGGGCATCCGGGGTTCACGGCGTTCCCCTACCGCGAATACTCGGAGGTCTTCTTCGGCGACGACTACCGGGTGCTGCGCGGCGGCTCGTTCGGCACCGACCGCTCTGCCTGTCGGGGCACCTTCCGCAACTGGGACTATCCGATCCGCCGGCAGATCTTCAGCGGTTTCCGCTGCGCCCGGGACGTGCGACCGGACGAGTCGTACCGGTGAGTGGCCGCACGACCGGCGGCCCGGCGGCGGGTCGGGGGCGTTGATGTGTCGTCACCTGGCCTACCTGGGGCCGCCGGTCACCCTCGCCGAGCTGTTGTTCGACCCTCCGCACTCGTTGGTGCGGCAGTCCTGGGCGCCTCGGGACATGCGGGGCGGCGGCACGATCAACGCCGACGGGTTCGGTGTCGGCTGGTACCCGGGTGCGGGGGAGCCGGTGCGGTACCGGCGGGCGCAGCCGATCTGGAGTGACCCGACGATCGCCCAGCTCGCGGCGGTGACCCGCACCGGAGCGGTGCTGGCGGCGGTGCGGTCGGCCACCGTCGGGATGGCGGTGCTCGACGGCGCCGCCGCTCCCTTCGCGGAGGGGCGGTGGCTGTTCAGCCACAACGGGGTGGTCCGCGGCTGGCCGGACGCCGTGGTGCCGCTCGCCACCGGTCTGCCGGTGCGTGACCTGCTCACCCTGGACGCCGCCACCGACTCGGCGCTGCTCTGGGCGCTGGTGCGGCATCGGTTGCGCGCGGGTGACGACCCGGTCGAGGCGGTCGGGCGGACGGTGACCGACGTCGCCGCCGCCGCACCCGGGTCGCGGCTCAATCTGCTGCTCACCGACGGGCACCGGGTGGTGGCCAGCGTGGTGGGGCACGCGTTGTCGGTCCGCGAGACGCCGGGTTCGGTGCTGCTCGCCTCCGAGCCACACGACGACGATCCCGGGTGGCGGGCGGTGCCGGAGGGGCACCTCGTCGTCGCCACCGCGGGCGAGGTGCGGGTACGTCCACTGCCGACCCCGGCGCGCCAGGCCGGGCAGGCACGCAACGGTTGGTCGAACAGAGGAGCGAACCGATGACCGCGGAACCCCTGGAGATCTACCTCGAAGAGGGTGACCTGGAGCGCGGCCTGCGCGACGACGTCCGGGCCGGGTTGAGCGCCGGGTCGAAGTGGCTGCCGCCGAAGTGGTTCTACGACGCCCGGGGCAGCGAACTCTTCGAGGAGATCACCCGACTGCCCGAGTACTATCCGACCCGGGCCGAGAGGGCCGTGCTGGCCGCGCACGCTCCCGACATCGCGGCGCTGACCGGGGCCAAGACGCTCATCGAGTTGGGCTCCGGCTCGTCGGAGAAGACCCGGCTGCTGCTGGACGCCTTCACCCGCCGGGGTGGGCTGGGCACGTTCGTTCCCCTCGACGTGTCGGTCAGTGCGCTGCGCGGGTCCACCGCCCAGATCGCCGCCGACTATCCCCGCCTGCGGGTCCGGGGCATCGTGGGGGACTTCACCCGGCAACTGGACCGGCTGCCCACCGGCGGCCGGCGGTTGGTGGTGTTCCTCGGCGGCACCATCGGCAACCTGCTGCCCGCCGAGCGGGGCGACTTCCTCACCGCGATGCGCGCGGCGCTGGAGGTCGGTGACTGGTTGTTGCTCGGTACGGACCTGGTGAAGGACCCGTCGGTGATCGTGCCCGCGTACGACGACGCCGCCGGGGTCACCGCCGAGTTCAACCGCAACGTGCTGCACGTGATCAATCGGGAGCTGGGCGCCGACTTCGACCCAGCCGCGTTCGCGCACGTCGCCGTCTGGGATCCCGAGCACGAGTGGATCGAGATGCGGTTGCGGGCGACCCGGCCGATGAGCGTGCGGGTGCTGGGGCTGACCGTCGATTTCGCGGCGGGCGAGGATCTGCGGACCGAGGTCTCGGCGAAGTTCCGCCCGGAGGGGATCGCCGCCGAGCTGGCCACGGCCGGCTTCGCCGCGGCGGAGTTCTGGACCGATCCGGACGCGCTCTTCGGCGTCACCCTGGCGCGGGCGCGGTGAGCCTGTTCACCCGCCTCGGTCGGGCCGGGCGGTGATCCGATAGGCTGATCACGCGAAGGGGAGTAGCCCCCAATGTCGTGGTCGACATACTGGTGCGTTCCGCATCCGGCCACGCGGCCCCGGGTTTTCTCGGGGCGGGCGAGACCTTCGACTCAGGCTGTTGCAGCCGGGTCGAGGGCGCCCCTGTACCTCCTCCCGGCCTGAACGGGAAGGACGTCATGGAGGGATTTTTCGCCGCGCTGGTCGTCAGCTTCGGCGTCATCTTCGTCGCCGAGCTGGGGGACAAGTCCCAGCTGATGGCGCTGACCTTCGCCACGCGGTTCAAACCGATCCCGGTGCTGATCGGCATCTCGATCGCCACCGCGGTGGTGCACCTGGCGTCGGTCGCCATCGGCGCGGGTCTCGGGGCGGTGCTGCCGACCGAGTGGATCTCCCTGGTGGCCGGCGTGGCGTTCCTCGGGTTCGGCGCGTGGACGCTTCGCGGGGACAAGCTCACCGAGGAGGAGAAGCGCAAGGCGGAGAAGACCAACAAGACCGCGCTGGTGGCGGTGTCGGTGGCCTTCTTCCTCGCCGAGCTCGGCGACAAGACGATGCTCGCCACGATCACGCTCGCCACCAAGTACGGCTGGTTCGGCACCTGGCTCGGCTCCACCATCGGCATGGTGGCCGCGGACGCGCTGGCCATCCTGGTCGGCCGGATGCTCGGTCGGCGGCTGCCGGAGAAGACCATCAAGTACGGCGCCGCGATCCTCTTCGCCATCTCCGGTCTCTGGCTGATCCTGGAGGCGGTGAACGAGCTGACCTGAGCACCGACTAGCCGCCCCGTGGGCGGGTAACGGCCCGGGGTGGAGCCGGCCGAGTTGTTGCACCGCGGCGACCAGGTGCTGGTTGCCGTCGTGGAGGTGGCCGGCGCGCTGGTGATCTTCGTTGGCGCGGTGTGGGCGGCGGTGCGGTTCGTGGTCGAGGGGCTGCGACACCGCACCGCCGCCCGCTTCACGTCGATCCGGCTCTCGCTGGGTCGTTTTCTGACCCTCGGCCTGGAGTTCCAGCTGGCGGCCGACGTGCTGCGCACGGCGGTGTCACCGTCGTTCACGCAGATCGGCCAACTGGCCGCCATCGCGACGATCCGAACGGCGTTGAACTACTTCCTTGGCCGGGAGATCCGCCAGGAGCAGTGTCAGGTGGCCGACGGGGAGCGTCGGCCGTGACGGGCGTCCTGGTCACGGTGGTCACCGCCCTGGCGCTGGTCGCCGGGGTGGTCATCACGGTCAGCACCGGGGCGCTGCGCGGCGGCGTCCGGGTGCTGCTGGACCTGCTCACGGCGGCCGGCCTGCTCCGGCTCGCCGGCGAGCCGGGTTGGAACGGCCTGGCCGGTGCGGTGGCGATCATCGCCCTGCGTCAGCTACTCGGGGCTGCGCTGAGCCGCCCACCGCCGTGGTCCGGCCGACAATCCCCGGCGCGCTGCGCCGACGACGATCACCACCTACCGTTGGCCTCAACAGGTGAAACGGGAAAAGCGGGAGGATGACCACATGGCCCGGCACGACGAACCGAACGAGTACGGCTTCTCCGGCGCTGCCACCGCTCCGGAACCGCCGCCCGGCGGTAAGGCCGACGAGCAGGATCGCGCCGAGGCGGTGGCGGTGCCGGGCGACGACCTCACCGGACCGGCGGCCGACGCGCTGGCCGAGGAGACCGAGGACCTGCCGCCCGCCGAACGTCGCCACTGAGCGTAGGCCCACGCTCGGTGCGGCGGCGCGGCCCGACGGCGAGACCGCGCTCG
>NZ_JAKKFF010000470.1 GCF_022229015.1 Micromonospora foliorum
CGGCCCGGGGCTGGGCGGACCGGCCGACGCCGGTGCGCCCTGCGGCTGGGCGGCGGTCCCGCCGGAGAGCCCGGCCGGGCCGGAGCCCACGTTGCCGCCGCCGCCGAAGAAGAGGCCGGCCCAGCCCTTCTTGAACACGCCCTCGGTCGGCGCCGCGCCGGTGCTCTCCGGCAGGAACGCGCGGGACAGGTCGTTCCAAGTGATCATGGGCACGATCGCGTCGACCCGGCGGTCCTGGGCGGCCAGCAGCAGCGCCAGACCACCGCCGTACGAGCCGCCGACCACACCGACCTTCGGGTCGCCGGCAGCGTCGGTGCGCACCTCCGGCCGGGCGGCCAGCCAGTCCAGCAGCCGCTCGGCGTCGCGTACCTCGTAGTCCGGGTTGTCCAGGTGGATCTCCCCGCCGCTGCGGCCGAAACCCCGCGCGGTCCAGGTGAGCACCGCGTAGCCTCGCCCGGCGAACTCCTCCGCGTCGGAGCGCACCGACTCCTTCGTGCCGCCGAACCCGTGCGCCAACAGCACCGCCGGCACCTTCCGACCGGACGAGGCGTCGTCCGGCAGGTAGAGGGTGGTGTCCAGGTTCACCGGCTGGTCGCCGGACGGTCCGGAGCGGACGGTGAGCATCGCGCTCTCGGTGCGTACGCCCGGTCCCTGCGGCCAGACCGCCCAGGTCACGGCGGCGGCCAACAGCACGACGACCACCGCGGCGGCGGTCGCGCGGCGGCGGGTGGGCAGGGCACGCCGGAACCACGCGGCCGGCGACGGCGATGTCATGCGGCACACGGTACGGCCCACAGCCTGAGCGTTGGCTGAGATCCGCCGTACGTCCGTCCGGTTGCCCCGATCGGTGCCCGGTGGGGGTGCGAGCGCGCAACGTCCGACGCGGCACAGCGAGTTGAGTTCGGATCCCGTGAATTCCGATCTTCCGCGGATATCCACCTCGATCCCTCCATGTCACACCCACAGCTGACACAGAGCGTGCTGGTAACGCGGACAAATGGTGACATGGCTCGAAGTGACGCGAACCTGACTCGCCCAGTGAGGTCTGACCAGTCGGGGGTTCGATTAGTTTTCCGGTCCGGTGGACGGGACTTGTCGGCTAGCCCGACGCCACGCCGATCAGCGCCGCACGCCGGAGGAGACACACATGACAGTCCCCGCGCCGCGGGCCCGTCGACGGCCGTCCACGCTGGGCCGACTGCTGCCCCTGCTGCTCATCGGAGCACTGTTGGCGCCGTTGGGCCTGCTCGTCACGTCGAGTTGGCGGCAGACCACCGACGACCGGGACCTCGCCGCCCGGGAACGGCTCGGCGTGCAGTACCTCACCGCTCTGGCGGCGGTCACCGACGCCCTCGTGGAGGCCCAGTCCAACGCGGTCAACGGCCGCCCCGTGGCACGGGAGGCGTTGAACGGGGCGGTCGAGCAGGCCGCCGCGGTGGATGCCCGCATCGGTGGGGAGCTGCTCAGCCAGGAACGCTGGGCCGGCGTACGGGCCAAGCTGGAGGCGCTGCGCGGCCGGGGCGCCGCCGACCCCGAGGCCGCCTACACCGCGTACGGCGAGGTCTCCGACCTGCTGCTGGCCCTGCACCGGAAGGTCCGGGAGAGTTCCGGGCTGGTCCGCGACCCCGAGGCCGACTCGTTCTTCCTCCAGGACAGCGCCGGCCAGGAACTGCCCGAGGCGGTGGTGGCCGCCGGTCGGCTCGCCGACCTGGGCGCCCTGGTCTCCCGCCGGCCGGCCGCCGAGCAAGCGCGCGGCCTGATGGAGCTGGCCGGCCTGCGGGTGACCGCCCTGGCGCCCGCCGGCGACCTCGTCGACAACCTGCGCTCGGCCGTGGACGGTTCGGAGAGCACCGACCTCGGTGCCAACGTGCTGACCCCGCTGGACACCTACCAGCGGTCGGTGGAGGCGCTTGCCGCGTACTCGGTGCCGGGCAAGGACACCGGCGTGGTCAACCCGAGCCAGTTGAGTGCCGCCGCGCTCAACTCGCACCGCTCCGCCCGCCAGCTTCAGCCGGTCATCCTCGCCGAGCTGGACGCCCTGCTGGTCGAGCGCATCGACCGGCTCAACCGGGACCGTTGGCTGACCGCAGGAGCGGGTGTCGTCGCCGCTCTGTTGCTGAGCTGGCTCGCCGCGTTGCTTGTCGCCGCCGGTCGCCGGGCCCGACGTCGGGCCGCCCTGGCCGCGACCCACGCGGAGGGCCCCGACAGCCCACCGCACCGCGACCCCTGGCAACCGCCGACCGACGAGCCGCGCGCGCTGCAACCGGCCGGCGCGGCCCGTGACCCGGAAATCGCGCAGTGGGGGGCATTCGATGCTGCTCGGTAGGCTGCGGATCCGCGGCAAGCTCGCGCTGCTCGTGGTGATTCCGCTGCTCAGCATGGTCGGCCTGGCCGTGCCTGTGCTGCTCGACCGGGTCGCCGCGGCACAGCGGGCCGGCGACACCGCCGAACGGGTCCGGCTCGCCAGCCGGGTCGGCAGTCTGGTCCAGGACCTCCAGCAGGAACGGGTCCTCTCCGTCGGCTTCCTGCTCGGCCAGGTTCAACGCAGTGAACTGGTCCGCAAGTCCGCCGACGTGGACGACCGGGTGGCCGACCTCCGGGCGGCGCGGAGCGACGCGCTGACCGACCAGGTCGACCACGCCCTTGACGGCGTGTCCAGCCTCATCGACCTGCGCACGGCCGTCCTGGCCAGGGCCGCCAACCCGGGTCAGGTGATGGACGCGTTCGGCCCGGTCAACAAGGGGATCATCGAGTCGCTGCGGCTGGTGGTCGGGGTGGACACCGACACGTTGGCGGGCCGGCAGGTGCTCGCCCTCGACGGGCTGCTCCGCGCCGACGAGGGCCTGGGCGCCTGCGCCACCCTGAGCCTCCTGGTCAAGGCGATCGGCACCCCGGACACCACCGCCGGGTACGTGGCGTGCATCGCCGCGCTCATGGTCGACAACTCGCGCTTCCGCAGCCTGATCACACCCGAGCAGCTCACGGTGGCCCAGCTCAACGACGCCGCCGTGGCCGCCCGTACCAAGCCCGACTTCCTGATCAGAAGTGCCCGGGATCCGGCCGCCGCGGTCCGCGACGTGACGATCGAGGCGCTCTTCCCGGCCGTCCGCACGATGATCCGGCTCGGTCAGTTCGTCGAGAAGAAGCTGGTCGCCGACGTGCTCGCCGAGGTGACGGCCGAGCAGCGGCGGGCGCTGACCGCCGCGTACCTGGTCGGTGCCGTGACGGCGTTGATCCTGACACTGGTGGTGCTGCTCAGCGTGGCGGTGGCGCGGACGGTGGCCCGACCCCTGACCCGACTCACCCGCTCGGCGGACCGGGTCGCCCGGGTCGCCGAGGCGGAGCTGGTCCGGGTCACCGACGACGAGGCGGAAAGACCTCAAGCGGTCCGGCTGGAGCCGGTGGACATCCGCGCCAAGGACGAGATCGGCGACCTGGCGCGGGCCTTCGACCGGGTGCAGAACACCGCGGCGCAGCTGGTCGAGCGGCAGGTCGCCGGCCGACGCAACGTGGCGCAGATGTTCGGCCACGTCGGGCGGCGTACCCAGAACCTGGTGGGTCGGCAGATCGCGCTGATCGACCGGCTGGAGCAGCAGGAGGCCGACCCCGGCCGCCTGGAGCACCTGTACCGGCTCGACCACATCTCCAGCCGGTTGCGACGCAACGCCGGCAGCCTCGTGGTGCTCTCCGGCTCGGCCGGGGCCGACGCGCACACCGCGCCGGTGCCGCTGGCCGACGTGGTCCGGTTGGCGCTCGGTGAGATCGAGGACTACACCCGGGTGGAGGTGCAGGTGCCGGCGGGCGTCTCGGCCGCGCCGGCGGTGGTCGGTGACCTCGTCCTGGCGCTGGCCGAGCTGATGGAGAACGCCACCGTCTTCTCCCCGCCGCACACCCGGGTGCTGGTGTCCGCCGAGACGTCCGGCCTGGGCGCGCGGCTCACCGTGGTGGACCACGGCATCGGCATGAGCGAGCAACGGCTGGCTGAGGAGAACGCCCGGTTCACCCGCCGGGAACGGCTCGACCTGGCCCCGACCGAGGTGCTCGGTCTCTTCGTGGTGGGCCGGCTGGCCCGTCGGCACGGCTGGCAGGTTGCCCTGGCCGCCACCGGCGGTGGTGGGGTGACCGCACAGCTGGAGATCCCGTCGGCGTCGCTGGTGCTGCGCCGCGCCGACCGGGCCGGGGCTACCGTTGCCCGCGCCACGGTGCCGGACCGGGACCGGCGTACGACGGCGATGCTCGACCCCGAGCACGACGCGCGGCCCAGCGCGGTGGCCGTCGCCGCGCCGGCCCGCTTCGACTCGGACCTGTTGAGCCGGGCCACCCGCAGCCTGGACGCCGGCCCGTCGTGGAACGCGTTCGGTCGGCGCCAGCCGGAGCAGGCCGTTCCCGAACCCCCGAGCCCGGAACCGGTGAGCAAGCCGGCCGCGCCACGGGTGCGGCAGCGCGTGCCCCGGGCGACCCTGCACGCCACCGCCACGCCGACATATCGGAACAGCACAACGGTGTACCCC
>NZ_JAKKFF010000471.1 GCF_022229015.1 Micromonospora foliorum
CGTGCTGCGGCCACCCCCGGAGAGCCCCGTGACCACCACGAGGGTGGTCTCCGACTCGGCCGCCACCTGCTCGTCATCGGCATCCGGGCCGTCGATCCGGTCACCGGTTGTGCGCGCCTCGCTCACCCGTACCCCCAAGCCGTGGCGCCGCGGCCGCCCTCGGCCGCGATTGGTCAATCAGCGACTCTATCCCGCCACCGGGTCGCCGCCCGGCACCCGTGGCCGGGCGGCGCCCGCGGACCCGTTCGACGGTCGCCCTCCCGACAGCGGGCGCCCTTGATGACGATCAGTAGTTGTCAATACGCTCAACGTGATCGTCGCAGGTCAGACCGACATCTGGAGGGTGCGATGCACGACCTGGCGGACAAGAACAAGTACGTCGGCTTCCTGTTCATGCGGATCAGCCCCGAGTACTTCGCCCTCGGCCGCGAGGGCATCCACGAGATCTCCGCCGAGCACGCCCGCGACCTGGGCCGCTTCGCCAAGCAGCTCACCCACGTCGTCTGCACCGGGGTGAACGGCAGGTACGACCAGGTCACCATGGTCGAGGCCGACACCCTCGAGGAGATCAACGCGGCGGCCACCGCCTTCCGAATGGGCAACAAGGCCCGCTACATCGAGATCGTCGACATCGTGGTCGGAATGAAGGCCCCGCCACGCGGCCTGGCCAACCGGTCCAGCCAGCCCGGCTGACCGCGTCGCC
>NZ_JAKKFF010000472.1 GCF_022229015.1 Micromonospora foliorum
GGGCGCGCGGCAGCCGCAGCGCCGCCGAGCGGGACTGCACGTCGATGATCTCGCCCAGCAGGGCCACCGGGTTGCGCGGCGCGGTCCCGTCCGGGGGTACGGCGAGCGCCCGGAAGTCCGGGGCGTCCGCCAGGCGGGGGATCGCGTCGCCGTCGAAGAGCCGGGCGGGCGCCGCGTCGGGGGCGCGCATCCGCCACAGCCGGTGCTGCAACCCGCTCCAGGTCTCCCAGTCGCTGGCCGACGGGATGCGGGCGACCTCGTTGCCCTCCACCATGCCCGACTCGGCGTTGACCACCGCGTGCCAGCGCGGCAGCGACTGCGCCGCGTCGTTGCGCTCGGCGAGGATGCGCAGCGCCTTGGGCAACGCGATGCGCAGGGTGAACTGGGCGACCAGCGCGGGGCGACCCCACAGCGCCTCGATGCCCCGTACGTCCTGCGAGGCGAGGACCAGGTGGATGCCCTGGGACCGGCCGCGGCGGGCCAGGTCCTCCAGCAGGTCGGCCGCCTCCCGGGCGACCACGTCCCGGCCGGCCAGCAACATCTGGAACTCGTCCACCACCGCGACGATGCGTGGCCAGTGCCCGGTCGGGTCGACCGCCCGCAGCTCGGCCAGCTTGGTCACCTCGTGCTTCTTGGCCGCGTCGGCGCGTCGGCGCAACTCCTCGGCGAGGAAGCGCAGCAGCGCCAGCCCGAACTCCCGGTCGGTGTTGACGTTGATGCCGACCAGGCGCATGTGCGGCAGCCAACTCGGGTCGCGCCGGCCCTGCGCGAACCGCGCGAAGGAGACCCCCTCCTTGAAGTCCAGCAGGTAGAACTCCAGCTCGGCGGGGGAGTAGCGGGCCGCCAGGGCGCCGATCCACGCGAAGATCAGGTTGGTCTTGCCGGTGCCGGACGGCCCGCCGATCAGCGCGTGCGGTGGATAGTCGCCAAGCGTCAACCGCACCGGTCGGCCGTGCGGCCCCTCACCGATCGGCGCGGTCAGCCCGTCGGCGGAGTCCTCCCGCCACATCAGCTCGGGCGGAGGCAGCAGGTCGGTGAAGGGGGTCGGCGGCGGGCCCGCGTTCACCCGGGCGGCGACGTCCCGGCAGGTCTCGGTGACCAGCGTCGGCGGTGGCGGCGGGTCCAGCCGGACCGGCAGCCCGGCCGAACCGCCGATCCGCGCGCCGGACACCCCGGCCACCACCCGGGTCACCGTCGGATCCTCCGGCAACGGCACACCGTGCACCACCAGGTGTACGCCGCAGGCAGCGCCGGCCCGCACCACCCGGTCCAGTTGCCCGCGCTCGTGCCGGTTCAGCTCCTCACCACCGAGCAGCACCGCCACCCGCCACGGTTCGGGGCGTCGGCCGGTCGCCGCCGCCAGTTCACGCAGCGACGCGTACTCGCCGGCGAGGACCGTCTCGTTGATCCGGCGGATCTGCTCCACCAGGTCGTCGAGCAGTGGGCCCAGCCCGCCCGGGCCGACGAAGGTGAGCAGCCCGGCCGTGCCCAACGGGGAGATCCCGGCCAGTCCGCCGCCGAGCTGGTCCGGGTCGTACCCGATCAGTCGTACCGCCCCGGGGTCGGCGCGGCCGACGGCCCGCAACAGCAACGCGGAGACCACCGCGTCGCAGCCGGCGCGGTCGTCCCCGGAGAGGTGGACGTGCCCGGCGTCGAGCAGCGGCACCAGCGCGGGCACCGGGTCGACGCCGTCGATCCCGACCGTGCCGACCCGCAGCGCCCCGGGCGGTTCGGCCCGCCAGGAGGCGCCCGG
>NZ_JAKKFF010000473.1 GCF_022229015.1 Micromonospora foliorum
GTGCCGCCCAACCGGCGCGGCGGCGCGGTGCGCAGCCGCGGGTACTCCTCGGTGAGCCGTCGCTGCACGCGGTCGGACCGGTCGGCCAACACCAGCGCCATCGACGGCGCGCCCGACTCGCTTGCCGCCGCCGTCTCGGCCGCCCAGAGTCGACCGCCGACCACCTCGGCGAAGCCGGCCAGCCAGGAGCGGCGGAAGGCGGCGGGATGGTCGTCGGCGGGCACCTCGGTGGCGGCCAGGCCGTGCGCCGCCTGCACGAGCAGTGAGGTGAAGAGCAGGTCGACCCGTTCCAGGTCGCTGGCGAAGCCGAAGAGGTGCAGGGCGAAGCCGTTGCCCTGCCGACGGCGTACGCAGCGGCAGCGCAACGGCTCGGCCACCGCGGCGAGCAGGCCGACCTTGTCGCGGGCGTACGGGGCGACGACGTCCAGCACTCGATCGCCGACCGGGTCGGTGGTCGGGTCCCGGGCGGCGAGCAGCGCCCGGTCCACGCCGTAGCGGGCGATCAGCTCGGTCGCCTTGGCGGTGAACGCGGCCGACTCGGCCGGCGTGCAGGCCGGGTCCTCGGCCTGGGCCAGCAGCTTGCGCACCTTGCTGAGCATGGCCTCGGACATGCCTACAGAGCTACCACACCTGGCGGACATCATCGGGGCCACGCCCAAATCAATCGATACGTATCATCGTCACGGCCAGATGATCAGTCCTATACGGACGGTCAGTTAACTGTTTCGGAGGAACGAACGAATGCCATCCCCGACCGCTCGCCTGCTCGCCGTCGCCACGGCCACCGCACTGCTCGCCGCCGGTACGCCCGCCCGGGCGGAGCCGACAACACCGACGGCACCGGTCAGCTCCGGGCCGAACGAGTTCGCCCCACTCGAAACCTGTTACGGCGGGGCGGTGCGGTCGTACTTCGAGACCGGCCGCTACGGCGGCTCGGCCGGCCAGTACCGCACCACGACGCGCTGTCGCGACATCAACGTCCGCAACGCGAGCGTGTACGCCACCGAGGCGTGCGTGATCTTCGTCGACAAGACGAGCGCCTGCAACTACTGGACCTACCTGCCGGCCAACTCGGGCTGGATCACGGTGGCCACCAACGTCCGGGACGGCGTCAACTTCCGGGTCCGCTTCGAGAACCTGCGGTACGAGTACGAACCGCTTATCGCGTACCACGCGTTCTGACCGACCCGCGCGGTCGCGGCGTCCGCCCCCCGACGGACGCCGCGCACCGCCGACCCAGCCGCGCCCCGCCGACCCAGCCGCGCACC
>NZ_JAKKFF010000474.1 GCF_022229015.1 Micromonospora foliorum
ACGACGTGGTCTTCGTACCCGTGATGGCGGACCGGGTCGCGCCCACCGCGACGGCCGGTCCGACGCCGCCGGGCGCGGACGCCGGGCGGGCCGAAGCGACCGTCCGGGAGTACGTGCCGGCGGACCGGCTGCGCCGGCTGCCGTTCGCTCTCGACGACCGGGGTGGGGTGACCGCGCGTCGGGCGGCGGCCTGGGACGACGCCGCCCGGGCGGTGGTCGAGGCGATCGACGCGGGCGCGCGGTCCCTCGCCTTCGCCACCATCGGCGACCCCAACGTCTACTCCACCTTCGGTTACCTGGCCCAGAGCGTCCGCGCGCTGCGCCCCGCGGTGCGGGTGGCGACCGTCCCCGGCGTCACCGCCATGCAGGAGCTGGCGGCGCTCAGCGGCACCCCGCTCTGTGAGGGACGCGAACCGCTCACCCTGCTGCCGGCCACCGCGGGCCTGGCCCTCTTCGCCGACGCCCTCGCCGGGCCGGGCACCGTGGTCGCCTACAAGGGCTGGCGGCGGCACCCGGAACTGCTCGCCGAGCTACGCCGGCAGGGCCGCCTCGCCGACGCGGTGCTCGGCCGCAGCCTGGGGTTGCCCGGTGAACGGGTCGGGCCGGTCGACGACACCGAGCACGACCTGCCGTACCTGTCGACGCTGCTGGTTCCGGCCCGCCGCGAGCACCGAGGAGGAAAGCTGTGACCAGCGACGGCAAGGTGTGGTTCGTCGGTGCCGGCCCGGGGGCGGCGGACCTGCTGACCCTGCGGGCCGCCCGGGTCATCGCCGAGGCGGACATCGTGATCTGGGCGGCCAGCCTGGTGCACGCCGACGTGCTCGATCACGCCCGCCCCGACGCGGAGATCGTCGACTCGTCGCAGCTGCCCATCGAGGGTGTGCTGCCGCTCTACCGGCGCGCCGCCGAGCAGGGGCTGACCGTCGCCCGGATCCACTCCGGAGACCCGGCGCTGTGGGGCGCGGTGCAGGAACAGCTGGACCTGTGCCGGGCGCTCGACCTGGCCGTCGAGATCGTGCCCGGGGTGTCCTCGTTCACCGCCGTCGCGGCGATCGTCGGACGGGAGCTGACCGTGCCCGAGGTGGCCCAGTCGGTGATCCTCACCCGCCTCGAAGGCGGCAAGACCCCGATGCCGCCCGGTGAGCGGGTCCGCGACTTCGCCCGCCACGGCACCACCATGGCGCTGTTCCTCTCCGCCGCCCGCTCCGGGCAGGTGCAGGCCGAGCTGCTGGCCGGCGGCTACCCGGAGGACACCCCGGCCGTGGTGGCGTACCAGGCGACCTGGCCCGACGAACTGGTGGTGCGCTGCACGGTCGGCACCCTGGAGGCGACGGTCAAGCAGCACAAGCTGTGGAAGCACACCCTGTTCCTGGTCGGGCCGGCCCTCGCCGCCGAGGGCACCCGCTCGCACCTCTACCACCCCGGGCACTTCCACACCTTCCGGCGGGCGGAGCCGGCCGCCCGCGCCGAGCTGCGCCGCCAGGCCAGCGCCCGCGCCGGGGGGACAGCCACACCATGACGTACGCCGAGCCGCCGCTGCGCGAACCGGACCTGCCGCGAACCGCGAAGGTCCGGCCCACCGCGCTGCGCACCGGCTGGACCACCGGCGCGTGCGCGACGGCGGCGGCCAAGGCCGCGGTCACCGCGCTGGTCACCGGCACCACCCAGCAGGAGGTGGAGATCGGCCTGCCCGCCGGACGCCGGGTGCGCTTCCCGGTCGAACGCTGCGAGGTGACCGGCACCCCACCCGTGCGGGCCGAGGCGGTGGTGGTCAAGGACGCCGGGGACGACCCGGACGTCACCCACGGCGCCGAGCTGACCGCCACCGTGGACTGGACCGACGTCCCCGGCCTGCGGCTCGCCGGCGGTGCCGGCGTCGGCACGGTCACCAAGCCCGGCCTGGGGCTCGCCGTCGGCGGCCCGGCGATCAACGACACCCCCCGCCGGATGATCGGCGAGGCGGTAGCCGAGGTGGTCGACCTCAGCGAGGTCGGCGTCCGGGTGGTGATCAGCGTGCCCCGGGGCGAGATCATGGCCCGCAAGACCACCAACCGTCGGCTCGGCATCCTCGGCGGGATCTCGATCCTCGGCACCACCGGGATCGTCCGCCCCTTCTCCACCGCGTCGTGGCGGGCCAGCGTGGTGCAGGCCGTGCACGTGATGGCCGCCCAGGGCGAGCCGACAGTGGTGCTCTGCACCGGTGGGCGTACCGAGCGGGCCGCCCGCGCGCTCCTGCCCGACCTGCCCGAGGTCTGCTTCGTCGAGGTCGGCGACTTCACCGGCGCCGCGGTGACCGCCGCCGTGGGTGACGCGATGATCGGGGTGGTCTTCGTCGGCATGGCCGGCAAGCTCGCCAAACTCGCGGCCGGCATCCTGATGACCCACTACACCCGCTCCAAGGTGGACCTGTCCCTGCTCGGCGCGGTGACCGCCGAGGCCGGCGGCGACCCGTCGCTGGTCGCCGCCGTGACCGAGGCGAACACCGGGCGGCACGCGTACGAGCTGTGGGAGGCGGCCGGGCTGCTCGCCCCGGCCGGGGACCTGCTCTGCCAGCGGGTCCGCCAGGTGCTGCGGCGCTTCGCCGGGCCGACGGTCACGGTGGACGTGGCGATGGTCGACTTCGCCGGAGCGCACGTCGTCGCCTCGTCCGGCCGGTGGCCCCGGTGACGCCGGTGGCGTCCGGTGCCTCGGTGACGCCGATGGCCCCGGTGAGCGCCGTGACCGTGGTCGGTCTGGACGCGGCGGGCGCCCCGCCGCACCCCGCGCTCGCCCCGGTGCTGGCCGCCGCGTCCAGACCGACCACGGTCACGGCGCCAGATCGGAACAGCACACGTCTGACATGCAGTCACGTTGCCTTATCTCCTAGGCCTTCTTCTGCTTCAAAAAACAGAATAT
>NZ_JAKKFF010000475.1 GCF_022229015.1 Micromonospora foliorum
GGCGGTGGTGGGGGTCGCCGCCGTGCTGGGTGCCCTGCCGGTTCGGCTGGTAGCCGCCGGCTGGCCGCCCGCCGGTTGGGTGGTGGTGGCCTGCGCGGTGGGCCAGGGCGACGCGCTGGTGCTCCCGGTCGACCCCGGCCGGGCCGTGGTGGTGGACGCCGGGCCGGAACCGGGGGCGGTGGACGGTTGCCTGCGTCGGCTCGGCGTACGGGAGGTGCCCCTGCTGGTGATCAGCCACTTCCACGCGGACCACGTGGGCGGGGTGGCCGGGGTGTTCCGGGGGCGGCGGGTGGGTGCCGTGCTGACGCCGTCGTCGGCCGACCCGGAGAGCGGCCGGGAGCTGGTGCGGGCGTCGGCCACCGGCGGGCGGGCCGCGCTGTTGACCACCGTGGCCGGCGCTCGCCACCCCGTGGGCGGGGTCGACCTGCTGGTGCTCGGCCCGCCGTACCCGCTGGCCGGAACCAGGTCCGACCCGAACAACAACTCGCTGGTGCTGCGCGCCACGGTGGCTGGGGTACGGATCCTGCTGGCCGGCGACGCGGAGACCGAGGAGCAGCACGCGATGGTGGCGCGGGCGTTGCCCGGTCAGTTACGGGCGGACGTGCTGAAGGTCGCGCATCACGGGTCGGCGTACCAGGACCCTAGTTTCCTCGACGCGGTGCGGCCGGCGGTGGCGCTCGTGCCGGTGGGCACGGGCAACACCTACGGGCACCCGAGTGCCGGCCTGCTCGCCCGACTGAGCAGAGGCGGCGTGCGGGTGCTGCGTACCGACACGGACGGCGACGTGGCGGCGGTCCGAACGGGCGACGGTCTGGCGGTGGCCCGGAGAGGTGTGCCCGCAGGCCGGCAGCCCTGAGCTGCCGGCCAAGACAGCGGCTTCCGATTGAGTGGGCGACTTGCGGATTAAGCAAGCAATTGAAGTGAATGTCTGGATTTGCGCTGTGTGCGGGCTGCGCCGATCAAGCAGCGGATGAGCAGGCACGATCCCGCCGCAGGCCGTGCGAATATGGGCGGCGTGACCCCCGCCAGCCTCGCCCCCATTCTGCTCGTCCTCGGTGACGAGGAACTGCTCGCCACGCGCGCGGTCACCGAAGCTGTCGCGAAGGTTCGCGCCGTCGATCCCGAGGTGGACGTCCGCGAGTACCAGGCCAGTGCGCTCACCGTCGGCGAGATCGCCGAGATGCTCAGCCCCTCGCTGTTCGGCGGGCGGCGGCTGCTGATCCTGCGTTCCGGCCAGGATGCCCGCAAGGACCTGGTCGCCGCGCTGCTGGCGTACGCGAAGAACCCCGACCCGGAGGTCCAGCTGCTGGTGCTGCACCTGGGCGGTGCCAAGGGCAAGGCGTTCGCCGACGGTCTGCGGGCGGCCGGCGCGACTGTCGTCCCGGCCGCCAAGCTCAAGGGGCACCGCGACCGGGTGACCTTCGTCCGCGACGAGATTCGCCGGGCCGGCGGAAAGTGCACCGACGACGCCGCCGAGGCGCTCATCGCCGCGGTCGGCAACGACCTGCGCGAGCTGGCCGCCGCCTGCTCCCAGCTCATCGCCGACACCGATGGGCGGATCAGCGCCGAGACGGTCTCCCGCTACTACCGGGGTCGGGTCGAGGTGACCGGCTTCACGGTGGCGGACGCCACCATGGTCGGCGACGTGCCGGCGGCACTTGAGGCACTGCGCTGGGCCCTGCACGTCGGGGTCGACCCGGTGCCCATCGCCGACGCCCTGGCCGACGGGGTGCGCACGGTGGCCCGGGTGGCATCGGCCGGGCGGGGTAGCCCGTACCAACTGGCCAGCAGCCTCGGAATGCCGGCCTGGAAGATCGAGCGGGCGCAGCGGCAGGGGCGGGGCTGGACGCCGGAGGGCCTGGTCCGTGCCATGCAGGTCGCCGCCGAGTGCAACGCGGCCGTCAAGGGCGGCTCCGACGACCGGGCGTACGCCCTGGAGCGGGCGGTCTTCTCGGTCGCGGCGGCCCGGCAGGGCAGCACCAGGTGACGGGGACGAACCGCCCAGGGTGGGCCACCATTCCCGTGGACGAGGAGCGCTACCGGCCGCTCTACGCCCGGCTCCTCGGCCTGCGGTTCGTCAACCCCGGCGGCGTGCTGTGCTTCCTCTTCTTCGAGGGTGCCATCGCCCTGGCGGTGCTGCTCGCCCTCGCCGAGTTGGTCAGCTGGTGGGCGGTGCTGGTGCTGCCGGTCGTGGTGGCGGCCATGGTCAAGCTCAACGACATGGTGGCCGCGATCGTGGTCCGCTCGGCCGCGCTCGTGCCCGAGCAGGAACGGGATCGGTTTCGCCGGCAGATGGAACCGGTGGTCGGCCGAGCCCGGGTGGAGTGGGTCTCGCACAGCGTTCCCGGCGTGGTGATCACCGCCGACCCCGTGCCACCACCCCGGCGCGCCAACCCGTCAGACTGAGCGCCGACCCGTCGGCGCAACGCACAGAACCGCCGGCCCGGAGAACACGGCCGGCATGACGCACAGAACGGGCCGGCCCGGAGAACACGGCCGGCATGACGCACAGAACGGGCCGGCCCGGAGAACACGGCCGGCCTCCGGACACACGGAAACCCCGGGCCTGGGCCCGGGGTTTTCCGAATCAGTCTGACGGTGAAGTCGTCAGGCGGAGAGCGACACCACGCGCTTCGCGATCGCGGACTTGCGGTTCGCGGCCACGGTTGCAGCGGATCACCGCGACTCCCGCCCGACTCGGGCAGCTTCCGTGATGCCTCCCGCCGGAC
>NZ_JAKKFF010000476.1 GCF_022229015.1 Micromonospora foliorum
AGCAGGTCGCGCGGCCGGCGTCGACCCGACCGGGCTGCACCGGGAGACCGAGGACGGCATCGCCGAGGGCGAACGCCTGATGCGCGACCTGCTCGTCACCGTGGCGCCGAGCGCCGTGGTCTGCGCCAGCGACTCGCTCGCCCTCGGCGCCCTCCAGGCGATCCGCGGCGTCGACCCGCCCGTGTCGGTGATCGGCTTCGACGACACGCCGGTGGCCGCCGCGGTCGGGCTGACCAGCGTCAGCCAACCGCTCGGCGAGGCCGCCGCCCGCTGCGTGGACCTGCTCACCGGTGTCCTCGACGGCGACCACGAGACCCCCACCCCCGTGCTGCTCCAGCCCTCGTTGGCACTGCGGCACACCGCGTAGTCCCACCCCCCACCAGGAGAAACCCATGGCACCCCGAACAATCACCCGGGCAGCGGTGGCCAGCCTCGCCGCCGTCGCCCTGCTCGGCTCCGCCGCCTGCGGCAGCGGCTTCGACGACTCCTCCGGAGACACCGCCCAGTCCAGCGGCCCGGCCAGCCTGCAGATCCTGATCGGCTCGTCCGGCGAGGCCGAGACCAAGGCCGTGCAGGACGCCGCCGCGAAGTGGGCCGGCAGCTCCGGCAACACCGCGACGGTCACCCCGGCACAGGACCTCACCCAGCAACTCGGTCAGGCCCTCGCCGGCGGCACCCCGCCGGACATCTTCTACGTGGACGCGGCCCAGTTCGCCAACTACGCAAGCGTCGGCGCCCTCGAGCCGTACGGCGACAAGGTCAGCAACTCGGGCGACTTCTACGAGAGCCTGCGCACCACCTTCACGTACGACGGCAAGCTCTACTGCGCGCCCAAGGACTTCTCGACCCTGGCCCTGCAGATCAACACCGACCTGTGGACCAGGGCCGGGCTGACCGACGCCGACGTGCCGACGACCTGGGAGCAGCTCACCGCCGTCGCCCAGAAGATCAAGGCCAAGGGGCAGGTCCCGCTGGCCCTCGGCGACACCCGGGACCGGATCGGCGCCTTCATGGTGCAGAACGGCGGCTGGCTGGTGAGCAGGGACGGCAAGCAGCCCACCGCCGACACCCCGGAGAACCTCGCCGCCCTCCAGTACGTCAAGACCATGCTCAGCACCGGCCTGGCCAAGTACCCGAAGCAGCTCGACGCCGGCTGGTCCGGTGAGGCGTTCGGCAAGGGCAAGGCCGTGATGACCATCGAGGGCAACTGGATCAAGGGCGCCCTGCAGAACGACTTCCCGAACGTGAAGTACAAGGTCGTGGCGCTGCCGGCCGGCCCCAAGGGGCAGGGCACGCTCTCCTTCACCCAGTGCTGGGGCATCGCCGCGAAGAGCAAGTACAAGGACCAGGCGATCAAGTTCGTCGAGGCGATGACAAGCGGCGAGCAGCAGATGACCTTCGCCAAGGCGTTCGGTGTCATGCCGTCCCGCCAGTCGGCGCGCGACCAGTACACCGCCGCCTTCCCGGCGGACAAGGTGTTCATCGACGGCGTCGCGTACGCCCAGGGCCCGGTGAACGCCCCGAAGATGGACAGCGTCCTCAAGGACCTCGACACCGGTCTGCAGGGGCTGGCCAACGGCGACCCGAAGACCGTGCTGCAGAACTTCGACAAGAACGCCAAGGCGGCACTCGGCGGCAGCTGAGGTGACGGCGGGGCCCCGGCGAGCACCGGGGCCCCCGCCGCACGTCGGCCGGAGAGAGGAAGGGAGGGAAGATGGCAACCGAGACACTGACCGCCGTGGCGACCGCGGACGGGGGCGGCCCGCGCCGACGCAGGGGCGGCACCCGGAGCAACGAGAACCTCGCCGGCTGGCTCTTCGTCGCGCCGGTGATCGTCATTCTGGGGCTGTTCCTGCTGCTGCCGATCCTGATGGCGCTCTGGGTCAGCCTGACCGACTGGAACGGCCAGGGCAGCCCCTTCACCGGCGACGTCCCGTTCGTCGGCGCGCACAACTACACCCAGTTGTTCACAGAGGACGGGCTGGCCCGCCGCGACTTCATGACCAGCATCCGCAACAACATCTACTACGTGGCGATCGTGGTGCCGGCGCAGACCGTGCTCGCGCTCGGACTGGCGTTGGTCGTCAACAACCGGATGCTCAAGGGCAAGAGCTTCTTCCGCAGCGCCTTCTACTTCCCCTCGGTGACCAGTTCCGTCGCGATCAGCGTGGTGTTCCTGTTCCTCTTCGCCAACTCCGGCGCGGTCAACGCGCTGCTCGGCGTCGTGGGGATCGACGGCCCGGAGTGGTTCGCCGACTCCCGGGGCGTGCTGCACCTGCTGTTCGGCGCGGTAGGCGTCGACTCGCCACCGGCGGCACTGGCCGACGGCGGCCCGTTCGGGCTGAGCTGGTGGGACTGGTTGGCCGGCCCGAGCGTGGCGATGGTCTCGATCATCACGTTGGTCGTCTGGACCACCTCCGGCACCTTCATGCTGATGTTCCTGGCCGGGCTGCAGAACGTGCCGGTCACCCTCGACGAGGCGAGCACCCTCGACGGCGCGTCCCGGTGGCAGCGCTTCCGGTACGTCACCCTGCCGATGATCAGGCCCACCACCTTCCTGGTGCTCACCCTCGGCATGATCGGCTCCTGGCAGGTCTTCGACCAGGTGTACGTGATGAGCCAGGGCGACCCGGCCAAGACCACGCTCACCCCGGCGTACCTGTCGTACCGGACCGCCTTCCGGGACTTCGACTACGGCTCCGGCGCGGCGATCTCGTTCGTCCTGTTCCTGATCATCATCGTGCTCACACTGATCCAGCGACGGGCGCTGGCCGAGCGGGACACCGACCGGCCGCGGCGCGGCTGGCGGCGTCGGCGCGTACCGGAAAGGTCCTGAGATGGCCGTGCTCACCGACCGCCCGGCGGCGGCGCCCGCGCGGCGACAGCAGCGCGCGGCCCGCACCCTGGCCACCCGTTTCCTGGGGTACGCCACGCTTGTCTTCTTCGGGCTGGTGTTCCTCTACCCGTTCGTCATCCAGATCGGCAACGCGCTCAAGACCGAACCCGACGCGGCGGCGAACCCGCTGTCACCGTTTCCGGACCCGCTCACGCTGGCCGGCTTCGAACGGATCTTCGCCGGCACCAACTTCCCACTGTGGCTGGGCAACTCGCTGCTGGTGACGGTGCTGGTCACCATCGGCCGGGTCTTCTTCGACTCGCTCGCCGGGTACGCGCTGGCCCGGCTGCGGTTCCGGGGTCGTGGCGGCCTGTTCGCCGCCATCATCGCCGTGATGGCGGTGCCCGGAGTGGTGCTGCTGATCCCGAAGTTCCTGGTGCTCAACCAGCTCGGCCTCTACAACAGCTACGCCGGGCTGGTGGTGCCGCTGCTGGCCGACGCGGCGGGCGTGTTCATCATGAAGCAGTTCTTCGAGTCGATCCCGGTGAGTGTCGAGGAGGCCGCCCGGATCGACGGGGCGAGCATCTTCCGTACCTTCTGGTCGGTGGTGCTGCCGATGGCGAAACCGGCGCTGATCACCCTCACCATCCTGTCGTTCCAGGGTTCCTGGAACGAGTTCCCGCACAGCCTGGTGTCGGTGCAGGACCCGGACCTGTTCACCCTGCCGCGCGGGTTGGCCGACCTGGTCAGCGGCTCGCTCGGCAAGGGCACCCAGTACCCGCTCAAGCTCGGCGCCGCCCTGCTGGCCACCATCCCGGTGGCGATCATCTTCGTGGTGTTCCAGCGGTACTTCGTCCGCGACGCGAACGACGGCTCGGACAAGGGCTGACCGCCCGGTGTGGCGGCCCGGCCGGGGCCGCCACACCGGTTCACTCGGCCGGCACCTTCTCGGTCGGCACGCCCACATGCAGGCGGACCTGCGGCACCAACATGTCGTCGACGTCCAGCGCCCGGGCCGCCCCGTCGGGCTCCCACCCGGTGCTGGTGAGGAACTTGTGGGTCGCCTCGTCACCGTCGAACGCCCAGGCCACCGCCCGACTCATCCCGTCCTCCCGCCACAGGTCGACGGTGGCGGCGAGCAGCCGACTGCCGTGCCCCCGCCGACCCCAGCGGGGCTCCACCAACAGGTCGGTCACCGCCGCCACGTCCGGGCCGAGCGCGTCGGCCGGCTCGCCCGGGGCCAACGCCTCGGCGTCGGCCGGGCCGGAGGCGGCGAACCCCACCAGATACGATTGCTCGGCCTGTTCGACGGCGACCAGCACCCGGTGCGCGCCCGAGGGCGGCTCCAGCACCGCGGCGCTCCACCGCCGGGCGAGGAACGCCTCGTCCAGGTTGTCGAGCACATGCCGAGGGAGGATCCGGCGGTACGCGACCCGCCAGGTCGCGAGCTGGATGCGTGCGATCTCGCCGGCGTCCTCGGGACGCGCCGGGCGGACGTACCCGAGAGCCATGGGACGGAAGCCTACGCAGGGCGAGGGAGACGACGGTGGCGCAGGGTGCCAACAGGACGGTCGGGCAGGTATCCAGCGTGGCCGGGCTCGCGATCGCGGTCACGATCTTTCTCTCGATGGCGGCCGTCCGGCACGGTTTCTTCGACCTGAAGGTCTACTACGGCGCGTTGACGTGGTGGGTGCACGACGGCGGGGAGATCTACGACTACCTCAAGCCCGGCACCCAATACGGCTTCACCTACCCCCCGTTCGCCGCTCTGGTCATGCTGCCGATGGCGTACCTGCCCTGGTCGGCCGCGATCGTGGTGAGCGTGCTCGCCAGCGTGGCCACCACCGCCGTGCTGATCTGGTGGCTGGTCGACCCGATCGCCCGCCGCGCCGGCTGGACCCGTTGGTACGCCCTCGCCGTGGCGCTCTGCCTGGCCGCCGCGTTCGAGCCGATGCGGGAGACGGTCAACTTCGGCCAGGTCAACACGTTGCTGCTCTTCCTGGTGGCGGTGGACCTGCTGCGGCTGCTGCCGGCCGGCAACCGGTGGACCGGGGTGGGCATCGGCCTCGCCACGGCGATCAAACTGACCCCCGGCGTGTTCATCGTCTACCTGCTGGTGACCGGCCGGTGGCGCGCGGCGCTCACCGCCAGCGGCACGGCCGCCGGGGTGTCGCTGCTGGCCGCCGCGCTCTTCCCCGACGCGTCCCGGGAGTTCTGGACCGAGGCGCTGTGGAACACCGGACGGGTGGGCGAACTGGCCTTCGTCTCCAACCAGTCGCTGCGCGGGGTGGTCGCCCGGCTCAACCCCGAGCACCCGAGCACCCTGCTGTGGCTCCTGCTGGTGCTCGGCACCCTGGCGCTCTGGGCCTGGCGGTCCCGGACAGCCGTCGCGGCCGGCGACGAGGCGACCGGCCTGGCGCTGACCGGCGCGGTGATGTGCCTGGTCAGCCCGGTCACCTGGGTGCACCACCTGGTCTGGCTGCTGCCCGCGTTGATCCTGCTGGTCGACAACGCGATGGCCGCGCCGGCCGGCCGCCGCCGGCGGGTCCTGCTGGTCGCCGCGACCATCGGGTACGCGCTGCTGATCAGCCGGACCGTCTGGTTCTGGGAGAAGGACTTCACCGGCGTCGACGGCTTCCTGGGCAGCAACGCCTACGTGTGGGTCAGTCTGGCGCTGCTGGCCTTCCTGCCGATCCGCCGGTGGCTGACCCCACACGGGTCAGCGGTCGAGGCGTCCGGCGTACCGCAGCTCGACCAGCCCGACCGGCGGGCCCCCGCCGGCCAGCGGCACCTGGTAGGTCGACCGCTCACCGTCCGGTGACAGGCCGGCGCGCTCGCAGAACCGGCGGGCCCGCCGGTTGTCCGCCAGCACCCACGCCCGGTACCCGGCCCAGCCCCGCTCGGTGAGCCCGCTCCGGGCGGCGTCCAGCAGCGCGGCGGCGGTCCCGTCACCCCAGCGGGCCGGCTCCACGTAGAGCGCCACCACCTCGCCGACCGTGGGGTCCAGGTCGTCGCGGTCCTGGTTGCGGCGGTACGGCCCGAAGGTGGTGAAGCCCACGACCAACCCGTCCGCCTCGCCGAGCAGGGTGGTGAACGGGTGTTCCGGATCGGCGGTGCCGACGTCGCGACGACGCTGCGCCCAGGCCACCACGTTGAGCCGTCCCAGCACCTCGTCCGGCATGAAGCCGGCATAGCCGGCCTGCCAGCCGTGCACGTGTACCCGGGCGACCGCCTCGGCGTCGTCCGGCTCCTCCCGACGGATGGTCAGCATTGCACCGTTCTATGCCCCGTTGGTCGTCACGTCCAGCTTCCCGCACCGGCGTCGTACCGATGAATTAAGGTCGCCGACGATGACCGCACCGGAATCACTCTCGCTCGCCCAGGCCCGCCGCGTCGCGCTCGCCGCCCAGGGCTTCGCCGACCCGGCGCCGACGGGCGTGCCCACCCGCCGGCACCTGCGTCGGGTGCTGGGCCGGGTCGGGCTGATCCAGATGGACTCGGTAAACGTGCTGCAACGCGCGCACTACCTGCCGCTCTACAGCCGGCTCGGGCCCTACCCGACCACCCTGCTCGACCAGGCCGCCTACCGACGCCCCCGCGAGCTGTTCGAATACTGGGGCCACGAGGCGTCGCTGGTCCCGGTCGAGCTGCACCCGATGCTGCGCTGGCGGATGGCCCGCGCGCACAGCGAATCCTGGGGCGGCATGCGACGGATCGCCCAGGAGCAGCCGGAGCTGGTCGCCTGGGTCCGGGACGAGGTGGCCGCCCGCGGGCCGCTGACCGCCGCCGAGATCGAGCACGACGCGCCCCGGGAGACCGGCAACTGGGGGTGGAACTGGTCGGCGGTCAAGCGGGCGTTGGAGTTCCTGTTCTGGGCCGGGGAGGTGGCCGCCGCCGAGCGCAGCACCTCCTTCGCCCGCCGCTACGACCTGCCGGAGCGGGTGCTGCCCGCCACGGTGCTGTCCGCGCCCACCCCTACCGACGCCGAGGCGTACCGCACGCTGGTGGCCCTCGCCGCGCGGTCGCTCGGGGTGGCCGCCGAGCCGGAGCTACGCGACTACTTCCGGTTGCCGCTGGCCGGCGCCCGGCAGGCCGTCGCCGAGCTGGCCGAGGCCGGTGAGCTGGTGCCGGTCACCGTGGCGGGCTGGCGACAACCGGCCTGGCTGCACGCGTCCGCCCGGCTGCCCCGCTGGGTGCGGGCCAACACACTGGTCAGCCCCTTCGATCCGCTGATCTGGGAACGTGCCCGCACCGAGCGGCTGTTCGACTTCAGCTACCGGATCGAGATCTACGTCCCGGCGCCACAGCGGGTGTACGGCTACTATGTGTTGCCGTTCCTGCAGGGCGACCGGTTCACCGCCCGGG
>NZ_JAKKFF010000477.1 GCF_022229015.1 Micromonospora foliorum
CGCGGCGCAGCGCCGGCTTGGAGACGTCCAGGGCCAGACCCACGGCGTCCGGCAGCGCCGCCAGCACCGCGGCGAGGTACCGGCCGGTGCCGGCGCCGGCATCCACCACCAGGGGGTACGCCCCGAAGCCCGCCCCGGCCCGCGTCGCGGCAGCGGCAAGCGCTCCTGAGATGACGTCGTAGTGCCCGGCGGCCTGGAAGTCCGCACGGGCGGCGACCATCTCGGCGGTGTCACCGACGTGCGGCGCCCGACCGGTGAGCAGGTTCACGTAGCCCTGACGCGCGATGTCGAAGCTGTGCCGCCGCGGGCAGCGCAGTGCCCGAACGTCGGCGGCCTGTCGAAGCGGTTCGCCGCAGACCGGGCAGCGCAGCCGGTCGAGGACCCGGGGGTCCATGTCAGGCCGCGGCTTGTCCAACCCCCCGAACGCGTCCATGCCGTCGAGCCTAGTGGCCTGGCTCGGCGGACCTGAGCTGGCTGACTAGGGTCTGAGCATGGTCGCAACTATCCGATACGAGGACATCGTCAAGGTCCCGAAGGCGCTGCTGCACGACCACCTCGACGGCGGCCTGCGGCCGGCGACGATCGTCGACCTGGCCGCCGAGGTGGGCCACGAACTTCCCACCACCGACCCGGAAGCGCTCGGACGCTGGTTCGCGGACGCGGCGGACTCCGGCTCCCTGGAGCGCTACCTCGAAACGTTCGCGCACACCGTGGCGGTCATGCAGACCGCGCCCGCGCTGCGTCGGGTGGCCCGCGAGTGCGCCCTGGACCTGGCCGCCGACGGAGTGGTCTATGCCGAGGTGCGCTTCGCCCCGGAGCAGCATCTGGAACGGGACCTGAGCCTCGACGAGGTGGTCGAGGCGGTGCTGGCCGGGTTCGCCGAGGGCACCGCGCAGGCGGTCGAGGCGGGCCTGACCATCCGGGTGGGCACCCTGCTCACCGCGATGCGGCACGCCGCCCGCTCCCAGGAGATCGCCGAGCTGGCCGTGCGGCACCGGGACGTCGGGGTGGTCGGCTTCGACATCGCCGGCGCCGAGGCGGGCTTTCCACCCACCCGGCACCTGGACGCCTTCGAATACCTGCAACGGGAGAACTTCCACTTCACCATCCACGCCGGTGAGGCGTTCGGTCTGCCGTCGATCTGGCAGGCGATCCAGTGGTGCGGAGCGGACCGGCTCGGCCACGGGGTGCGGATCGTCGACGACGTCGCCCCCGACGGCTCGCTCGGCCGGCTGGCCGCGTACGTCCGGGACAAGCGGATTCCCCTGGAGCTGTGCCCCTCGTCGAACGTGCAGACCGGTGCGGTCGACTCGATCGCGGACCACCCGATCGGTCTGCTGCGGGACCTGCGCTTCCGGGTGACCGTCAACACCGACAACCGGCTGATGAGCGGCACCTCGATGTCGCGGGAGATGTCGCTGCTGGTGGAGACGTTCGGCTACGGCTGGAAGGAGTTGCAGTGGTTCACCATCAACGCGATGAAGAGCGCCTTCATCCCGTTCGACGAGCGGCTGCGGATCATCGATGACGTGATCAAGCCGGCGTACGCGAAGTTGCTGGCCTGAGTTCAGCCGTGTGGGTGGCCGGCGAGCAGGCCGGCCACCCGGTGCAGCACCTCCCGGGCCCGGGCCGCCTCCGCACCCAGGCCCATCTGTCGACGCAGCACCGCGGGCTCGGCCCGCAGCAGCGCCACCCCCCGCCGAATCAGCACCCGGGGTGCCTTGCGCTGCTCGGACAGGTCGCGGGCGAGTCGGCGTAGGAAGGTCGCCCCGCGCGGCCGGCGCAGCGCGTACGCCCCGGCCAGCAGGCCACGGCGACGGCACTCCTCGACGATCTCGGCGGCGAAGATCCCTTCGGCCACGAAAAGTGGCGATCCGGCGACATCAAATGGCCGGGTGGCCACCCGTCGATCCGCGCCGATCGCATAAACCGGCACATCGGCTCGGCCCTCACGGGCAAGTCGGGCAATGATTTCCACCGCACCGGGAGCATCCCAGGACTGCGGCGATTCCCAATCCACCTGGCCGTTTCGTCTTGGCAACGTAGGGTCATCGCCGTCTTTGTAGAAGTCGTCCAAGCAGAGCACCGGCAAGCCGGTTTGCTGCGCTATGTACGACTTTCCGGACCCCGATGGGCCGGCCAGTAGGACAACTCGGTGCGGATGTTCCATTACCTTCAGTTACTCCGGCCAGACAGACTGCTATCAAATCGCATCAACATCTCATCACACCTTCGGTTGGGGACAACCTGGGCTTTCTTCTTGTCGACCGGCGTGATGGAATCTCGGGGGTCCGACCCGCCGGGTCGGTCGCTGGGCGTTGCCCGGGGCAACGCGTTCAAGCTGTAATCGCGAGGGCGGTGACGTGAGCAAACGGCCAAAGACGGCGGGCTCCTTCCTGTCGCGGCTGCGCCGGCCGGCCAGCCGGCTCCGGGACATGCCGATCTGGTCCAAGCTCGGTCTCATCATGATCGTGCCGACCATCGCCACGGTCGTGGTGGGCACCAGTGGTCTTATCGACCACGTGGAGACGCTCAACAATGCCAACCGAGCTGGCGACCTGGCGAATCTGTCGAGCTATTCAGGTGACCTGGTCGACAGCCTGCAGGACGAGCGCACCGCCGCCGTGCTGCTGCTGGGCGCGGACGGGACGCAGCCGACAGCGCAGTACCAGGAGGCATACAACCGGGTGAACTCCCGGGTGGATCAGGACGCGATCCCCTACCGCCAGCAGCGGACCGAGATCGAGGACCTGCCGAGCAGCCTGGAGAGTCTGCTCGACGGCATCGACCAGAACCTGCAGGACCTGTCGGGCGTCCGCAGCCAGGTGTTCAACGGAAAGCTCGCGCTCACCGAGACCGTGCAGGCGTACGAGGGTCTGATCAGCGACCTGCTCGCCATCCGCGACTCGTCCACGCAGCTCGCCGGTGACAACCAACTCAGCGACCGGATGCGCGCCGCCGCGGCGGTCGCCCGGGAGAAGGAGTTCCTCGCCGTACGCCGGGTCGTGGTGCACCGCGCGCTGGGTGTCAAGGGCGGACAACGCCTGACCCCGGCACTGCGCAGGGACTACGTCGCCAGTGACACCGGCCAGCAGCAGGCCCTGCAGAGCTTCAAGGCCGTCGCCACCCCGGACGACGCGAAGTTCCACGACCAGACGGTCGCGGGCGGCGACCGCCGGCAGGCACAGAACTACACCGGCTGGATCGACGGCAACACCACCGGCAACATGCGCGGTGCGCCGTTCGGCCCGGACCAGTGGGAAGCCGCCATGACGGCCAACGCCAAGCTGATCCGCACCGTCGAGCGGAAGCTCGACAGTGAAGTGGTCAACCAGGCCGACACCCTCCGCTCGGACGTCCAGCGTCAGGTCTTCCTGGAGACCGGCCTGCTGCTCAGCATGCTGCTCCTGGCCATCCTCTTCGCGTACCTGGTCGCCCGCTCGATGGCCCGCTCACTGCGTGAGCTGCGGCAGGGCGCGCTCTCCGTCGCCCAGTACGGCCTGCCACAGGCGGTGGCCCGACTGCGCGACCCGCAGGTCGTCGGACAGCTCTCCCCGGTGCAGTTGGCCAACCAGATCGCCGAACCGCTACCGGTGCGCAGCAAGGACGAGTTCGGCCAGGTGACCGAGGCCTTCAACGCCGTCCACCTGGAAGCCGTCCGCACGGCCGCCGAGCAGGCGGCACTGCGTGCCTCCGTCGCGACCATGTTCGTCAACCTGGCCCGCCGTTCCCAGATCCTGGTCGACCGCCTCATCGGGCACCTCGACCGGCTGGAGCGCGGCGAAGAGGACCCGGACCGGCTGGCCGAGCTGTTCCAGCTCGACCACCTGGCCACCCGGATGCGCCGTAACGACGAGAACCTGCTGGTGCTCGCCGGTGCCGACTCCACCCGTGTGCAGCGTGAGCCGGCCGCTCTCATCGACGTGCTGCGCGCCGCGCAGTCCGAGGTCGAGCACTACACCCGGATCGAGTTCGGGGTCATCGACCGCGACATCGAGGTCGCCGCGCACGCGGTCAACGACCTGGTGCACCTCGTCGCGGAGCTGTTCGACAACGCCACCGCGTTCTCCCCGCCCGACTCGCAGGTCATGGTCGAGGCTCGCCGGGTCGGTGACCGCTCCTCGCTGTACGTCGAGGACCGCGGCATCGGCATCAGCGCCGAGCAGTTGCACGACCTCAACGAGCGGCTCGCGACGCCGCCGCAGGTGGACGTGGCCGTGTCCCGGATGATGGGCCTGGTCGTGGTCGCCCGGCTGGCGTCCCGGCACGGTGTCCGGGTCGAGCTTCGCCCCGGCAACGATCGCGGCACGGTCGCCGACGTGACCCTGCCCACCTCGGTGCTGGTGCCCCGGGCGCTCTCCGGTCGGGTGCAGCAGCCTCCGGCACTGCCGGCGGCCGGTGCTCCCCAGTTCGGTGCTCCCCAGTTCGGTGGTCCGCAGTCCGGTGGTCCGCAGTCCGGTGGGCCCGCGCCGGTCTTCGGCGCGCTGCCCGCGCTGGGCAACGGCCCTCGCCCGAGCGAGTCCGGCAACCAGGTCACCCTGGGCGGTCGTCCGTTCGACCCCGCGTCGCGCAACGGTGCCGGCACCCCCGCCAACGGTGGCGCGTACCGCTCGATGCCGGCCTGGTCCGACCTGACCGGCGCGGCCGGGACGAACGGCGGCGACGGCTTCACCCCCCGGTCGGCAAACGGCCAGGGGATCGACCCGCTGCCGCAGCGCCGGGCCGGGGACGAGACCCCGACCACCGGCCAGCAGCCGGCCATTCCGCGTCAGCTGCCGAGCAGCCCCGAGGCGCACCCGTACTCGGCGCCGCCGGTCTCCGCGCAG
>NZ_JAKKFF010000478.1 GCF_022229015.1 Micromonospora foliorum
CCGGACCACGGGGCAAGCCGACAGGGTCCCGCACCGGCACACGGAGCTCGGCCGGCAGGTCGGCGCGACCGGGCCGCCCGGCATCGAAGCCGTCGAAGCGCGGCTCCGCCGGCGGCGGCGGATAACCGCAGGGCGCCCGCTGGTCGTCGGGGCCGTACCCGCCGCGCTGGTCATCCGGGCCGTACCCACCGGGTGAGCGCTGGTCGTCCGGGGGGCCGTACCCACTGGGGCCGGCGGGCAGGCCGCGCTGCGGCATGCCGTGGCCACCCATCGGGCCGGGACCCATCGGACCACCGGGACCCATCGGGGGGCCGGCCGGGCCACGCGGCGCGTCGTAACCACCGCCGCGGGGGGCGTCGTACCCACCGGCGAAGGCACCGGTCGGCTCGTCGTAGCGGCCGTAGGGCGGGCCGGCCTGCGCGGGCATCGGCCGGGGCGGCATCGGCTGCGGAACCATGCCCCGGTCGTCCCGCATCGGCGGACCCATCCGGTCCGGTGGGCCCATCCGGTCACCCATCCGGGGGTCGCCACCGCGCCCGGCGCTGTTGCGCTCCTCCAGCTCGGCCAGCTGCCGCTCGACCCGGTCCAGGTGCAGGTCGACCTGCCACTCGTCGTAGCCGTTGAAGCGGACCCGGAAGACGACGTCGTGAACCTCCTGGGAGGCCACCGGGGCGCCGACCTGTCGGCCGTCGAGCGTCGCCTCGACCCGGTCGAGGAAGGCATCCACCTCGTCGACCTTGTATCCCCGGCGGAGCGCCTTGCGCCGGAAACGCTGACCCTGACTCGCCACTATGTCTCCTGGTCTCGTTCGCCACGCCCGGTCACGCCGGTGCCTCTCCGGCGCGGTCGGTGTTGGTGTCGTTGTCCTCGGCGGCGGCGAGCTGGCCACACGCGCCGTCGATCTCGCGACCTCGGGTGTCCCGAACTGTGGTGGACACCCCGGCGTCGCGCAACCGCCGGACGAACTCCCGCTCGACCGGCTTCGGGCTCGCGTCCCAGCGGCTGCCCGGCGTCGGATTGAGCGGAATGAGGTTCACGTGGGCCAATTTGCCGGCCAGCAGCCGCCCGAGCAGGTCGGCTCGCCACGGCTGGTCGTTCACGTCCTTGATCATCGCGTACTCGATCGACACGCGACGGCCCGTCCGGGCGGCGTAGTCCCACGCTGCGTCCAGCACCTCGGCTACCTTCCAGCGCTGGTTTACCGGCACGAGTTCGTCGCGCAGATCATCATCGGGCGCGTGCAACGACAGCGCAAGGGTCACTGAGAGGTCTTCGCTGGCCAGTCGGTGGATGGCCGGAACCAGGCCGACCGTGGAAACGGTGATGTGCCGCTGGGACAGGCCGAGCCCCTCCGGAGCCGGGCTGACCAGCCGACGGATCGCCGCGATCACCCGGTTGTAGTTGGCCAGCGGCTCGCCCATGCCCATGAAGACGACCCGCGACAACCTCGGCGGGGAGCCCGCGACCACGCCGGAGGCCGCCACCCCGGCCATGTACACCGCCTGGTCGACGATCTCCGCCGTCGACAGGTTGCGGGTCAGCCCGGCCTGGCCGGTCGCGCAGAACGGGCAGGCCATGCCACAACCCGCCTGACTGGAGATGCAGACGGTCACCCGGTCCGGGTAGCCCATCAGCACGCTCTCCACCAACGCACCGTCGTGCAGCCGCCAGAGCGCCTTGCGGGTGGCACCGTCGTCGCAGGCCAGCTCGCGCACCGGGTTGAGCAACGTCGGCAGCAACTGGTCGGCCAGCCGCTCCCGGGTCGCCGCGGGCAGATCGGTCATCGCCTGCGGGTCGCGGACCAACCGCCCGAAGTAGTGGTTGGAGACCTGCTTGGCGCGGAAGGCCGGCTCACCCAGCCCGGTGACCAACGCCTGGCGGCCGGCCAGGTCCAGGTCAGCGAGGTGCTGAGGGGGCATGGAGGCCCGGCGCGCGGCGGGGGCGACCGAGATGGCGGGGATCAGGGGCAGGCTCGTCATGGCTGGTCCAGTGTGTCACGCCGTCGGCCGCGGGTGCCGGTCCGGAGGTGTCGAACGGGCCGCGACGGCCGAAGCCGGATGGCCAGGTCGCCGTGATTCATGCCTCAGCTCACCACCGGCACGAGGACCGCCAACAGCAGGTACGCCGTCGGCACCGCGAACAGGATCGAGTCGAGTCGGTCCATCAGACCGCCGTGGCCGGGCAGCAGGTTGCTCATGTCCTTCACGCCGAGATCCCGCTTGATCATCGACTCGGCCAGGTCGCCGAGGACCGCCGCGCAGGAGACGGCCACCCCGAACAGCGCACCCCACCAGGGGGCCACCTCGAACATCAGCCACAACAGCAACGCGCTGCCCAGGGCCGCCGCGGTAACCGAGCCGGCGAAGCCCTCCCAGGACTTCTTCGGGCTGATCGACGGGGCCATCGGGTGACGGCCGAAGGAGACGCCGGCCGCGTACCCACCGGTGTCGGAGAGGACCACCCCGATCAGCGTGGCCAGAATGCGTAGCGGGCCGTCGTCGGGGGCCGCCGCCAGCAGCGCCGCGAAACCGGCGAGGAACGGCACGTAGACGGCGATCAGGGTGGCCGCGGTGAGATCCCGCTGGAAGCCGGCCGGCCCGTCGCCCAACCGCCAGATCATGGTGCCCAGCACCGTGACCAGCAGCCCCAGGCTGAGCGCGTCCGGGCCGGCGAACCAGGCCAGACCCACTGTCAACACGCCACCGGCGATCAACGGCACCAGCGGCGGGTGCGCGCCGCTGCGTCGAACCGCGCGGGCCATCTCCCAGATGCCGACGGCGACCGCGGCGGCGATCACCGGCAGGAACGCCAACGGGTAGACGACCAACGGCACCACGATCAACGCGCCGAGGCCGAGCCCGACCCCGATCGCCGCCGGAAGGTTGCGCCCGGCCCGGCCGGTGCCCACCTGCTGGGTGGCCGGTCGGTCGAGGCTGGCCCGACGGCGCCCCTTCGACCGTCGACCGGTCGTCGGCGCCTCGTCCGGTGCCACCTCGGCCCGAACGGGCGGGAGCTGCTCGGTCGGGTACCCCGGGTCGTCGAGGCGGGCGGGAGGGCTCGGCTCGTCGAAGCGGCCACGGTCCGGGCCGTCGTAACGGGGCGGCCCGTCGCCACCGGCGGGAGGTCGGTCCAGGTACCGGTCACCACGACCCCGGTCGTCGTACCGGTCGGGCTGGTTCCGGTCGTCCACGTGCCGGTCGCGGTCGTCGAAACGATCGTGCCGGTCGCGGTCGTCGAAGCGGTCGTCCGGGCGGACCGGGCGGCCACGCTCGTCGTACGGGTCCGCAGGGTCGGCGTACGGCCGGGCGTGCGGGTCGGCGTACAGCTCAGGGCCGGCGGCCGGACGGCGGCTCCACTGGCCGGCCTCCAGCTCCTGCTCCGGCCAGGGCAGCGCCACCGGGCGCTCCGGCCGATCCCAGCCACGAGGCTCGCTGCCGTAGGGGTCGGGGTGGGACATCACGCACCGCGACGCGGCACGAGAACCACCACATGACGCAAGACCACAAGCATCCCCTACACGTGCGATGTTCCTCCGATTGACCGCCCCGACGGTCGGTCGATCCCCGGTGTTCACCACCCGGTGGCCGGGAATCCTGCCGAGCCTACTGCACACGCCGGACCGGCACGGCGGACGAGGCACGCCGACGGACGTCACCCCCGCCGCCAGGCCGCCGGCCAGCGACGCACCCCCATCCGGTACGGCAGACCGGAACCGCCCGGTCGGCATCGTCCTCATGTCGGCCTCGCTGGTGCGGCACAGCACCGGATCGTCCGGATTTCCTGCCGACCAACGGAACGAGGCCCGTTCCCGACGTCGGGAACGGGCC
>NZ_JAKKFF010000479.1 GCF_022229015.1 Micromonospora foliorum
CGCGCCGGAATCTCCCAGGCCGGCGCGAACACCGACGCCATCGCGTTGTTGACCCACACGTCGACGCCACCCCAGTGGTGCACCACGTCGTCGGCGGCCTGCTGCACCGCGCCCGCGTCGGCCACGTCCACCCGGTACACGCGCACGTCGGCCGCGCCGCGCAGCCGGCACTCCCGCTCGGCGGCGACCAGACCGGCCTCGCCCCGAGCCAGCAGCGCCAGCCGGGCGCCGCGCGCCGCGTACGCGTGGGCGACGGCCCGACCGACGCCGGCGCTCGCGCCGGTCACCACGACGGTCCGGGTCACGACGCCCCCTTCTGCCGGGTGGCGATGTCGGAGAGCCGGGCCAGCGTCTCCCGGTTACGCCTGTGCAGCACCAGATCGTTGATCTTGTTGTGGACCCAACGCAGCGGGCCGGCGGCGAAGTCCTCCCCGATGCGTACCCGGGTGGCGCCCTCGCCGACCGGTTGCAGGGTGAAGGCCACGATCGCCTCGCCGGCCGGCCAGAGGCCGGCCTTCAGCACGAGCCGGTGCGGCGGTTCGCTGACCAGCACCGTCGACGCGTCCTGCAACGAGAACGGCCACGGCCCGGCCCGGTGGTGCAGTTGGCTGCCCACCCGGGGCCAGGCGTCGTCCACGTCCCGCACGTGCGCGGTGCCGACCACCCAGTCGCTGTACGTCCACCCGTCCGCGAGCACGTCGAACACCTGCTGCGGGGGAGCGTCGATCACTTTCTCCACAATCGCCACCGGGATCCCATACCCGGAGCACGGCACGGGCTAACGGCCGACCGGGTTAGCTTCTCCGGAACGGCGGGTAAGGCGGACCCGGGGCATCGCCGGCGGCGCTGGCCCACCGCCCCGACGGCGACGTTTACTCCTCGGGGCGCAGGGAACCCGCCGGCTGTGCGACAGAACCAGGAGGATCCGTATCAGCGCAGGTCAGCCCAGGTGTACGCCGCTGCTGACCGCGCCGGTTCCGGGTCTGTCGCAAGCCCTCGACCCGTGCTGTACGACGCGGTGCTGCTGGACCGCGACGGCACCCTGATCGAGGACGTGCCGTACAACGGCGACCCGGAGAAGGTACGGCCGGTGCCGGGCGCGCGGGCGGCGCTGGACCGGCTGCGCGCGGCCGGGCTGCGACTGGCGGTCGTCACGAACCAGTCGGGCCTGGCCCGGGGTTACTTCACCGGTGAGCAGATGCGGGCGGTGCACGCCCGCGTCGAGGAGCTGCTGGGCCGGTTCGACGCGTGGCTGGTCTGCCCGCACGACGACGCCGACGGTTGTGACTGCCGCAAGCCGGCACCCGGTCTGGTGTACGCCGCCGCCCGCGAGTTGGGCACGACCGCGTCCCGGTGCGTGCTGGTGGGCGACATCGGTCGGGACGTCGCCGCCGCGTTGGCCGCCGGGGCCGCGGGGGTGCTGGTGCCCACCCCGGTGACCCGCCCGGAGGAGATCGCCGCCGCCGGGTGGGTGGCCACCGACCTGCCGGCGGCGGTAGCGGAGATCCTGCGCCGCCAACAGGCCGTGCAGCCCTCGGCCCCGCCCACCGAACCGGTCCGGACGGCGCTTGTGGTCCGCGCCGACTCGGCGGGTGACGTGCTGGTCACCGGGCCGGCGATCCGCGCCGTCGCGGCCGGGGCGGAGCGGGTGGTGCTGTTGTGCGGGCCGCGCGGTCGGGCCGCCGCCAACCTGTTGCCCGGCGTCGACGAGATCATCGAACATCCGCTGCCGTGGATCGACCCCACACCGGGGCCGGTCGACCCGCAGTCCATGCGGAGCCTGACCGCGCGGCTGGGCGCCCTCGGCGCGGACCAGGCGGTGGTGTTCACCTCGTTCCACCAGTCCGCCCTGCCGCTGGCGCTGCTGTTGCGGATGGCCGGGATCGGCCGGATCGCGGCGATCAGCGACGACTATCCGGGCTCGCTGTTGGACATCCGGCACCGGGTGCCGGTCGGCGTCCCCGAGCCCGAACGTGCCCTCTCCCTGGCCGCCGCCGCCGGTCACCGGCTGGCCGACGGCGACGAGCCCGTCCTCCGGCTCCGCCGAGACGCGCTGCCGCCGCGCCCGGCCGACCTCGGCGACCCGGGGTACGTGGTGCTGCACCCCGGGTCGGCCGCATCGAGCCGGGCCTGTCCGCCCGAGGTGGCGACCCGGATCGTCGGGGCGCTGACCGACGCCGGGCACCGGGTGCTGGTCACCGGCGGCCCAGACGAGCGCGCGGTCACCGCCCGGG
>NZ_JAKKFF010000048.1 GCF_022229015.1 Micromonospora foliorum
ACGGCCAACTGCCGGTACGCGTCCCGTCGTGCACCGCCGCACTGGCCGTGCCCACCGCCGCGGCGGCGGTGAGCAGGGGCACCGCCGCGAGGGTCAGCAGGATGCCCAGCAGCGCGAGGTCGGCGGCGTCGCGGGCGACGTCGCGCCAGTCCCGCCGCCCGCCGGTGTCGACGGTGTCGGCCGGTTCAGCCCTTGATGCCACTGGTGTTGATCCCCTCGACGAGCATCCGCTGGAACGCGACGAAGAACAGGAAGACCGGCAGCAGCGACAGCACCGACATGGCGAACATCGGGCCGACCGCGCTCTGGCTGGTCGAGTCGATGAACAGGGTCAGCGCGACCGGAACGGTGTAGTCCTCCAGTTGGGACAGGAAGACCAGTTGCCGGAAGAAGTCGTTCCAGGTCCAGATGAACGAGAAGATCGCCGTGGTGACCAGCGCGGGGCGGCTCAGCGGCAGGATGATGTGCCGGAAGATGCCGAACGGGCCGGCGCCGTCGATGCGGGCCGCCTCGTCCAGTTCCCGGGGGACGCCGCGCATGAACTGCACCATGAGGAAGACGAAGAACGCCTCGGTGGCCAGGAACTGCGGGATGAGCAGCGGCAGGTAGGGCCATTCGCCGCCGACCAGCCCGAGCGTGCGGAACAGGATGTACTGCGGAACGATCAGCACGTGCTGGGGCAGCAGCAGCGTGCCGATCATGACGGCGAACCACATGCCGCGCAGCCGGAACCGCAGCCGGGCGAAGGCGTACGCGGCCAGCAGGCAGGAGAGCCCGTTGCCGACGACGGTCAGCAGGCTGACCATCGCGCTGTTGAGGAAGAACCGGCCGAAGCTGACGTCGAAGTTGGACCACCCGGCGGTGTAGTTGCCCGGGGTGAACCGCTCGGGCAGCAGCCCGACGTTGTTGACGATCTCCTCCTGGGACTTCAGCGAGGTGCCCACCATCCAGATCAGCGGGTAGAGCACCACGGCGACGATCGCCACCAGGATCAGCAGTCGCAGCACGGGCCGTCCGCCGGGCCGTCGGCGCGCGTTCGGCGGCGCTGTGGTCGGTGCTGCGGTCGTCGGGGTCACCGTCACCATCACCGGTCCTCCCCGTCGGAGTAGTGCACCCAGAACCGTCCGGTGCTGAAGAAAACCGCGGTGATGACCGCGATGGCGAGCAGGAACACCCAGGCCATCGCCGAGGCGTAGCCCATGTTGAGGTCGGTGAAGCCGGTGATGTAGAGGTTCAGCGTGTACATCAGGGTGGAGTCGACCGGGCCGCCGGTGCCGTTGCTGAGCACGAACGCGGCGGTGAAGCCCTGGAAACCGTTGATGGTCTCCAGCACCAGGTTGAAGAAGATGACCGGGGAGAGCATCGGCAGGGTGACGTTGCGGAACTGACGGAACCGGTTGGCCCCGTCGACCGACGCGGCCTCGTACAGCTCGGTGGGCACCTGCTTGAGCCCGGCCAGGAAGATCACCATCGGTGCGCCGAACTGCCAGATCGCCAGCACCATCAGCGTTTCGAGGGCCCAGTCGGGGTCGTTGACCCACGGTTTGCCGGTGATGCCGAAGAGGCTCAGCAGCGAGTTGAACGCGCCGTCGCGGTTGAACATGTTGACCCAGACGATGGCCAGCGCGACGCTGCCTCCGAGCAGGGACGGCAGGTAGAACAACCCGCGGAACAACCCGACGCCGCGCCAGGCGCGGTTGAGCAGCAGCGCCACGCCGAGCGCCGCGGCCAGTTTCAGCGGTACGGCGACCAGCGCGAAGGTCAGGGTGACCCGCACCGCGTGCCAGTACGACGGGTCGGCGGTGAACATCCGCTCGTAGTTGGCCAGGCCCACCCACTCCACCTCGGAGAAGGGGGTGAGGATGTCGTAGTTGGTGAAGCTCAGGTAGAGCGACAGCAGCATGGGGATTGCCGTGACACCCATCAGGCCGATGAGCCACGGCGACAGGAAGACGTACCCCGCCAGACCTTCGCTGTGCCGGAAGCGTCCGGGCCCACGCCGCTCAGCGTGGGCCCGGTCGGATCCGGGGCCGCGTCGGGTCGGGTCGGGTGCCGTGGTCAACGCCACGAACAGCTCCTCTCCTCGCCTCGCGGGCGGGTCAGGCGATGGCGGACTTGCACGCCTCGACGAACTGGGCGGCGGCCTCGGCGGGGGTGGCCCGGCCGTACTGCGCGTTCTCGGCGGCCTTGATCAGCTCGGATCGCACCTTGCTGTGCCCCTTGATCGGCACCTGCGGCGACTCGCCGAACTTCTGGGTCAGCTCCGCCTCGACGGCGATGGACTGCTTCATGGCCGGGTCGGTGGTGTCGTCGCTGACCACCCGGCGCAGGTCCTGGTTGGACGGCAGGCCACGGTCGGTGCCGAGCAGCTTGACCGCCTCCACGTCGTTGTTCAGGAAGTTGATCACGTCGACCGCGACGTCCTTGTTCTTGCTGCCCTTGAACACCGACCAGTACATCGAGGCCCGGGCCCACTGCGCGCTGGGGTCACCGGGGTAGGCGATCACGCCCAGCTCGTCCTTGGTGTTCTTCTTCAGGTCCGGCATCTGGTTGGCCCAGACCCAGGAGGTCGCCGACTTGCCGGTGACCACCAGCTGCTTGGTGATGTCACTGGAGTTGCCCTCGTGGATGACGTCGGCGGTCGGGGTGGCCTTGCGGTCCCGGGCGCCCTTCCACAGGTCGAACCACTTGGTCACGTCCTCGGCGGTGAACCCCAGGTCCTTGCCCTCGTAGAGGTCCTTGCCCTGCTGGCGCAGCCAGACCCAGAACGCCTTGTAGTCGGCGCTCGGGTCCTGGGTGCCGGGCACCTTCGTCTTGGCGGTGACCTGCTCGGCCCAGGCGATGTGCTGCTCCCAGCTCATCCCGGTGGTCGGCTCGGGCAGGTTGTGCTTGGCCAGCAGCGTCTTGTTGTAGACCAGGCCCTGGGTGTTCTCCCCGGCGGCCAGGCCGGCGAGCTTGCCGTCGACGACGCCGTACTGCCAGAGGCTCTTGGGGAACTTGGAGGTGTCCAGCTTTCCGGACTCCTGGTAGGGGGTCAGGTCGAGCGTGCTGTTGCGGGCCGCGTACTCGGCGAGGTAGTTGTCGTCGATCTGGAACAGGTCCGGCGGGTTGCCGCCGGCGGTGAGCGTGGCCAGCTTGTCGAAGTAGCCCTGGTTGGCCTGCCAGGTCTTCTCGAAGGTGACGTTCGGGTGCTTCTTGGTGTAGAGGGCCAGCGCGTCCTCGGTCAGCTTGGCCCGGGCGTCGCCGCCCCACCAGAAGATGGAGAGCTTGACCGGCGCGTTCGGGTCGGCGGCGCCGTCGTCGTCGTCTCCGCAGGCGGCGGCACCGAACATCAGCGGTGCGGCGACCGTCACGGCGAGCAGGCCACGGAGCAGGCGCCGCCGCGGCAGCGGGGTACGGTGGGCGCGCCCGACGGGCGCGTCAGTGGTGGGGGGCGTTGCGGGGTGCATGTGCGCTCACTCCTCGGCATTAGGAGGCGACGGCGTCACCGGTGGCCGTAGTCGGGATGCCCGGGCCCGCAGGGCAATGCGGGCCCGGGCCACGTGGTGCGGCCAGGGGACGTGCCGGTCGGGCGTACGGGCCCGGGCCGGTCGAGTCGCGGATGACCAGGTCGGTCTGGAGCATTACCTGTGCGGTGGTACGACGGACGCCGAGCGCTGTGCCGGCACCGGACCCCCGCGCACCGCGCGGTGACTCGATGTCCTGTTGCAGCAGCATGTCGACGGCCGTCCGGCCGGCGGCCCCGGTGGGTGTGGCCACCGTCGTCAGTTTGGGGCGGGTGAGCCGGCTCAGGGTGATGTCGTCGACCCCGACGACGCTCACCTCCTGCGGCACCCGGACCCCGAGCGCGTCCAGCCCCTCGATCAGGCCGATCGCCATCAGGTCGTTGTAGGCGAGCACCGCCGACACGCCGCTGCGTCGCACCTGCTCGGCGACGGCGGAGCCGCCGACCTCGGTGGGCGCGTTGGGGCCGAGCACGGTCAGCTCGGCGCCGGCGGCTCGGGCGGCCGCGCCGGCGGCACGGCGCATCTCCCGGTTGGTCCACGAGCTGCGCGGGCCACCGAGCAGCGCGATGCTGCGGTGCCCCAGGCCGACCAGGTGCTCGATGGCCGAGCGGGCTCCCTGCCCGACGTCCATCAGCACGCAGGGCAGGCCGGTCACCTGGCGGTTCACCACGACCAGTGGCACCTCGCGGCTGAGCTGCTCGATCAGGCTGTTGCTCATCCGAGGGCTGCAGAGCAGCACCCCGTCCACCTGCTTGGCCAGCGCGTGGACCAGCTCTTCCTCGGCGGTCGGGTCCTCGTTGGTGTCGGCCACGAAGACGTGGTAGTCGCGGTGCCGGGCCTGACTCTCCGCCGCCTTGATCAGCGGCGGGAAGAACGGGTTCGCGATGTCCGCGATGATCAGCCCGATGTTGTGCGTACGCCCGGTGATCAGGGCCCGGGCGGCGCGGTTGGGCCGATAGCCCAGGTCCTCCGCGCACGCCAGCACCCGGACCCGGGTCTCCGGGTTGACCAGGTGTGGAGCGGAGAAGGTGCGGGACACGGTGGAGATGTGCACACCGGACGCCCGGGCGACGTCCCGGATGGTGACTGGCACGGCGGCCCCTTCGTCCGATGTGGTGGTGGTCACGTGGGTGTGGCCCATTAATGCAAACGGTTGCGTCAGTGTCAACGGTCAATGGTTACGGCTTTGTTGCACCCACGCTCCCCTCGGTGATTTGTTGCTCCCTAAACACTGACAAATGACGCCGATCCCGCTGTCGTCGTTGACGCGATCGGATCGATCGTGATTACTTCATTGCAAACCTTTGCAGCACGACGGGAGGCGACCGCATGTCACCGAGAACCGCCGGACGGGTCCGGTACGCCGTCGTGGGCACCGGGGCGCGGGCGGAGATGTTCGTCCGGGCCCTGGTGCTCGACCACGCCGACACCACCGAGCTGGTCGCCTTCGCCGACGTCAACCAGGCCCGGATGGACGCGCACAACCGCTGGCTGGGCGAGCTGGGTCACCGACCGGTGCCCACGTACCCGGCCGGAGACTTCGCGGCCATGCTGGACAAGGAGCGCGTCGACGTCGTCCTGGTCACCAGCGTGGACGTCACCCACGACGAGTACGTGGTGGCCGCGCTGCGCGCCGGCCGGGAGGTCGTCACCGAGAAGCCGATGACCGTGGACGTGGCCCGCTGCCGGCGAATCCTGGACACGGTGACCGAGACCGGCGGTCGGGTGACGGTCGCCTTCAACTACCGCTACAACCCGTTGCACGAACAGGTCCGCCGGCTGCTCGCCGAGGGCGCGGTCGGCGAGATCGGCTCGGTGCACTTCGAGTGGCTGCTCGACGTCCGCCACGGCGCCGACTACTTCCGCCGCTGGCACCGCGACAAGGCCACCTCCGGCGGGCTGATGGTGCACAAGGCCAGCCACCACTTCGACCTGGTCAACTGGTGGTTGGCCGCCACCCCCGTCGAGGTGTACGCGGCCGGCCGACTCTTCTTCTACGGCGAGGACGGTCGCCGGCACGGCTACGCCCGCGACTACGACCGGGCGCACGGCTCCCCCGCCGCCGCCGACGACCCGTTCGCGCTGCGGCTGGACGCCCACCCCCGGCTGCGTGAGCTGTACCTCGACGCCGAGGCCGAGGACGGCTACCAGCGCGACCGCAACGTCTTCGCGCCCGGGGTGAGCATCGAGGACGACATGGCGGTGCTGGCCCGCTACTCCACCGGCGCCACGATGACCTACCACCTCACCGCGTACGCGCCCTGGGAGGGCTACCGGGTGATGGTCAACGGCAGCCGGGGCCGACTGGAGCTGGAGGTTGCCGAGAACGACTTCGTCGACCGGGGCACCGCCGGCGCGGTCAAGGGCGCCACCCTGCACGGCGCCGAGGCGCCGGCCGAGGGCGGAGGTGCGACGCTGACCCTGCGCCCGTTCTGGGCCCCGCCCCGGCAGATCCCGGTGCAGGGTCGCAGTCGGCACGGGCACGGCGGCGCGGACGCCCGGATGACCGGCGTGCTCCTCGGCGGTCAACCCGACCCGTTGGGCCGCGCCGCGACCGCCGACGACGGCGCGTTGGCCCTGCTCACCGGCCTGGCCGCCAACCGGTCCTTCGAGACCGGTCAACCCGTCCGCGTCGCCGACCTGCTCACCCCCCGCTGACACAGGAGACGAGGAGCCCCACCCCGTGCCCACGTTCGACCACACCGACCTGCTCCTGCCGCCCGAACCGGGCCAGCGCGCGCTGGCCCGGGAGCTGTACGCCCTGGCCGCGGCGCAACCCATCATCTCGCCGCACGGGCACGTCGACCCGGCCCTGCTCGCCGAGGACCGCCCCTTCCCGGACCCGGCGCAGCTGCTCATCGTTCCCGACCACTACCTGACCCGGATGCTGCTCAGTCAGGGCGTACCCCCGTCGGACCTGGGGGTGCCCACCCGCGACGGCAGCCCGGTGGAGACCGACGGCCGGGTGATCTGGCGACGCTTCGCCGCGCACTGGCACCTGTTCCGGGGCACCCCGTCGCGACTCTGGCTGGAACAGACCTTCCGCACCGTGTTCGGGGTGCACACCCCACTCGGCCCGAGCACCGCCAACGCCCTCTACGACGAGATCGCGGCCCGGCTCGCCGAACCGGACTTCCGGCCCCGGGCGCTGTTCGAGAAATTCAACATCGAGGTCCTGGCGACCACCGAGTCACCGCTGGACGACCTCGCGCAGCACGCCAAGCTCGCCGCCGACGGGTGGGGCGGCCCAGGCGGCCGGGTGGTCACCACGTTCCGCCCGGACGACGTGGTGGACATGGAGTTCGAGGGCTGGTCGACAAATGTGGACCGCCTCGGCGACCGGGCCGGCGAGGACACCGGCACGTACGCCGGCTACCTGGCCGCGCTGCGGGCCCGACGCGCCGCGTTCATCGCCGCCGGCGCGACCTCCTCCGACCACGGCCACCCCACCGCGCGCACCCTGGACCTGACCCCGGCCGAGGCCGAACGGCTCTACGACCGGGGCCGGCGCGGCGAGGCCGACGCCGCCGACGCGGAGGCGTTCCGGGCGCACATGCTCATGGAGTTCGCCCGGATGTCGCTCGACGACGGCCTGGTCATGCAGCTGCACCCCGGCGCGGTGCGCAACCACAACCGGTGGTTGCACGCCCGGCACGGCCGCGACGTCGGCGGCGACATCCCGCAGGCCACCGAGTACGTGCACGCGCTCGCCCCGCTGTTGGAGCGCTATGGCAACGACCCCCGGCTGCGGCTGGTGCTCTACACCCTCGACGAGGACACCTTCACCCGCGAGCTGGCGCCCCTCGCGGGCGGGTACGCCGCGCTGCTGCTCGGGGCGCCCTGGTGGTTCCTGGACTCCCCCGAGGTGCTGCGCCGGTTCCGGGAGACGGTGACCGAGAGCGCCGGGTTCTACAACACCACCGGGTTCGTCGACGACACCCGGGCGTTCTGCTCCATCCCGGTACGCCACGACGTGGCCCGCCGGGTGGACGCCGGCTTCCTGGCCCGGCTCGTCGCCGAGCACCGGCTGCCGCTGGACGAGGCCGCCGAGACCATCGTCGACCTGGCGTACCGGCTGCCCAAGCGGGTCTTCAACTTCGGAGGACAGGCTCAATGACCGTCACCATCACCTCCGTCGAGGTGCACGACGTGCGGTTCCCGACCGCCGCCCGGGGCGACGGCTCCGACGCGATCAATCGGGGCGACTACTCGGCGACGTACGTGGAGCTGGGCACCGACGCCGGCCCGACCGGCGCCGGGTTCACCTTCACCAACGGCCGGGGCAACGAGATCACCTGCGCGGCGGTGCGTGCCCTGGCCCACCACGTGCGGGGCCGCACCATCGAGGAGATCACGGCCGAGCCGGTCGCGTTCTGGCGCTCGCTCAGCGCGGACGTGCAGCTGCGCTGGCTGGGCCCGGAGAAGGGCGTCATCCACATGGCGACCGGCGCGCTTGTCAACGCGGTGTGGGACCTGCGGGCCACCCTGGCCGGCAAGCCGATGTGGCGCTTCCTCGCCGACCTGCCCACCGACGACCTGGTGGCCAGCGTCGACTTCCGGCACATCACCGACGCGCTCACCCCGGACGAGGCAGCCGCCATCCTGGACAAGGGGCGCGACGGGCTGGCCGACCGGTTGGCCACCCTCGAACGTGACGGTTTCGCTTCGTACACCACCTCGGTCGGGTGGCTCGGCTACCCCGACGACAAGGTGCGGGCGCTGACCCGGCAGGCGTACGCCGACGGCTGGCGGGCGATGAAGATGAAGGTCGGCGGCCCGCTCGCCGACGACCTGCGGCGGGCCCGGATCATCCGGGAGGAGATCGGCCCGGACGCGCTGCTGATGATGGACGCCAACCAGGTCTGGGACGTCGACGAGGCGATCACCGCGATGGCGGCGCTGGCCGAGGTGGACCCGTACTGGATCGAGGAGCCCACCCACGCCGACGACATCCTCGGGCACGCCCGGATCGCCCGCGCGGTGAGCGAGTTGACCGGCGGCCGCTGCCGGGTGGCCACCGGCGAGGTGGCCGCCAACCGGGTGATCTTCAAACAGCTCCTCCAGGCCGAGGCGATCGGCGTGATGCAGATCGACGCCTGCCGAGTCGGTGGCGTCAACGAGGTCCTGGCCGAACTGCTGCTGGCGGCGAAGTTCGGCGTGCCGGTCTGCCCGCACGCCGGCGGCGTGGGCCTCTGCGAGTACGTGCAGCACCTGGCGATCTTCGACTACCTGCGGGTGGGCACCGGGCTGGACGGTCGGATGATCGAGTACGTCGACCACCTGCACGAGCACTTCGTCGATCCGGTGCGGACCCGCGGCGGCCGCTACCTGCTGCCCGAGCGACCCGGTTACAGCGCCACCATGAAGCCCGCGTCGATCGCCGAGTTCCGCTTCCCGGACGGTCCGGCATGGCGGTGACCGTCGGGGCCTCCCGGCTCGGCCTGGGCATGCTGCGCCGGCTGCCCGCCGAGGTCCGCCCGCTGATCCGGCCGGGCACCGTGCCGACCGGCGTCGTGCACCTGGGGCTGGGCGCGTTCCACCGGGCCCACCAGGCCGTGTTCACCGAGGCGGCGGTCGGCGCCGCCGGCGGTGACTGGGGCATCGTGGCCGTCGCCCCGCGCAGCGCCGCCGTGGTCGAGGCGATCGCCGCGCAGGACAACCTGTTCAGCGTCAGCGCCCTCTCCGCCGCCGGCAGCGCCACCCGGGTGGTGGGCGCCCTGAGCGGCGTACGGCACGCACCCAGCGACCCGGACGCCGTGGTGGCGCTGCTCGCCGACCCGGCGGTCCGCGTGGTGACCCTGACCGTCACCGAGAAGGCGTACCAACTCGACCCGGTGACCGGCCAGCTGTCCCCGGACTCGGCACTCGCCGCGGACCTGGCTGGCGGCGGTGCGCCGAGCACGGTGCCGGGGCTGCTGCTGCGCGGGCTGGCCGCCCGGGCCGCCGCGGACGCCGGGCCGGTGGCCCTGGTGAGCTGTGACAACCTGCCGGCCAACGGTCGACGACTGCGCGGCATGCTCGACCAGGCGGTCGACCGGGCCGGCGGTGTGCCCACCGGGCTGGTCGAGTGGGTGGCCGCCAACGTCACCTGCCCGGGCACCATGGTGGACCGGATCGTGCCGGCCAGCACCCCGGAGACGATCGAGGCGGCCCGCCGGGCGCTCGGCGTGACCGACCTGGCCGCGGTGGCCGCCGAGCCGTACGCGCAGTGGGTGATCGAGGACGACTTCCCGGGCGGCCGGCCCGGCTGGGAGTTCGCCGGGGCGGTGCTCACCGACGACGCCGGCCCGTGGGAGCGGTTGAAGCTGCGCGCCCTCAACGGCGTGCACTCGGCCATCGCGTACCTCGGCGCGTTGGCCGGTCGGGAGACGATCGCCGACGCGCTGGAGATCCCGCACCTGCGCGACGTGCTGCGCCAGCTGATCGCCGAGGACGTGGCGGCCAGCTTCACCCCGCCGGACGGGGTCCGGGTGGTCGACTACGGCGAGCAGGCCCTGGCCCGGTTCGGCAACCCGGCGATCCACCACCGCACCCTCCAGGTGGCGATCGACGGCTCCCAGAAGCTGCCGCAGCGCGTCCTGCACACCATCGCCGACCTGCGCGCGACCGGGCGGTCCGCGCGCTGGGGCGCGCTGGTCGTGGCGTCCTGGTTGCGCTTCGCGCTGGGGTACGCCGACGACGGCCGGCCGTTGCCGTTCCAGGACCCGCTGGCCGGGCCGATCCGGGCCGCGCTGGACGCCGGCGCGCAGAGCCCGGCGGGCGCGGTCGAGGCGGTCTTCGCGCTGCGCGACGTCATCCCGGTGGAGGTGGCCGAGGACGACCAGGTTCGCGCCGACGTGATCGCCTGGCTGACCGCGTTGGAACGGCACGGCGTCGAGGCGACCCTGGCCGGTGCCCGGTGACCGGGTCGGCCCGGGCCGGTCGGCGGTGAGCGAGGGCGGGCCGCCCCGGGTGGCGGTGATCGGGGCGAACGGGCACGGTCGCTGGCACCGGCGGGTCATCGCACCCCTGCACGCGGCCGGCCGGCTGCGGTTGGTGGCCCTGGTCGACGTCCGGCCGGTGGAGGACGACCCGGCCGCCCCGGTGCCGCCCGGGGTGGCGGTCTTCACCGACCACCGGGCGATGCTCGCCGCCACCCGGCCGGAGGTGGTGGTGATCTGCACGCCACCGCACACCCACCTGGCGATCGCCCGCGACGCCCTGGCCACCGGCGCGGACCTGCTGCTGGAGAAGCCGCCGGTGCTGTCGCTGGCCGAGCACGAGGAGCTGAGCTGGGCCCTCACCGCCGCCGGCCGGGTGGCCCAGGTCGGCTTCCAGGCGCTCGGCTCGGCAGCCCTCACCGCGCTGACCGACGCGCTGGCCGCCGGCCGGTTGGGCACGGTCACCGGCATCTCCACCATCGCCGCCTGGCAACGGCCGGACGCCTACTACGCCCGTTCCCCCTGGGCCGGTCGACGGAGTTTGGACGGCCGGCCGGTGCTGGACGGCGCGCTCGCCAACCCGCTCGCGCACGCGGTGATGCAGTGCCTGGCGATCGCCGAGGCGCTCGCCGGGGCGACGCCCTGGCCGGTCGCGATCGAGGTGGAACGGTACCGGGTCCGGCCGATCGAGGTGGAGGACACCGCCGTGCTGCGGGTCCGGTTCCGCGCCGGGCCGCCGGTGCTGGTGGCGGTGACCCTGGCCGCCGAGGAGTTCGTGGCGGGCGAGGTGGTGGTGACCGGTACGGCGGGGCAGGCGGTGCTGGAGTACCCGACCGACCGGTTGCGCCTGCCCGGGGACGTGGTGACCCGCCGGGTGCCGGGGCGGCTGGGGCTGCTGGAGAACCTGCTCGCCCACCGGGCCGACCCGGCGGGTGTGCCGCTGATCGCGCCACTGGCCCGTACCGCGCCGTTCACCGCGCTGCTGGACGCGTTGCGCCCCGCGCCGGAGCCCCGGCTGCTCGACGGCGATCTGGTGACCACCCTCGGCGAGGGCGGGGAGCGGGTCCGCCACCTGCGGGGCGTCGTCGACGTGTTGCGCCGGGCGGCCGAGCGGGGGGCGCTGCCGAGCGAGCTGGCGGTGCCGTGGGCGTCCGCCGCGTACCGCGCCGAGCTGGCCGGGTAGCGGCAGACAGCACCTTCCACCACCAACGAATGGAGACAGTCGATGCGCAGAATCCTCGGCGGCGCCACAGTGGTCGCCCTCCTCCTCGGCGCCGCCCCGGCCGCCGCCGCTGCCCGCCCGGACGTCCCGTCCGCCGACCGGCTCTCCTGGTTGGCCGACCACCTCGGCCGGCAGACGCTGCCCGAGCGGGACGGCTGGGCGGCCGACGGCCGCGGCACCACCGGCGGCTCGACGGCCAGCCCCGAGCGGAACCGGGCGGTCCACAACCGGGCGGAGCTGGTC
>NZ_JAKKFF010000480.1 GCF_022229015.1 Micromonospora foliorum
CCCCCATCCGTGCTCGCTGTTCTGACGCTTTCGCACGTCCGCCACCTCTGCGATACTTGTTCTCCCGTCATTTTCCCCTTGTTTTCTTTTCAAGCCGAAGTCGGCATACGAGATCCGGCCACGTTACTGGATTTCATACGTGGTCTCTTCCGATCTCACCTCCGACGGCACGGCCACGCCGGGCGCCGGAGGTCTCGGCACCACCATGGACGGGTTCGGAGCACGGCCGTCGGCACCACCGTCGTACAAACCGCCCCCGGCCGCCCGGACGGCTCCGGCCGCGCCCGCCCCCGACCCGGGGGCTTGGCGTACGGCGGCGGACGAGGGCTGGTCCCGGGCCAGCCGGGCTGCCGAGCCGGCCCCTGCCGGCACCACCCGCTCCGGGTTGCCCAAGCGGGTGCCGCAGCAACAGCTCGTGCCGGGTGGCATCGAACCGAAGAGCGGCCGGGACCGCAGCCGGCGGACCCCGGATGAAGTACGTGGTCTGCTGTCGGCCTACCACCGCGGTGTGCAGCGCGGTCGGACGGCCGGAACGGACCTGAACAGCACCTCGACCAAGGAGAGCCGATGAACAGGCCAGCTGCCATGCAGGACATGGGTTGGCTGCTCACCAACTTCGCCGACAGCGTGGCGGGCATCGCCCACGTGGTGGCGGTGTCCGCCGACGGGCTGCTGCTCGCGTCCTCCCGGGATCTGCCGGGGGACCGGGCGGACCAGCTCGCCGCGATCACCTCCGGGGTGGTGAGCCTGACCGAGGGCGCGGCCCGGATGTTCAGCGCGGGCGGGGTGTTGCAGACAGTCATCGAGATGGACAGCGGGTACCTCTTCCTGATGTCGATCAGCGACGGTTCTTCGATGGCCGTGCTGGCCGCGCGCAGCTGCGACGTGGGCCAGGTGGGCTACGAGATGGCGCTGCTGGTCGAGCGGGTGGGTGCCGCGCTGGTGCCGCTGCCGCGCGACGCGGTGCGTTCTTAGCACCGGAAGGCGGCGCTCATCCGAGCGCCGGACCAGGGACGAGAGGCGGCACAGTCCGGCTCCGCAGGGGACGAGGAGGTGATCGGGGATGGACCAACGACGCGTTGACCCGCGTGGCGCGCTGGTGCGTCCGTACGCGGTCACCCGTGGTCGTACCGAGCCCCGGCAGGACATCGCCCTCGAGGCCGTCCTCACCGCCTCTCTCACCCAGGTCGCCGAGTCCCGCTTCGCCGGGCACGACAAGCACCGCATCGCCACGGTCTGTGAGGGCCGAGCGCAATCACTGGCGGAGATCGCCGCATATACCCGGATGCCGCTGGGCGTCGCCCGGGTGTTGGTCGCCGACATGGTGGCCGAGAGCCTGCTGACGTTACACACTGCTGCTCCCGCCGAGGGGTTCGAGGAGCGGATGGAACTGCTTGGAAGGGTGCTAAGTGGACTTCGCAGGCTATGACCCCGCAGGGGGGCGGCCGGGCCGGGGAATCGTCTCCGCGAAGATCGTCGTCGCGGGCGGCTTCGGCGTCGGTAAGACGACACTGGTCGGGGCGATCTCCGAGATCACACCGCTGACCACCGAGGCGTTGATGACCGCGGCGGGTGTCGGCATCGACGATCCGTCCAAGGTGCCGGGCAAGGAGACCACCACGGTCGCCATGGACTTCGGCCGGATCACCATGGCCCAGGACCTGATCCTGTACCTCTTCGGTACACCGGGTCAGACCCGGTTCTGGTTCATGTGGGACGCGTT
>NZ_JAKKFF010000481.1 GCF_022229015.1 Micromonospora foliorum
TCGACGACGGCGACCCGGTGCGGGTCACCCCGTCGGCCATGGAGAGCGCGCTGCGGTGCAGCCTGCGGTGGCTGCTGGAACGGCATGGCGGCAGCGGCCCGACCAGCACCGCGCAGGGGGTGGGCAACCTGGTGCACGCCGCCGCGATGCTCGCCGAGGACGCCAGCGCCGACCGGGGCGCGCTGCTCGACTACGTGGCCGCCCGGTTCGACGCGATCGAGCTGGCGGCCCGGTGGATGGCCGGGCCCGAGCGGGAACGCGCCGAGGCGATGGTCGACAAGTTGCTGCGCTGGCTGGCCACCAACCCGCGTCGGTTGCTCGCCATCGAGCACGAGTTCGCCGTCCGCCTGGACGACCCGAACCGGCCCGTCGACCTGACCGGTCGGGTCGACCGGTTGGAGGTCGACGAGGCCGGGCGGCTCGTGGTGATCGACCTGAAGACCGGCAAGTCCACCGCTGTCACCGGCACCGACCTGGCCGAGCACCCACAGCTCGGCGCGTACCAGGCGGCGGTGGAGGCGGGGGCGTTCGCCGAGTTCGGTGACGAGTCCGGGGGCGCCGCGCTGGTGCAGCTCGGGACCTCCGCCAAGGACGCCAGGGAGCAGAATCAGCCGGCGGCCAGCGAGGGGCCGGCGGCCGGTTGGGCGACCGCGCTGGTCCGGCGGACCGCCGATACGATGGCAGCCGCCACGTTCGCCGCGGTGGCCAACTCGAAGTGCCGGGTCTGCCCGGTGCGCACCAGCTGCCCGGTCTCCGGGCAGGGGCGTCAGGTCGTCGAGCCGCCCACCGTCCGGCGCACCCGTGAGGGTGAGGAGTGAACGTGCGAGCCCAGTCGCGACCTGGGACGGCACCCGTGAGGGCGAGGAGTGCGCCGGTGTTGGGAACTGAGACAGCACGGTGAGTCAGCCCACCCTGTTCGGCGCGGGTCCCGCGCCGACGCCCCGGCTCGCGGACTCCGGCCCCCGGTACACCCCGGTGGAGCTGGCCAAGTTGCTGCGGTTGCCGGCGCCCACCCGGGAGCAGGCCGCGATCATCGCCGCCCCGGTGGAGCCGCTGCTGGTGGTCGCGGGCGCCGGGTCGGGCAAGACCGAGACGATGGCCGCGCGGGTGGTCTGGCTGGTGGCCAACTCGTACGTGCGGCCGGAGCAGATCCTCGGGCTGACCTTCACCCGTAAGGCGGCCGGCGAGCTGGCCCATCGGGTACGGACCCGGCTCGACCAGCTCATCCGCCGCCTCGGCCGGCAGGGACGGGACCCACTGGACGATCCGCTCGCGGGGGAGCCCACCGTCTCCACCTACCACTCGTACGCGGGGCGGATCGTCACCGAGCACGGGCTGCGGGCCGGCTACGAGCCGTCCACCCGGCTGCTCACCGAGGCGTCCCGCTGGCAGTTGGTCGACCTGCTGGTGCGCAACTACGACGGCGACATGTCCGAGGTGGACCGGATGCCGAGCACCATCACCGACGCGGTGCTGGCGCTCGCCGGAGAGCTGGACGAGCATCTGGTCGCGCCGGACGACCTGGCGGCCTGGACCGGTCGGTTCTTCGCCGAGGTGCAGTCCCGGCCGGGCCGGGTGTACGCCGACGTGCGCAAGGCGCTCACCCTCCAGCAGACCCGGTTGCGTCTGCTGCCGCTGGTGCGGGCGTACGCCCGGCGCAAGGAGGACTTCGAGGCGATGGACTTCGCCGACCAGCTCGCCCGGGCGGCCCGGGTGGCCCGGGACCACCCGGGGGTCGGTGTGATCGAGCGGGACCGCTTCCGGGTGGTGCTGCTCGACGAGTACCAGGACACCAGCCACGCCCAGGTGGTGTTGCTCAACGCGCTGTTCGGTGGCGGGCACCCGGTGACCGCGGTGGGCGACCCGTGCCAGTCGATCTACGGCTGGCGGGGGGCCAGCGCGGGCACCCTGGACCGGTTCCCCACCGAGTTCGCCCGCGCCAACGGTGAGCCGGCCCCGGCGCTGGGGCTCACCACGAGTTGGCGCAACCGCCCGGAGATCCTCCGGGTGGCGAACGCGCTCTCCACCCCGCTGCGGGCGGCGGGTGCCCGGGTGCCGGAGCTGCGCTCCGCGCTGACCGTCCGGGACCCGATCCCGCACCGCAGCCCGGGCGGCGCGGCCGGCGGCACCGTGCACTGCGCGATGCTGCCCACGTACGCCGACGAGGCCGACTGGATCGCCGACAGCGTGCTCGCCGCCTGGCGTGGGGCGGCCGGGATGCCGGGTGCCGCCCCGGAGCACATCCCGGTGGCGCGGCGCCCGACGACCGCCGTGCTGGTCCGGGTGCGCAGCCAGATCCCGGCGATTGAGTCGGCGCTGCGTGAGCGGGGCCTTCCGGTCGAGGTGGTCGGGTTGGGTGGCCTGCTGGACACCCCCGAGGTACGCGACGTGGTCTGCACGCTGCGGGTGCTGGCCGACCCGACCGACGGCGCCGCGCTGCTGCGGTTGCTCACCGGCGCCCGTTGGCGGATCGGACCGCGTGACCTGGTGGCGTTGCACCGACGGGCTCGGGCCATCGCGAACGCCCGGCGACAGGTCGCCGCCGACGAGGCCGCGGAGATCAGCCCCGACCTGTTGGACGAGGCGACCCTGGTGGAGGCGTTGGCCGACCTGGGGCCGGCGCAGGCGTACTCGGCGGAGGGGTTCGCGCGGCTGCGCGCGTACGGCCGGGAGTTGGCGCTGCTGCGCTACCGACTGGACCAGGCGCTGCCCGACCTGATCGCGGACATCGAGCGGACCATCGGCCTGGACGTGGAGGTCGCGGTGCGGGCCGGCCGGGACGGCGCCGGCGACGCGGGCCTGGCCCGGGGGCACCTGGACGCGCTCGGCGACGTGGCGGCCCGGTTCAGCGGGGAGACGCCCGGCGCGACCCTGTCCGGCTTCCTGTCCTACCTGGCCGCCGCCGAGGACGAGGAGCGTGGTCTGGCGCCGGGTGAGGTCGAGGTGGTGGAGGGCGCGGTGCAGGTGGTCACCGCGCACGCGGCCAAGGGCCTGGAGTGGGACGTGGTGGCGGTGGCCGGGCTCAGTCGTGGGCTGTGGCCCGGGCCGGTCCGCAACTCCGACCACTGGCTGGGTGGGCTGGGCGTGCTGCCGTTCCCGCTGCGCGGCGACGCCGACGGGCTGCCCGAGTTGGCGCTCGACGAGGCGGGGGACCAGCGGGCCGTGGCGCGGGCGGTGACCGACTTCACCGACGCGTGGCGGGCTCACGACGAGCGGGAGGAACGCCGGCTGACGTACGTGGCGGTGACCCGGCCGCGCCGGCTGCTGCTCTGCTCCGGTTACTGGTGGGGGGAGGGCACGAAGCGACCGCGAGGTCCGTCGGTCTTCCTGCGTGAGGTGTACGACGCCTGCCTCGACGGCGGGCCGGGGCACCTGATCGACGCGTGGGCGCCGGAGCCGACCCCGGACGCGACGAACCCCACAGCCGAGGTGGTGCTCCGCGCGGAGTGGCCGGCCGACCCGCTGGGCGGTCGCCGGCCGGCACTGGCCGAGGCGGCCGGGCTGGTGCGTCGCCTGATG
>NZ_JAKKFF010000482.1 GCF_022229015.1 Micromonospora foliorum
CGGCCCGGCCGGCCTGGTCGGCCAGCCGGCGCAGGAAGGTCGAGTCGACGAGCGGTCGAGGGGTGCCCGCCGGGCCGCCACGCCGGGCGACCGCGAGCAGCGCCGCGATCCGTGGTGGGTCGTCCACGGGCACACCGCGTACCGCCGGGGGCAGCGGCTCGATCACCGCGACCACCTGGCCCGCCCACGACGTCTCGGTGAGCAGCCTCGGCGGCGTCGGGTGGTCGGCGACGTCGACCACCGCGCGCAACGCCCGCAGCGCCGCCGCCTCCGCGCTGACCAACGCGCGGGTCGCGTCGTTCCAGCCGATCTTCGCGTAGCCACGCGGGCGCCCGTCGGCGCTGAAGAGTTGCAGGGTGGGCTTGCCGTTCGGGTCGGGGGGGCGAACCCCGAACGCGGCCAGCAGCGGCGTGTCACCCAGGTCCGCGGAGAGCCGCTCGCTCAGCAGCAGCTCCGCGGCCGGCACCCCGGCCGGCACCGAGACGGTCAACGTCGGGAAGGGCGCGAGCCCCACCCGACCGAACCGGGCCAGCCCGCCGAGCACCGCCCGCAGCGCGCGCACCTTCGGTGGCCGCAGGGCGTTGTACGCCAACAGGGACGCCGCCCCGGCCCGGGGCGCGCCCAACGGCACCAGGAACCGGGCCCGGGCGACCGACGGCACCACCGCGTACCGGGCCACCGCCTGGTGACCGGCCGGCAGGGCGCCCGCCACGGTCAGGCCGACCCGGTCGTCCGGGAAGACCGCGCGGCTCACCCAACCCAGGCCGTCCACTCGGGAACGCGGGTCGGTGGCCGGGCCCACCCGGGTCGTCACGCCGCCCGGTCCGCCCAGTCGAGGTCCAGCCCGAGCCGCTGGCGCAACGCGTCGTTGTACGGCCGGTAGTAGTCGGTCAGCTCAGCGCGCACCGTCGGCTCCAGCGGTGCCGAGCGCCGATCGTTGTAGACCTTGAAGTTGGGCAGGTCGTACGCCGGCAGGCCGAGGAAGTCCAGGGTGCGCCGGTAGGTCGCCCGCGAGTCGCGGTACAGGTCCTCGCTGGGCAGGAAGAGGAACTGCTGCCGGTCGAAACGCTCCAGCCACGGCTCCAGGTGCTCCAGATAACGCCCCCGGGCCCGGTACGTGTACCAGTCGTACGGCTCGCTGAACGACTCCGGCTCGGCGATCAGCCGTTCCCGCTCCCCCGCCGTGCGCTCCGGCTCGGCCGCCAGCGCGGCGGCGAAGTCCAGTGGTTCGATGCCGTGGGTACGGCGTTCCTTCCAGTGCGAGTACGCCCGCTCCACCGGGTCCCGCAGCAGCACGATGAGTTTCACCGTCGGCATCAGCTCGGCGACCCGCTGCGCGGCGAGCGGGTGGAACATGTACAGCGGGGCGGCCTCACCGACCCGGACCGGCCCGCCGTGCCGCTTGGCCAGGGCCTCGCGCTGCCGCTCGGTCGGGAAGTGCGAGCGGTACCAGGATTCGCCGCGGCCCCAGTGCTCCTCGAAGTAGTGCGCCGACTTGGTGTTCCACGCGGGAAAGAGCCGGGGCACCAACGGGTGCTGGATGAGGTAGTTCCACAGGGAGGTGGTGCCACCCCGTTTGGTCCCGATGATCAGGAAGTCCGGCAGCGGCCGGCGATCACTGGTGCGAACGCCGTAGTCGACGAGCGACTCCTTCACCCGGGTGGTCACCTGGGTCGGAACCAACTGCTTGACCCGGTCACGGATGGACACCACGACGAACCTCACCTGCCTCTCGTCGATGCCGAGGGGGGTCCGGCGGCCGCGGCCGCGTTGTCCCCTCCACGGATCTGCCTCATGGTCCCCCGGATGCCGGCGCGCACCCGGGGCAACGTCAACATGCCGACGCAGCCGGCCAGCAGCACCACCAGCGCCACCGCGAGACCGGGCAGGCCGCGACCGCCCACCAGCACGCCGGCGCCGGCGGCCAGGCCCACACCGGCGACCGTGGCCACCGCGGCACGCGCCATCGCGGCGTCGAACAGCGGCTGCCGAACCACCGACCGGGCGAACCCGGCGGCGGTGAGGTTCTCGGTGACGATGCCGGCCGCCCAGGCCACCGCCGCGCCCGTCGCGCCGTAGCTGGGGATCAGCCAGAGACCCAGCGAGACGGTCACCGTCAACCCGGCCACGGTGGCGACCAGGTGCAGCCCGCTACGCCCGCCCATCAGGAGCAGGCTCTGCACGTTGCCCACGCCGGTGTTGACCAGCATCGCCAGCGCGAGCACCGTCATCGCCGGCACACCGGCGGTGAACTCCGGCCCGAACAACTGGAGGAAGGCCAGCGCGAAGACCGCCAGCAACAGGTACACCGGCCAGGACAGCACCAGCCCCCAGGTGGTCAACTGCCGGTGCACGGCCGCCGCAGCGGCCCGCTCGCCCCGCCCGAGCAGCCGGGACAACTGCGGAGACACCGCCACCCGCAGCCCCTGCATGGCCAACTGACCGGCCAGCACGTACCGGCCGACGGCACCGAACACACCGGCGTCCGCCGGCCCGGCCAGCACCGACGTGAGCAACACCCCCACCCACATGCTGCCGGCGTCGATGGCCGCCGAGGCGGCCCGGGGCAGCGCGAAGCGCCAGAACGTCGACCAGTCGGCGCGGTGCGGACGCAGCGTCGCGCCCCGACCCAGCCCGAGCGGGCCGGCGACGAGAACGAGGCAGGCCAGCAGCGCCAACGCCGCCGGCACCAACCAGCCGGTCATGCCGGCGAGCAGACCGCCACCCGCCAGCGCCGCGGCGCCGACCAGCACCGGGCGGGCGACCGGCAGCAGCAGGAACTGCACCCCGACGTACGCCCGGATGGGCCGCACACAGCGCAGCGCGGCCAGCAGCAGGGTCATGGCGACCACCACCGGCACCGCGGCGAACGTGACGGTGAGCAGCGCGTCGCCGCTCGCCCCAGAGCCGCGCAGCAGTCGGAGATCGGAAGAGCGTCGGGTGGTGGAAGAGTGGAGATCGAGGTGGGCAGCGTGTCATTAAAAAAAAAACGAACACAGCC
>NZ_JAKKFF010000483.1 GCF_022229015.1 Micromonospora foliorum
GACCAGCACCGCCAGCGGCACCAGCCAGGCGATCGCGGCACCCGCCGCGAGCAGCCGGAACACCCGCCGGGGCGGGGCGACCGGAGCGGGCTCCGGTGTCGCCTCCACGCGCGGCGGGGGCCAGGCCTGCCGGACGAAGAGCGCGGCCACCATGATCCCGCCGATCACCGCCACCAGCCACACCACACCGAGCGCGGCGCCGTCGCCGGTGGTGGTGCCCCCGGAGGTCTGCCAGATCCGCAGCGCGAGCACCGAGGCCTCGTCGCGGACCGAACCGGGGGTCATCACCAGGATGAGGTCGAACGTGCGGCTGGTGCCGACCGCCACCAACGCGAAGACCACCGCGGTCGTCCGCAGCAGCAGTGGCCGCCACTGCGCGTCCCACAGCACATGGCGACGTTTACCGCCGTAGGCGCGGACCGCGTCGGCGAGGCTCGGCGGCACCGCGTCCAGCGCGGAGCGGAAGACCAGCACCGCCAACCCGACCCAGGCCCAGACGAACGCCGACATCAACGCGACGGTGACCATCCCCGGCCCGAGCAACTGCGGCGCGTCCTCGACCGAGCGGCCGGACAGTCGGGTCGCGACCAGGGTGGCCAGCCCCCGGCTCGGGTCCGGGTCGTACATCAGCCGGAAGGTGACCCCGGTGACGACCAGCGGCAACGCCACCGGCACCAGCAGGATCAACCGGACCAGGCCGCCCTCCTCGGAGCGGCGGGACGCGGCGGCGAGCAGATAACCCAGCGCCGTCACCACCGCCGGCACCAGCAGGGCCCAGAGGACCGTCCGGCCGACCACCGCGCCGGTGCCCGGGGCGGCGAGGGCGGTCCGGAAGTGTGCCGCGCCGACCCAGCGACCGTCGGTGGTGACGCTGGCGTGCATGGTCCGCAGCACCGGCCACAGCACCAGCCCGCCGAGCAGCACCGCGGCCGGCAGCAGCAGGGCCGACGTCGCGCCGGCCGCCGGATAGGCCCGACCCCGCCGGGCCGGACCGACGTCGTCGAGGACCGCCAGCTCGCCGAGGACCCGCACCTGGCTCATCGGCCGCCCCCCGCGCTGCGGGCCGCCGCGGCGAGCAGGCCGGTGACCCGACGGATCGCCTCGCCGGCCCGGACCCCGTCGGTGACGTCGGCGAAGAACCCCTGCATGATCCGCCAGATGCCGACCCCGTCCGAGCCGGTGAACGCGCCGGGCAACTGGTCGGAGAGGTCGAAACGCAGGGTGCCGGGCGTGCGCATTTCCTCGGCGAGCCCCTGGCCGACGCGGTCCCGGTAGCTGCCGATCGCGACGTTGGTGTTGGGCGAGAGGTAACCGCCGGCGCGCAGCCACGGCTGGAACGAGTCGGCCCCGGTGAGCCACTCGACCAGCTCGACCCCACCCCGGGCGTCGGCGAACGCCACCGCCGCGTCCCCACCGACGATCAGTGGGCCGCCGCCCGGCTGGGCGCCCGGGAACCGGAACGTGGCCGGCGCCTCCGGGCCGCGCTGGAACGGGTCGGCGACGTCGGCGGTGAAGTCGGCCCCGACGAGCATCACCGCCCGTTTCGTGTGCACCACCTGGATCACCGACTCCTCGTACTGGGTGAGCAGGGCGCGACGGCCGCCGCCGACGAACGCCCCGGTGATGCTCCAGAGCCCGGCGAGCCGGTCCAGCGCGTCGCGCACCGGTCTGCCCTGCCAGTCGGCGTCGGCTCGGGCGAGGGCGTTGTAACTCTCGGGTGCCACGTCGGCCAGGACGTTCTCGAACCAGTCGGTGAGCACCCAACCGTCCGCCGCGCCGATGGCCAGGGGCGCGGGCCCGCCGTCGCGCCGGGCGAGCGCGCCGAGCTCCTGGGTACGCCGGACCAGCGCGTCCCAGTCGGCCGGCTGCACGGGCAGCATCGAGGGCAGGTGCCAGACCAGCGACTTGTGCGCCGCCTTGACCCAGACGCCGTAGCGCTGGCCCTCGGCCGTCAGCAGCTCGCCCATCCCGGCGGGTACGGCGTACTCGGTGGACGCGCGCACCGGGCTCAGCCAGCCGCGCTGGGCGTACTCGGTGACCAGGCCGGGACGCGGCAGGATCGCCACGTCCGGGCTGGTGCCGGCGAGGTGTCGGGCGCGCAGGAACGCGTCGATGTCGTTGCCGGCGCTGACCACCTGCACCGGGGCGGGGTAGCCGGCGACGACCTCGCGGAACCGGTCCAGTTCGCTGGTGCTCCAGACCACCGCGACCTGCACCGACCGGGTTCCGCCGGAGCAGCCGGCGGCCAGCGCGGTGGTGCCCGCGGAGGCGGCGCGCAGCAGCGTACGACGACTCACTCGGGCGGTCGGCCTCATCGGGTCGCCTCGCTCGGCTCGGTGACCAGCTCGTGCCGGACCGGTATCTCGGCCAGGGTGGCCGGGTCGGCGGTGCAGACCAGCACCGCGACCCCGGGCGCGTCCGGTGGCGAGAGTCGGGGCATCAGGTCACCGAGGCGGCTGTCGCCCGCCGAACCGGCCGGCAGGTCGACCACCAGCACCTCGGGCAGGCAGGCCGCCGCTCGGGCGAGCGCCACCCGGAACCGCTGGGCGGCGGAGATCTGGTGCGGCAGCAGGGCGAGGGAGAGCCCCAACTCGAGCCGGTCGACGACGGTGGCCGTCCAGTCGTTGGCCACCTCGTGCACCCGTTCACGTTTGCGCTGGCCGTACTCGATGTTGCGGCGCACGGTGAGCTGCGGCAGCAGCGCGCCACCGGCGGGCACGTAGCCGATCTGCCGGCGGGGCGGGGGCAGGCCGGTGACGTCCCGGTCGCCGACGAGGACGCGACCGGTCACCGGCGGGGCCAGCCCGGCCAGCACCCGGGCCACCGCCGTGCCGAACCGGGGCGGCGCCACCAGGGCGGCGAGCGTGCCGGCGGGAACGTCGAGGGTCACCGGCCCGGTGCCGGGGACGGCGACCAGCGCGTGTAGCCGTAACGTGACCCTCACCTCCGGTGACCATCGATGACCGTCCCAGGGTGGCACACCGTGCCGACAATCGACGCCCCCGACCCTTCCACTGTGGAGAAGGGTCCGGGCTGTTCAGGCGGGGGAGTAGAGCGCCGCGAGCCCGGCCGCCGTGGCGGCCAGCCGCTCGCGCAGCGCCACCGGGGCCAGCACCTCGACGTCGGCGCCGAGGCGCAGCAGCTCACCGTGGGCGTGGGTGAGCGACTCGATCGGCAGCACCGCGCTCACCCAACCACGCGCGTCCGGTGGCCCGGCGCTGGTGTCCATCGCGGTCACCACCGGATCGCTGCCGATCTCGCGCAACCGCTCCCGCCCGGCGGGGGAGAGTCGGACGTGGGCCTCGTCCCGGTGCAGCCGGGCCCGGAACTGCACCACGTGCTCCCGCCACCACGCCGGCAGGTCGAAGTCGGCGGGTCGGTCGAACTCCTGCGCGAGCGGGGTCAGCGCGAGGATCTGGTTGACCCGGTAGGTCGCCGGCGCGCCCCGGCCGGGCTGGTCGGCCACCACATACCAACGGCCGCCCTTGAGCACCAGGCCGTACGGCTCCAGGACCCGGGTCACCTCGCCGTTCCAGCCCCGGTAGCGCACCTCCACGCGGTGCTGCCGCCAGACCGCCTCGGCCGTGCGGGCCAGCTCCGGGGAAGCGTCGCCGTCGGCGTACCACCCGGGAGTGTCCAGGTGGAAGCGTTGTTGCAGTCGGGTCGCCCGGTCGCGCAGCGGCGCGGGGAGCGCGGCGTGCAGCTTGAGTTGCAGCGCCGCCACCACGTCGCCGTAGCCCAACTCGCCGGCCGGCCCGGGCAGCCCGGCGAGGAACAGCCGGTCGGCCTCCTCGGCGGTCAGCCCGGTCAGTCGAGTCCGCCAGCCGTCGACGAGCTGGTAGCCGCCGGCGTGCCCGGCCTCGCCGTAGAGCGGGATGCCGGCGGCGTGCAGCGACTCGACGTCCCGGTAGATGGTGCGAGGGGAGACGGCCAACCGTTCGGCGAGCTGCGCGGCGGTCAACCGCCCGTGCGACTGGAGCAGCAGCAGGACGGAGAGAAGTCGAGAAGCCCGCACTTCACTGACACTAGTTGTCAGGGGACCCGTCCTACCGTCCCGGCATGGCTTTTCGCGACAAGGAACTACGAACGCCCGGACCGGTGCTGGTTGACGGCCGGCAACTCAAGCGCTACCACATAGACCAGCCGGAGCGACCGATCGAACCCGAGGTGGAGAAGGCCGCGTACGACCTGCTGCCCGCGCTGCTGGCCGACGTCGTCGACGACGGCACCCCGGCCTCCGGGTGGGTGGTGCTGCACCGGGGCGCGGTCACCGGCGCCTACCTGCTGGCGTACACCTGGGTCTGGGACAACGCGGTGGAGGTCCGCGTCGCGGCGGCCGGGCAACCGGCGCTGGACTGTCCCGACGACGACCCGGCACACTTCGTCCACCTACGCCGCCCGGCAGTGGGCTGCGTCTGGGAGTTGGCGGTCCTGGAGCACGAGCGGGCCGCCTGGGTCCGGCACATGCTGCTGCCGGAGAGCCCGAATCTGATCGATTATCTGCGTGACACGCGAGCGGAAGGGCCGGTGGGCCGCTGATGGGCGACTTCGACTTCTTTGTGGGCACCTGGAACGTCGTCAACCGGCGGCTGCGCAAGCGGCTGGTCGGCTCCGACGAGTGGGAGGAGTTCCCCGGGGTGTCGGTGGCGCACGGCTTCTTCGCCGGCGGCGGTCACTTCGACGAGATCACGTTCCCGACCAAGGGCTCCGCCGGCGCCACGATCCGGATCTTCGACCCGGCCCGGCAGGAGTGGTCGATCTACTGGATGAGCAGCGACACCGGGGTGCTGGGGCAGCCGCCCATGGTGGGTCGCTTCGTCGACGGGGTGGGCCGCTTCTACGCCGACGACCAGCACGAGGGGCGCCCGGTCCGGTGCCGGTTCATCTGGTCCGACATCAGCGCGACCACCGCCCGCTGGGAGCAGGCGTTCTCGGTCGACGGCGAGCAGACCTGGGAGACCAACTGGATCATGACGTTCACCCGGGCGTCCTAGGCAGTGTCTTCAAAGGAT
>NZ_JAKKFF010000484.1 GCF_022229015.1 Micromonospora foliorum
GTGGTTTCCGGGGCGGCGACCGCCGTGAGGGTGGCTTCCGTGGCGGCGACCGGGACGGTTCGCGTTCCGGCGCTCCCCGTGAGGGCGGTTTCCGTGGCGGCGACCGGGACGGTTCGCGTTCCGGCGCTCCCCGTGAGGGTGGCTTCCGGGGTGGTGACCGGGACGGTTCGCGTTCCAGCGCCCCGCGTGAAGGTGGCTTCCGGGGTGGCGACCGTGAGGGCGGCTACCGGGGCGGAGAGCGTACCGGGGGTTCCCGGGCCGACGAGCGGCCGCGTCGCGAGGGGGAGTTCCGTCGCGATGACCGCGCGGGTGGCTCCGAGTCGTTCGAGGGCGGGCGTAGTTCGGCCCCGGCGCTGCCGGACGACATCGTCGCGACCGACCTCGACAAGGACGTCCGCGCTGAGCTGCTCTCGCTGAACAAGCCGGTCGCCGAGACGGTGGCCCGGCACCTGGTCGCGACCGGACAGCTGATCGACGAGGATCCGGCCGAGGCGTTGGCGCACGCGCTGGCCGCCCGCCGGCTCGCGTCGCGTATCTCGGCTGTCCGTGAGGCGGTCGGCCTGGCCGCGTACCACGCGGGGGAGTGGCAGTCGGCTATCGCCGAGCTGCGCACGTACCACCGGATGAGTGGGTTGCAGAGCCACCTGGCCGTGCTCGCGGACTGCGAGCGGGCTCTCGGCCGGCCGGAGCGGGCCATCGACCTGTTCCGTGGCGCGGACCGGGAGAAGCTGGACCAGGCCGTGGCGATCGAGCTGCTGATCGTCGCCGCCGGAGCGCGGGGCGACCTCGGGCAGAAGGACGCCGCGGTCGCGATGCTCCAGGTCCCGGACCTCACCAGCGAGGCCACCGTGCCGTGGACGGCCCGGCTGCGGTACGCGTACGCCGACGCGCTGCTCGCGGTTGGCCGGCGTGAGGAGGCCCGCGAATGGTTCTCCCGCGCCGCCGACGTGGACACCGAGGGCGAGACCGACGCCGCCGAGCGGCTGCTCGAACTCGACGGTGTGGTCATCGAGGGTGACGACGAGGACGAGGCCGAGGAGATCGCCGCAGGCCCGGGCGCTCCCGGCGCGGTGCCGGCCCGACCCGACGCCGATCTCGTCGGCGACGAGAACGACGACGCAGACGAGAACGACGACGACGACGACGAAGACGACGACGAAGACGACGACGACGAAGACGACGACGACGAAGACGACGACGACGACGAAGACGACGACGACGAAGACGACGACGACGACGAAGACGACGACGACGACGACGACGACGAAGACGACGACGACGACGACGACGACGAAGACGACGACGACGACGAGGAGGACGCCGCTGTCGGCCGTCCCGCCGACGACGAAGGCTTCGACGACGAGGACGAGGACCGTCACGCCAGCGAGAGCGGCAACGCCGACGCGGACACCGCTGGCGACAGCGGCGTGACGTCCGCCGACGCGGCGGACAGCGACGCGGCGGACAGCGACGCGAACGCCGACGTGCCGGCCCGGGACGACGAGTCGGGTTCGACGCAGCGGTGAGCGCGGGCGTGGGGGAGCGGCTGGTCGACGGGTACACCCTGGTCGTCTTCGATCTGGACGGCGTGATCTACCTGATCGACCGGCCGATCCCCGGCGCCGTCGAGGCGGTGGCCCGGCTGCACGCCGAGGGACGGTCGGTGGCGTACGCCACCAACAACGCGTCCCGCCGGTCCAGTGAGGTCGCCGACCTGCTGACCGGGATGGGCGTGCCGGCCCGGCCGGAGGAGGTTCTCACCTCCGCCGCCGCCTCGGCCGAGTTGCTGCGCGACCGGCTGCCCGCTGGCGCGTCGGTGCTGGTGGTCGGCGCGGAGGCGCTGCGCGCGGAGCTGCGCGCGGTCGGTCTGACCCCGGTCACCCAGGCCGACGAGAAGCCGGCGGCGGTGGTGCAGGGGTACGGCCCGCAGGTCGGCTGGGCCGAGCTGGCCGAGGCGTCGATCGCGGTGCGGGCGGGTGCGATCTGGATCGCCACCAACACCGATCGGACCCTGCCCAGTGGGCGGGGCCCACTGCCCGGCAACGGTTCGCTGGTCGCCGTGCTGCGTACGGCACTGGAGCGCGACCCCGACGTGGTGGTCGGCAAGCCGGAGCCGGCGCTGTTCGAGACCGCCGCCCGGCGCAGTGGCGGTGGGCGGAGCCTGGTGGTGGGTGACCGGCTGGACACCGACATCGAGGGCGCTCGCCGGGCAGGGCTGGACAGCCTGCTCGTGCTCACCGGTGTCAGCGGCGTACCGGAGCTTCTGGCCGCCGAGCCGCAGCGCCGTCCCACGCACGTCGCGAGGGACCTGGCGGGGCTGTTCGACCCGGCTGCCGCCGTGCGGGTTCCGGGCCCGGCGGACGCCGGCGGCTGGTCCGTGACCGACCGGGACGGCACGCTGGAGCTGGCCGGGACCGGTCGGCCGCTGGACGCCCTGGCCGCGCTCTGCGCGGTGGCCTGGTCGGCGCCGGTGCCGGCGCTGCCGAAGATCCGCCCGGTGGGCCCGGACGCGGCCCACGCGGTGGAGAGTTTCGGTCTGATCGCGGCGGCCTGAGCCGGGCGGTCGTCAGAGCAGCTTGCGCAACTTGAGCAGGTCGAACGGGTTGGCCTTGATCGACACCCGGCGGGAGGTCACCGCGCTGGTGACGTCCAGGTCGCCTCGGACCAGGGCGAGCAGGTCGTCGCTGGACGTGCTCAGCGCGATCTTGGCCTTGGGGTCGTCGCCGTCGGTCAGCTCGACCAGTCGACCGCCGGTGATCCGGCCGTGGAACGCGGTGTTCAGGTCGGTGATCCGGCAGGCCAGCGTCCGGTCCAGGTCGATCCGTTCGCGGACCGTCTCGGCGTTGCGATCCAATCGTGCGGCCAGCTCCTGCAACGCCTGCCGGCACTCGTCCACGCTGGCCACATCTCCCCCTCGCTGATCGCCACGCCGTCCTCGGCACCGTACCGCACGGGTCGGTCGGGGGTGCCCGGTAGCGTGACACCTGCACACCCCGCCCCATGGAAGGACTCAGGCATGCAGGACGCGTGGCGCGCCTACCTCGAGCTGGCCATGGGCCTTGCGGAGGCGCCCCGGAAGAAGGCCCAGGACGTGGCACGTCGCCTCGTCGGCTCCGGCGGCGCGACCGCCGCCCAACTCCAGGCCCTCGGCGAGGAACTGGTCACCACCGGCGCCGCCAACCGGGAGGCACTGACCAAGCTGGTGCGTTTCGAGGTCGACCGTGCCCTCGGCGCGGTCGGTCTGGCGACCGCCGACGAGGTGGCCGAGCTGACCCGGCGGGTGCACGACCTGGAACGGCAGCTACGGGAGGCGCGGTCCGCCGAGCCGGCCGACGCGTCGACCGCCGGTCCCACGCCGCAACCCGACCCGACCGTCGCCGCGCGGCCCGGCGCCGGGCTCGTGCCGTCCGACGGCTCGGCCGGTGCCCCGGTCTCCGCGCCGGTGGCGAAGAAGGCCGTGGCGAAGAAGGCGGTCGCCAAGAAGGCCATCGCCAAGAAGCCGCCGGCGACGATCAGCCGCACCACCGACGAGGACGTCCCGACGCCGGCCGTGATGCCCGCCAAGAAGGCGGTCGGCAAGCAGCGGCCGGACGACGCCGAATGACCCGGCCCGGTCCACCGCCCGGCGGGTCCTTTCCGGCCCGGCCCGGTCCGCCGGCCGGTGGTTCGTTTCCGGCCCGGCCCTCGCCGCCGGCCGGCGGCTCCTTTCCGGCCCGGCCGGGTCCTCCGGTGGGTGCCCGCCCCGGGCCGCCGCCGGACCTCGGGGACGACGAGCCACGGCATCCGGCGGTGGACGCCGCCGTGCGGTCCCTCGTCAACGCGGCGACGCTCGCTCCGGCCGACCAGATCGCCCAGTACGAGGCGGCCTACGAGACGCTGCGAGAAACCCTCGCCACCATCGACCAGACCTGAGCGGGACGACCAGGCCTGAGCAGACCGGAGAACCACATCCATGGCACGTCGTAACCGGCTGGACGCCGAACTCGTCCGCCGCGGTCTGGCCCGCTCCCGTGAGCAGGCCGCCGCGTTGGTGGAGGCCGGCCGGGTCCAACTGCGGGGCGTGGTCGCCCGCAAGGCGGCCGCGATGGTCGACCCCGCCGACCCGCTCCTGGTCACCGGTGCGGACCCGGCCGAGGAGTACGTCTCCCGGGGCGGGCACAAGCTCGCCGGCGCGCTGGCCGCGTTCGCCCCCGGGGGGCTGCGCGTCGCCGGGCGGCGCTGCCTGGACGCGGGGGCGTCGACCGGTGGGTTCACCGACGTGCTGCTGCGCGCCGACGCGGCCGAGGTGGTGGCCGTGGACGTCGGCTACGGGCAACTCGCCTGGCCGCTGCGCACGAACGAGCGGGTCCGCGTCCTGGAGCGCACGAATGTCCGTACCCTCGATGCCGACGCGATCGGTGGCCCGGTCGACCTCACGGTGGCCGACCTGTCGTTCATCTCGCTGCGGCTGGTGCTGCCGGCGCTGGCCGGCTGCACCCGCGACGACGGCGACCTGGCGTTGATGGTCAAGCCGCAGTTCGAGGTCGGCAAGGACCGGGTCGGCGCCGGCGGTGTGGTCCGTGATCCGGAGTTGCGCGCCGAAGCGGTGCTGGACGTGGCCGCGACGGCCGCGCGGCTCGGCCTCGGGCTGGCCGACGTGGCGGCCAGCCCGCTGCCCGGGCCGAGCGGCAACGTGGAGTTCTTCGTATGGTTGCGCCGGGGCGCACCAGCGGCCGACCCACAGCGGGTGCGGGCCGTGGTGGCGGCCGGGCCGGACGGCTCGACGACGGCCGGCGACGTGCCGGACGTGGCGGCGGAGGAGGTCGCAGGGTGAACACGCGCAGCGAGGACGTCACAACGGGCCGCGCGGTGACACGCGGTCGCGGCGAG
>NZ_JAKKFF010000485.1 GCF_022229015.1 Micromonospora foliorum
TTCGCCGGGCTCGGCCCGCAGGTCGAGGGCCGGGGCGAAGGTGACAGTGCCCGAGCAGCGGTCGACCAGGTACGCCTTGGCCTGCGGGCCGAGCCCGGCGAAGCTGTCCACCGGCTGCCAGATCTCGAACGTGCGACCGTCGTGCTCACGGGCCGCCGCGCCCAACTCGACTGTGCCGGCCGGCACCTCCACCCCGAGCAGCAGGTCCAGCGCCTCGGCGGTGTGCGTCAGCGGCGCGTGGGCCGCGCGCAGCACCTGCCCCGGCTGGCCGGTGCCCACCCCGAGCAGCTCCGCCTCGACCGGTTCGCAGTGGTGCATCCGTACCGTCACCGACGTCTCGTCGGCGGGCAGCAGCGTCGGCTCGGTGGTGACGAACACGACCGGCCGGGGGTCCGCGCCCCGGGCCGCCGCGACCCGCAGCCCGGCCGGGATCCGGACCGCGCCGCGGTCGGTGCCGGTACGGGTGAACCGGACGTCCGCCCAGGCCGCGGTCGGCGCGTGCCGGGTCACCCCGAGCAGGTTCAGGAACGAGACGTACGCCTTGTCCGGCAACTGGTTCAACCGGTAGATCATCACCTCGGTGAGGTGCGCGAACGTCTCCACCAGCGCCATGCCGGGGTCGTGCGCCGACAGGTCGGTCCACGCCGGGCAGGACTGCCGGATCCGTTCCCGGGCCTCGGTGACCAGGTCGAGGAAGCCGCGGTCGTCCAGGTGCGGCACGGGCAGCGTCATGAGGGGCCTCCCTGGGCGGGCTCGTCGACCGGGAGCAGGTCCACGGAGAAGACCAGTTGCCCGGGTGTCAGGCTGGCCCGCACCCGGTAGTCCAACCGGATCACCAACCGCCACGCGTCGTCCGGGTCCGGCCCGGCGTCCACGTCGATCACCTCGACCCGGGGCTCCCACCGGGCGATGGCCTGCCGGACGTAGTGGATGGCCAGCCCGGCAGTGGTGTCGTCGTTGGGCGCGAAGACCAACCGGTGCAGTCGGGAGCCGTACCCGGGTCGCATCAGCCGCTCGCCCGGCGTGGTCGACAGGAGCAGGAACAGCGCCTGCCGTACGCTCTCGTCGCCCTCGGTCATCGCCAGCCCACCGGCCGCGGTCAGCGCCAACCCGCCGGTACGGCCGGCGTCGAAGCCGGCGCCGACGAAGCGGAAGGCCCTCATCGGTCCGCCCCCAGGAACTGCTGGCGGGGGTCGCGCACCGTGTGCTTGACCAGCCCCGGCGGTGTGCCGTTGGTGAACCCCTCCAGGTGCGACAGCACCACCCGGTGCCCGTCGACGCGGACCCAGTCGCTGTAGCCGACCCGGACGGTGAGCGTCTGTGTGCAGGGTTTGATGGTCGGGCCGTAGTTCGGGCAAGCGATGATCGTGCGTCCCTCCGGGTCGTCGTCGACGAGCACGGGCACCCCGGTGACGGTCACCCACTGCCGCGAGGGTCGGTTCTCGACCCGGCCGTCGTGATCGCAGGTGATCACGGAGTCACGGTGGATCCAGCGCATCAGCCGCCTCCTTGGTGGTGGGCGCGGGCGAGCGAACGGGCCTGCTCCGCCGCGGTGGTCGGGTCCTCGGTCGAGTCGGCGTGCAGGAAGTCCACGCTGCGGGCGCGCACCACCATGGCCCGGCCGGGTGCGGAGATCACCAGGTCGGACGCGGCGTGCAGGGTGGCCAGGTCGGGGGTCAACTCCAGGAAGCTGCCGCCCTCGGTGCCCAGCCGCAGGCTGCGCCGCACGTCGTCGACGACGATCGACTGCCCGCCGGCGGTGCGCATCGTCCAGCGGCGGGCCTTTCCGTCGTCGATGCCCGCGTCGTACGGCTCGACGGCGCCGAACAGCGAACCCAGCACGATGCCCGAGGCCGGCTCGCCGCCGGGCAGCACCACCAGCACGGTGTCACCCGGATCGGGGAGCGCCACCAGACCCTTGCCCGGCCCGGCCCCGGGGCAGAGCACGGCGAGCCAGCCGGCGTCCAGGTCCCCGTACGCCGGCAGGGTCAACCGCACCCGTCCCAGCCCGTCCGGGTCGCCGACGTCGGTGACGGAGCCGAGGGTGACCACCGCGCCGCCGGTCGGGGTGGTCGGGGTGGCCGGTGGCACGGTGGAGAAGCGGGTCAGGTGCCCGTTGCCGTCCACCGTGTGCACCACCTCGGTCAGCACGTACGCCCCGGCGACCGGGTCGGGCACCCCGTCCAGGGCGATCCGTCGGCCCGGCCGTAACGCCGGATCGCCTTCGGCCACCCCCTCGGCCGTGACCAGCGTCGCCGCCCGGGTGTCCATTCGGGCCTGGGCCAGCGCCGCCAACTCGTCGTCACTGCGGCCGGGCTGGTCCACGGCGGTGCGAACGCCGTCGGCGCCCACGTCGGCCGGGTCCGGACGGTCGTCGGCGGGCCGGCCGCAGCGCGCCTCGTCGACCTGCTGACTGATCACCTCGGCCCGCTGCGGGTGCCAGCCCAGAGCCGCGCTGGCACCGCTGGCCTGGTCGGTGTTGGTGGACAGCCGCAGGGTGTGCACACCCGCGCCGAGCGTCAACGCGATCGGCTCCCCGTAGCCGGCGAGCGTGACCAGCCGGACGCCGTCGCCGTCGGCGGCCAGGTGCAGCCCGGCCCGGCCGGCAACCTCCCGCAGCAGCTCCAGATCGCTGTGCCGGTGCTGGAGCAGCCGCTCCACCCGAGGGCCGTCCACCTCCGCCGTCACCGCCAACCCCACCGCGCCGCACAACTCCCGGGCCAGCTCGGCGGCGGTCACCGAGGTGAAGACCCGCAACCCCTGCCGCTTGCGCAGCCGATGCAGCGGGTCGTACGCCCGCAGCCGCAGCACCGCCGCCCCGTCGGCGGCGTACTCCACCTCCACGCAGGTGACCTCCCCGGTGAAGAGGGCGTCCGCGTGGTCGGTGAGCCGTACGTCGAGGGTCGTGCCGGGGCGTACCGCCGGGTCGAACGCGCCGGTCCCGGCGGTGGTGGCCAACACCAGCTCGGCCTGAGTGGGCTGGTCGAGCCGGGCCGCCACCCGCAGCGAGCGGACCCGCTGCCGGGCCGCGCCGACCAGCTCGACGCCGTCGAGCAGGACGATCAACGCCCGGGGTGCGGTGGTCACGGCGTACCCCCGGGGGTGCCGGACCCGCTCGCAGCCGCGCCGGTCGGGCCGGCCGCCGAGATCGGCCGAGCACTCGGCTGGACGCCACTCCCGTGTCATTATCT
>NZ_JAKKFF010000486.1 GCF_022229015.1 Micromonospora foliorum
GTCGAGCGTCGGCCAGGCCGGCACACCGGCGAGCGCGGTGTCCGGACGGGCCGGCCCGTCGACCGCCGGGTCACACAGCAGCAGATCCGCGGCGGGCCAGTCGGCGACCTCCCGGCGAATGTCGGCGAAGACGCCCCGCCCGGCCGGGTCGACGACCCGCAGACCGGTCACGTCGGCCACCACCGGACCGGGCCGGTCCACGAGACGGGCGAGCAGGGCGCCGCGTACCGCCTCGGCTCCGGCGGCGTCGAGCACACCGGTCAGCCGGACCACCGCTGACGACTCGTCGATTTCCACGAGACAGCTCGACATGATCGCCCCATTGTGCGCGCCGGTGACGGTCAGCGCATTCGGGCGCTCGACATCCGCCATCAGCGGTCCGACCGGGAGCGGCGGCTGATGGCCGCCAGGGTGCCGACAGCGGTGCCGGCGGCGGCCAGACCGAACGCGGCGGTCATCCGCACCACCTGTCGCCGTCGACCGTTCCAGCCACCGTCCTGGCGCGCCTGGGCATCGGCGTGGAACACGTTGCCGCTGCTGTCCAGTCGGGCGCCCGGCCCGAACTGGGTGCGGTGGGCGTACCAGCCGAGGGTGCGCTCCACCAGCGCGGGCGCCAGCCGCCACTGCAGGCCGATCAGCCGGGCCGCGCCCCCGGCGTACGCCTCGCGGCGGGGCCGGCGCAGCAGCCGGACGATGGTCTCGGCGACCACCTCCGGCGGATAGATCGGCGGAGGGGGCACCAGCTCCCGGCCGCTGTGGTTGCCCGTGTGTCGGAAGAACGGGGTGTCGATCGTGGCCGGCAGCACGGTGCAGACGGAGATGTTCCCCCGACCGGTGACCCGCAGCTCCTGTCGCACGGTGTCGGCCAGCCCACGGATACCGTGCTTGGTGGCGTTGTACGCCGACTGGTACGGCATGGCCACCTCGGCCAGCACCGAGGCGTTGTTGACCAGCACACCGCCGCCGGCGGCGCCCAGGTGGGGCAGGGCCGCCTTGATGCCGTGCACCGTCCCGAGCAGGTTGACCTCCAGCACCCGGCGGAACTCGGCGACCGGGATCTCGTCGAACAGACCCACGGCGCTGACCGCGGCGTTGTTCACCCAGGCGTCGATCCGGCCGAACTCGGCCGCCGCCTGATCGGCCAGCCGCCGTACCGACTCCAGGTCGGTCACGTCGGTCGGCACCACCAGAGCCCGACCGCCCAACTCCCGGCAGCGCTGCGAGACCTGTCGCAGGGCGGGCTCGCTGCGGGCGGCCAGCACGACGGCGGCACCCCGGCGGGCCAGTGCGTACGCGGTCGCCGCGCCGATCCCGCTGGACGCGCCGGTGATCACCACGGTCGAATCGTCGAGACTGCGGGTCAGCGGCATTCCTCAGCGGTACCCCCGGCCGGGCCTGGTCACACCGATGACGGCTTGTCGATCATCGTCGAACCGTGCGGTTGCGTGCCGCGTGTGCTTGCCGTGGCGCAAGTGTCGGCGGCACTCGCGCTGACTCTTCCTGATCTGCCAGGTTTCGGCTCAGCGTCGCGGGGTTAATGGGACGCTCTGACCGGGAGGACCACCGCCGAGGAAAGATCGCAGGGAGGTGACCCATGCGCGTCGGCCTCGTCTGCGCGCACGCCAGTTCCTACCGCCACGCCGACGGCCCGCCGGTCGGCACCCGACAGCACATCGCCCGGGTCGCCACCGAACTGGCCGAGCGAGGCCATGACGTCCGGCTCTACGTCCGCCGGGACGACCCGGCGCTGCCGGCGACGACGACCGTCGACGGCTACCAGGTGCACCAGGTGCCCGCCGGTCCGCCCACCTCGCTACCCACCGCCGAGCTGATCCCGTACGTGACGGAGGTCGGCCGCTGGCTGGCCGACGAGTGGTCGGGTGCCTGGCGGCCCGAGGTGGTGCACGGGCACTACTGGGTCGGTGGTCTGGCCGCCGCACACGCCGTTCGGGAGACCGACATCCCGGTGGTGCAGACGTTCCACTCGCTCGGCATCGAGCAGCTGCGACACCTGGGCGGCAACTACGACGGGCCGGGGCAGCGGATCACGCTGGAGCGCGCGTTGACCCGGGCGGTCGACATCGCCGTGGCGCAGTCCAACGACGAGGTCGACGAGCTGACCCGGATGGGTCTGCAACGCAGCTCCGTCGCGTTGGTGCCGGCCGGCGTCGACATCGACCTGTTCCACCCCGACGGCGAGGCCGCACCGCGCGAACAGCGGCCCCGCATCCTCTCGGTGGGCTCGCTCGCCGCCGGGCACGGCCAGGAGGACCTGATCCGGGCGATGCGGCTGGTCGGAGACGCCGAGCTGGTGATCGCCGGTGGGCCACCGGCCGACCAGTTGGCCAACCACGCCGAGGCGCGACGGCTGCGCGAGCTGGCCGAACAGCTCGGCGTCGTTGACCAGGTACGGCTCGTCGGTGCGGTGCCGCACGACCAGATGGCCACCTGGTACCGGTCGGCGGACGTGGTCGCCTGCACACCGCACTACTCCTCGGCCGGGCGGGTCTCGCTGGAGGCCATGGCCTGCGGGGTACCGGTGATCGGCTATGCGATGGGCGGCCTGGCGGACGCCGTCGTCGACGAGGTCACCGGCCGCCTGGTGCCCCCCGGTGACGTACGGGCACTCGGAGTGTCGCTGCGCCGGCTGCTCAGCGACAACGCCGGTCGGTTCGCGTACGGGCACGCCGCCGTGGACCGGGTGCGCAGCAGCTACACCTGGGAGCGGACCGCCGGTGCGTTGGAGCGTCTCTACGAGCGGGTGGTGAGCCGGCGCAAGCCGGTCGAAGCCTGAGGTGGCGGTGCGGCGGGCGCTTCGCCGTGGTGCGGTGCCGGACGGTCAGCCCGGCCGGCCGGCACCAACCATGGCGCGGTCCCGACGGCGTGCCACCGAGCGGTGCTGCTGCGGTTCGGCGTACCGGGTCAGGCCGATCACCGCGGCCAGGGTGACCAGGAAGCCGGCCGCGGCCAGCCACTCCCGCCCCGGCCAGATCTTGTCGTTGAGCAGCAGCAGGCCCACGATCGCGGCCGGCACCGCGCCGGCCGCGTCCATCGCGGCGACCGCGGCGGTCGTCGAGCCGCGCTGCATGGCCAGACCGAGCAGCAGCTGACCGACGATCGAGTGGGCGATCAGCAGGTAGAACAGCGGGTCGGCGAGGAACGCCTCGGCGGACGGCGCGGACGCCAGTGGCCGGGCGGCGACCGCGGCCGAGCTGAACGCCAGCCCGGCCAGTGAGCCGAGGGCCACCGAACCCGGCGCACCGTGCAGCCGGACGGCGAAGACACCGAGCACCGCGATCACGCCGAGCGCCACCAGCAGGGCGATCGAGCCGGCGGTGCCGAGCTGCTTCGACGGCGCCGGCCGGGCGGACAGCACCAGCGCGGTGATCCCCGCGAAGAGCAGCGCCAGCAGCACCACCTCCGCCGCTGGCAGCCGCCACTTCAGCACCAGCACCCCGAGGATGGCGGTCACCCCGAGCCCGGCGGCCACGCTGGCCTGCACGAGGAACAGCGGCAGGTCCCGCCGGGCCAGGAAGGCGAGCACGAAGCCGCCGATCTGACAGCCGAGACCGACCAGGTACGTCCGGTGCCCGGCGAGGCGCAGCAGCAGGCCCGGATCGAAGGTGTGGTGGACCGTGGTGCGGGCCGCCGCCACCGACTGGAGCAGGTTGGCGAAGCCGTACGCGACGATCATCGCCGCGAGGAAGCACCAGCCGGAGGAGACCACCTGGCGAGGATAGAGGTTGCCGGGGGTCAGCGCTCGGCTGGTCGATTGAGGCGGGCGAGGATGTCGCCGTGCAGCACACCGTTGGTGGCCACCACGCTGCTGTCGGTGCCCGGGGCGCCGGCGGGCGCGGGTTGTCCGTGCAGATCCGTGACCGTGCCACCCGCCTCCGTGATGATCGGCACCAGCGCCGCCACGTCCCACAGGGACAGCTCCGGCTCGGCCATCACGTCGAGTGCCCCCTCGGCCAACAGCATGTAGCCGTAGAAGTCGCCGTACGCCCGGTTGCGCCAGCTGGCCCGCATCAGGTCGAGCACCGCGTCGAGCCGCCCGGCGCTCTCCCACCCGTTCAGCGAGGAGTAGCAGAAGCTGGCGTCGGCGACCCCGCGCACCGCTGACACGCCGATCCGTTCGCCCGCCTCGGGGCCGGGCCCGGCGTACGCGCCCCCGCCCGCGCTGGCCCACCAGCGACGTCCGAGCGCCGGTGCGGACACCACGCCGACCGCCGGCCGGTCGCCGTCGTAGAGCGCGATCAGGGTGGCCCAGATCGGCACGCCACGGACGAAGTTCTTGGTGCCGTCGATCGGGTCGACGATCCACCGGCGGCCGTTCGGGTCGGTGGACGGCTGGGCCCCGTACTCCTCACCGAGCAGCCCGTCGGCCGGCCGTTGCTCGGCCAGTACGGCGCGGATCTCCCGCTCCACTGCGGTGTCCGCGTCGGAGACCGGCGTCAGGTCGGGCTTCGCCTCGACGCGCAGGTCGAGCGCGCGGAACCGGGCCGTGGCGATGGCGTCGGCCCGGTCGGCGAGCAGGTGGGCGAGGGCGAGGTCGTCGGCGTACCCGGTCATCCCGGCAACCTAGCCCACACCCGTCGGGTCACTCGTCGGGCCCGCGCCGGTCACCCTCGCCGGGCCCGCGCTGGTCGCTGTCGCCGCGCGAGTCGCCCTCGCCGGCGCGGGAGGCGAGCAGCCGACGGTACGAGGCCAGTCGGCGCGGGTCGGCCTTACCGGCGGCCACCCACGCGTCCAGCCCGCAGTCGGCCTCGTCGGCGGTGTGCGGGCAGTTCGGTGGGCAGTCGACGGTGCCCTCGACCAGGTCCGGAAAGCCGTGCAGCAGGCTGTCGGCCGAGACGTGCGCCAACCCGAAGCTGCGGATCCCGGGAGTGTCGATGATCCAGCCCGGGTCGGTGTCGACCCCGGGTACCGGCGGCAGCCGCAGCGCCACCGCGCTGGTCGAGGTGTGCCGGCCCCGGCCGATCGCGCTGACCACGCCGACCGCGCGCAGCGCGTCCGGAACGAGGCGGTTGACAAGCGTCGACTTGCCCACCCCGGAGTGCCCGACCAGCACCGACACCTTGCCGCTCAGCAGCGCACGGAGCGCGTCGAGGTCGGAGTCGGGGCGGTTGAGCACGTACGGCAGCTCCAGCTCGGTGTAGTAGCCGAGCACCTCCTCCGGCCCGGCCAGGTCGGCCTTGGTGAGGCAGAGCAGCGGCTCGACGTCCGCGTCGTACGCGGCCACCAGGCAGCGGTCGATGAACCCGGTGCGCGGCGGTGGGTCGGCCAACGCGCTGACGATCACCAACTGGTCGGCGTTGGCCACCACCACCCGTTCCAGCCGACCCTCGGCGGTGGTCTCGTCGTCGTCGGCGGTGCGGCGCAGCACCGAGCGGCGCTCGGCGATCCGGACGATGCGGGCCAGCGCGCCCTCCGCGCCGGACGTGTCGCCGACCAGGCTGACCCGGTCACCGACCACCACCGACTTGCGGCCCAGCTCGCGGGCCCGCATGGCGGTGACCGTGGGCAACTCGGCGCCGACCACGCCGCGCTCGGCCCCGGAGAGCACGCAGGTGTAGCGCCCCCGGTCGACGGCGATGACGAAGCCGTCGACCGCGTCGGCGTGCTGCGGGCGGGTGCGCGTACGCGGGCGCGACGACTTTCCGGGCCGGACCCGTACGTCGTCCTCGTCGTACTCCCGCCGTTTGGTCGCCAGGACCTTTCCTCCGTCGCGTCAGCTCTTGCCGGTCACCATCGCTGACCATAGTGCCGGGAACTCGGGCATGGTCTTGGAGGTACACCCCACGTCGTCCACCTCGATGCCCGGAACGGCGAGCCCGGCCACCGCGGCGGCGTGCGCCATCCGGTGGTCGTGGTAGGTGCGGAAGACCCCACCGCGCAGCGGGCGGGGCCGGATCTCCAACCCGTCCGGCGTTTCGGTGATGTCCGCCCCGAGCCCGCCGAACTCCCGCGCGAGCGCGGCGAGCCGGTCGGTCTCGTGGCCACGGATGTGCCCGACGCCGGTGAAGACCGACGGCGAGTCGGCCAGCATGGCCAGCGCGGTCAGCACGAGGGTCAGCTCGCCGACGTCGGACAGGTCGGCGGTCAGACCGTGCACCACGCCGGTGCCGCGGACGGTCAGCCCGTTGGTGGAGAGGGTGACCTCGCCACCCATCCGCTGGAGCAGCGAGCGGAGTTGCTCGACCGGCTGCGCGCTGCTGTGCGGCCAACCCTGCAGGGTCACCTCGCCCCCGGTGACCAGGGCGGCGGCGAAGAACGGCACGGCGCCGGAGAGATCCGGCTCGACGTCCCAGCCGCGCCCGGTGAGCGGGCCGGGCTCGACGGCCCAGACGTCGGGGGTGCTGTCGTCGACCGCCGCGCCGGCGGCCCGCAGCATCCGCACCGTCATCCGAAGGTGCGGCGCGGAGGGCACCGGCGGGCCGACGTGGCGGACCACGACGCCCCGGTCGAAGCGCGGTGCGGCCAGCAGCAGCCCGGAGACGAGCTGGCTGGAGGCGGACGCGTCGATCACCACCTCGCCCCCGGCGACCCGGCCGGTGCCGAGCACGGTCAGCGGGAGGCTGCCGGAGCCGGTGACGTCGATCCGGACGCCCAGCGAGCGCAGCGCGCCGACCAGTGGGCCGAGCGGGCGGGTGCGCACGTACGGGTCGCCGTCGAAGGTGACCTGCCCGTCGGCCAGGCCGGCCACCGGTGGCACGAACCGCATCACGGTGCCGGCCAGCCCGACGTCGACGTGCGCGGGGCCGGCCAGC
>NZ_JAKKFF010000487.1 GCF_022229015.1 Micromonospora foliorum
CTCTCCGGCGTCGGCGCGCCGCTCGGGCCCGTCCCCCCCGGGCCCGACCCCGGCCCGCCAGCTCGCCGGCAGCCGCTCGGCGATGCCGGCCAGCACGGCCCGCTCGTCACCGGTGGCCGCGAGCACACCGACCTCGCGCCGCAACCTCGCCCCGTCCTCGAACGGGGTGACCCGGCAGCCGGACGCGATCCGCGCCGGACCCAGCTCCAGCAGACCGGCCACACCAGCCGCGTGGGCCAACTCGCCGACCGCCCGGTCGACCACCGGGCCGGCCTGATCCAGGGAACGCTGTTCGCGCACGGTCGGCGGATCGTCCCGCACCGACATCCAGGTGAGCCCGGCCAGCAACACGGCCCACGCCACGCTCACGGCCAGCAGCCAACGTCGCCGCGGCCGGGCCGGTGCCGGCGCGGCAGGGCCGGCCGAGGAGGCCCAACCCGTCTGCACAGCACCGCTCACCCGGCCATGGTGTCACGCGCCCGCCGCCGGTCCGGCGGCGGAGGCGGTCGGCAGGACGGGACGACGGCCGGTCAGTGGTCGTTCAGCCGGGCCGGCGGGTCGAGTCGGTAGCCGACCCCTCGCACGGTGTGCAGTTGCGGCCCACCCGGCAGGCCCCGCAACCTGCGGCGAAGCCGTTTGATCGTGGACTGCAGAGCGGCGGTGTCCGCGCCACCCAGCGCGGAGGCGCAGAGCTGTTCGTAGCTCCACACCACCAGCGGCGGACCCATGAGCAGGGCGAGCAGTTCCCGTTCGGTGGGGGTCAGCGGGAGCGGGTCGCCGCGCCAGGTGATCCGGTGGCCGGCCCGGTCGACGGCCAGCTCACCCCACTGCACCAGGCCCTGCGCCTCGGTGGGCGGAAGGGCCGTGGGATCGACCGGCGCCGGGGCCGTCGGCGACGACAGCAGCTCACGCAGTTCGGTCAGGTCGGCGCAGCTGAGCACCGGGGCGAGCCCGCCGAGTTGGCCCAGCACCCGCTCCCGCATCGACACGTCGGTGCCCACACAGAGGACGATGGGAACCCCTTCGTCGGACACGCCACTTTCATCCCTGAATTCCACCCGTAGATAGTGACGCATGCCGATGGATTTCGGCACCCGCCCGGCGCGCCGCTGCGGGGAAACGACCGGGGCCAGCCACCCCAGGAGGGTGACCGGCCCCGGTCGATCAGAGCAGTGGGTCAGGCGACGGTGACGGCAACCTCGTTGACACCCCGGCCGGCAGTGACCGCGGTGTCACCGTTGCCGTGCCGGGACAACGCCCGCAGCGTCCAGGAACCCGGCGCGGCGAAGAACCGGAACTGCCCGGCGGCCGAGGTGACCACCTCGGCGGTGAACTCACCGGTCGAGTCGAGCAGCCGGACGTACGCGCCCGGCACCGGCTCGGCCTCGGAGGAACGGACGATGCCGGTGATGACGGTTTCCTTCTCCAGGTCCAGGCTGGCCGGCAGCGGCGCGGCCTGGTCCGGTGCGGCGCAACCCGCGGCGGTGGGAAGAGTCATGATCAGGCCTCCCCGGGTTCGTCGCCGAGCGCGACCGGCACACCGACCAGCGAGCCGTACTCGGTCCAGGAGCCGTCGTAGTTCTTGACGTTGCGGTGACCCAGCAGCTCCTGGAGCACAAACCAGGTGTGCGACGAGCGCTCACCGATCCGGCAGTACGCGATGGTCTCCTTGCCGTCGTCGAGCCCCGCGTCACCGTAGATCTTGCGCAGCTCGTCGTCGGACCGGAAGGTGCCGTCCTCGTTGGCCGCCTTGGACCACGGCACGCTGATCGCGGTGGGGATGTGGCCGGCCCGCTGCGCCTGCTCCTGCGGCAGGTGGGCGGGGGCGAGCAGGCGACCGGCGAACTCGTCGGGGCTGCGCACGTCGACCAGGTTCTTGGTGCCGATCGCGGCGACGACCTCGTCGCGGAAGGCCCGGATGGAGGTGTCCGGCTCCTGCGCGACGTACTGCGTCGCCGGGCGGGACACCGCGTCGGTGACGAGCGGGCGGGCGTCCAGCTCCCACTTCTTGCGGCCGCCGTCGAGCAGCTTCACGTCACGGTGGCCGTAGAGCTTGAAGTACCAGTAGGCGTAGGCGGCGAACCAGTTGTTGTTGCCGCCGTACAGGATGACGGTGTCGTCGTTGCTGATGCCCCGCTCGGACAGCAGTGCCTCGAACTGCGTCTTGTTGACGAAGTCCCGGCGGACCTGGTCCTGGAGGTCGGTCTTCCAGTCAATCTTGATGGCGCCGGCGATGTGGCCGGTGTCGTAGGCCGAGGTGTCCTCGTCGACCTCGACGAAGACGACGCCCGGGGCGTCGAGGTTCTTCTCGGCCCACTCGGCCGAAACGAGTGCGGTGTCGCGACTCATCGAATCACTCCCTGGTGAGGATGGATGGTGAGCCAACGCGCGCGAATCGATTGGGTGTATCAGTCGCACCACGCGCGGGACCCAGCGGAAGGACGGGATCACGGGTTCGTGCGACGGCGCCGCTGCCGGGCGTTCGGTGGGATAACCGGAGGGTGCGAGAACCCTGTTGCCGGTGGCCGCCGTCAGGCGGCCGGAGACAGCCCCGCCGTCAGATGACGGGGCGACACAGGCAGGTGGCCACGCGGCACAGGTCGACCGCGCGCCGTTTGGTGAGGTGGGTCCCCATGGCCAGGAACCCTACCAGCCAGTGACCGTGCTGCCACTCAGCCGACCACCATCCGGGAATCGCCGGGGCCGCCGAGGATGTCGGCGTCCCACCGCGCCGCCGGCGTCAGCCAGCGGAGTTGATCGGCACGTTCTTGGCGTCGGCGGTGACCGCCAACCCTTCCGGCAGTGGACGGACCTCTCGGACCGCGAGCTGGAACGGCAGGTCCGGGAGGGGCACGTCGATGGAGATGCTCTTGGCGTAGTTGCTCAGGAAGGCGCGGGCCAGCGGCAGGTTCGGCAGACCCGCGGCGTCCAGGTCGTTGAAACGCAGGGCGACCGCGCCGTTGTCGGCGACGGTGACGTCGGCGGTGCCGCTGATGGTGAGCTTCTGACCGAGGATGTCGGCCGGGGCCTTGACGGTGAGCTTGCCGTTCTGCTCGCCGAGGGTGAGCCCCGGGCGGTTCAGCAGCGCGGCCAGACTCTCGTAGCTGATCGTGCCGGCGCCGTTGACGGTGTCCGCCACGACGTCACCCTGGCCGGTGCGCAGGGTGTCCAGCGAGGCCCGCACGTTGCGGGCGGTCACATCGAGCACCGGCAACCGGACGGCGTCGCCCTCGACCGAGGCCTGCACGTCCCGCAGGTTGATGGTGATGCGCTGGTAACGGCCGTCCAGCACCTGGGTGAGGAACGGAGTCCCGCCCACCTCCACCTCAGGCGCGGCGGACTGCGCGCCCTGCTTGGTGATCTCCTGACGCACACGGTCGGCGATCATCCGCTCGGCGACCCCGACCGCCACCCGGTCGGCGACCACCAGCAACCCCGCCAGCAGCAGGAGCAGAACCAGGAACCCGATGAGCACCTTGCGGCCACGCCGTCGGGGTCGCGCCTCGTCCACCGGATAGTCCTGCGCCACGCCGCCTCCTGTCTCCGCCCGTCGCACCGCGACGGGTTGTTCGTACCGACGCCGCCGGGCGGCGCACCCGTAGGTACCCGACCGGCTCCGCGCTCAACCGTGACTCAGAGGAACAGCATGCACATGGCGTACGCGGCGGGCGCCGCCAGGGCGAAGCCGCCGAGCGGACCCTGCATGTGCCGGGCCACCCACATCGTGGGCGGTTCACCGGCCATCAACCGGCCCGCCTCCGCGTACCCCACGGCGAGGTCGGAGAGGACGGCGGTGACCGCCGCGACCAGACCGATCACGGCGGCCCGGGTCGGTGTGAAGGGAGCCACCAAATAGCTGCCGAGGAGTGCGCTGGTCAACGTGCCGACCATCGCGCCGGCCACGACGCCAGCGGCGCCCCGGGGCACCTGCGGGGCGAGCCGGGGCCAGGGCAGTACGGCGTCGGTGAGCCGGGCGACGGTGAGCGCGACACCGCTCGCGGTCAGGCAGACGGTGATCGCCTGGGTGCCGGCCGGGATCCGGCTGAGCACGATCAGGGTGCCGAAGGCCACCACGCCGACCACGATGAGCAGCGTGGCCCCGAGGGAGTCGGTGACCCGAACCCGGTCGACCCGACGAACCAGCTGGCCGAGCACCGCGGCGAGGAAACCGCCAGCGGCCAGGTAGCCCAGCGGCGCCAGGCCGGCGACGTCGGTCTGCACCGCGGCGATGTCGGCGAGCGCCGCGACCGCGGCGCTGATCCCGGCGACCACCAGCAGTGCGGGCGGCCGCATGGCCATCGTCCAGGCGAGCACGAACAGCAGTTGGACGCCGAAGATGATGAAGGCGAACGGCAGCCGGTGACCGGGGCCCGACGTCTGCGCGCCGAGCACCAGGCCGACACCGAGCAGCGCGGCGAAGCCGGCGATGGTCAGCGCCAGCTGGCGGTGCACCTCGACCGGGGGTATGACCTCCTCTTCCGGCTCGTCGATCTCGTCTTCGGATCGGCGGGCCGGCTCGCCGGCGCGGCGGGCACGGCGCGGCCCACCCCGTTCGCGGCGATCGCCGTCGGTGGTGGCCGGGCCGGT
>NZ_JAKKFF010000488.1 GCF_022229015.1 Micromonospora foliorum
CGGTGGCCGGCCGCCCGCCGGGCGTCGGCGTGCCACGTCAGGGCCGCCCGGTGCCGGTGCGCGCCGAGGACGTGTTGACCCCGAACGCTGCTCGCGGTGGCGGCGGGGGCTGGTATTCGCGGCAGGGCCCGAGCGCGCCGGAGGTGCCGGCACCGGCGGCGCCGCCGACGATCCCGGTGACCGCCGGCACCAATGAGCGGGGATTGCCGGTGCGGGTGCCCATGGCGCAGTTGAGCGCGGTCACCCGTTCGGCACAACCGATGTCGGCACCGACCCGCACCGACCCGGACCCGGAGGCGGTCGGCGGCATGCTCTCGCGGCTCTACAGCGGAGTACGACGCGCCGAGGCTGAGGACACCACCGAGATACCCGTGCCACCGTCCGGGGGGCACGACGAAGGGGGACGACGACAGTGACGACGTTGAGCCAGGAGGCACGTGACCTGAGCTGGCTGGTGAGCGCGTTCGCGGAGCGGGTGCCGGGTGTGGCGCACGCGGTGGTGGTCTCCTCTGACGGGCTGCTGGTGGCGATCTCCGACCACCTGCCCCGGGACAACGCGGACAAGCTCGCCGCGGTGACCTCCGGGCTGATGAGCATCACCGCGGGTGCGGCCCAGATGTTCGACGGCGACGTCGTCAAGCAGACGGTGGTCGAGATGGGCCGCGGCTACTTCCTGGTGATGCAGATCCGCGACGGTTCGATTCTGGCCACGCTGGCCGCCGGTGACGCGGACATCGGTGTGGTGGGCTACGAGATGGCCCGGCTGGCCAAGCAGGCGGGGGAGATGCTCACCCCGGCCCTGCGGGCGGAGCTGCAGCAGGCGCTGCCCCGCTGAGTGGGCCGGCCGAGGCCCGGGCGGTCACCGGCTCACCCGAGCCGAGCCGTCCGGGCCCGGCCGTCCGGGTGGCGGCGCCTTCAGAAGCCGCCGGCGGCGATGACGGAGCGGTACCAGGTGGCGCTGCTCTTGAGCACCCGCCGCTGGGTGGGGTAGTCCACGTAGACCAGGCCCCAGCGTTGGTCGTAGCCCTGGTCCCACTCGAAGTTGTCGAGCAGTGACCAGACGTGGAAGCTCTCCAGCGGCACCCCGTCGGCGATGGCGCGGTGTGCGGCGGTGAGGTGGTCGCGCAGGAAGCTGATCCGACCCGTGTCCTGGACGGTGTCGTCCGCGTCCAGAGTGTCTGCCGTGGGCAGCCCGTTCTCGGTGATGGTGAGCGGGATCGGGCCGTACTCGCGGGTGATCCGGGTCAGCAGGTCGTACATTCCCTCGGGGTAGATCTGCTGCCACTCGGCCTCGGAGGTCGCCCAGCGGTGCGCGGTGCCGCCGTCGGCGGTGACGTAGATCGGGGTGTAGTACTGCACGGCCAGCAGGTCGACCGGCGAGGAGATGATTTTCAGGTCGCCGTCGCGGATGCCCTGGACCATGCGGCTCTGCGGGCCCAGGTCGGCCAGCAGGTCCTCGGGGTAGTTGCCCTTGAACAGGGAGTCGAGGTAGAGGCGGTTCTCGTAGGCGTCGTAGAGGTGGGCGGCCGCGGCAGCCTGCGGGGAGTCGTCGGCGGGGTAGCAGGGGTGCAGGTTGAGTGCGGGGCCGATCCGGCTGTCGCTGCCGCTGGCCCGCAGCGCGCCGACGGCGAACCCGTGGGCGAGTTGCAGGTGGTGGGCGACCAGGTAGGCGGCGTCCGGGTCCTGCCGGCCGGGGGCGTGGTGGCCGGTGAGGTACCCGTTCTGCACCACGGTCTTGGGCTCGTTGATGGTGAGCCAGGCCGGCACCCGGTCGCCGAGGGCGCGGAAGACCACGTCGGCGTAGTCGGCGAAGCGGTGGGCGGTGTCGCGCGACTCCCAGCCGCCGGCGTCCTGGAGGGCCTGCGGGAGGTCCCAGTGGAACAGGGTGGCCATCGGGGTGATTCCGCGCTCGTGCAGGCCGTCGAGGAGGCGCCGGTAGAAGTCGAGGCCGCGCTGGTTGGGCGTGCCGGTGCCGTCGGGCTGGATCCGGGGCCAGGAGATGGAGAAGCGGTAGCTGCGCAACCCGAGGTCGCGCATGAGGTCGAGGTCCTCGGCGTAGCGGTGGTAGTGGTCGATGGCCACGTCGCCGGTGTCGCCGTTGCGGGTGCGCCCCGGGACGCGGCTGAAGGTGTCCCAGACCGACTCGCCGCGCCCGTCCTCCTTGGCGGCGCCCTCGATCTGGTACGCGGAGGTGGCCGCGCCCCAGCCGAAGTTGTCCGGAAAGCGCAGCGGGCCGGCGGGCCCGATAGGTATCGACATGGATTCTCCTCATGGATACGGGGCCACCGCCGAAAGTTTCGGGAGCGCTCCCATGATAGGGCAGGCGCTGCCGGCCGGTCAGCCGGCCGTCAGAACGGCCGGCGCTGGCGGGTGGGATGCGGGTGTGGCCCCGAGCAGCGAACGAGGCCGTCCGGGCGGCGCGGCGCGCCTGTCCCGTCGGCCTCTTTTCCTATCGTGTACGGGGGTTTAGTGTGGGGACGGGGGAGGGCAACCCCCGTCCCCACCGTAACTGCACACACACGGGCGGAATTTTGGGTCCTGCCGTGCGTGTCGCGCGGGAGCCGGGCCACGCGAGTGGCTCTGGTTCCACCTCCCTCCCTGTGGCGGGACGATGGCTGACGACGGCGTCCGGGCTGGCCCGTCGTCGGCCCTCGGTCTTGGTTCCCTGGGGCTCGTCAGAGACGACCCCAGCGATCTTCTTGTTGGAACCTTGTCGATGGAAGCGCTCCCATCGACCGATGTTGCGACTGTAACGCCCGTCACGCCTTTGTGAAAGACCCAAAACGAGATCGAAACAAGGAGCTGATCCGGCGCTCCGTGCGCTTGTTGTGGGAGCGCTTCCATGGCACACTGTCGATTCGACGCGACACGAGCCACATCGCGTGAGTGCGGGTCCACCGAGGGCAACCGGCAGCACCAGCTCCGGTCACGGTCACCCGATCAGCCGGCGGGACCCCTCCCGTGCGGGCCGCACCGCCCCAACCCCGGCCGGGCCCGGGGAAGACCACCTTCCCGGCGCCTCGACATCCCCGCGGACCACCACCCACGCGGGCAGGCGCCTCGCCGGGGACCATCCCGGCCTGGTCCGAGGAGACACCGCGCACATGAGACAACTGGCACGACGCCGTCGAGTGGCGATCATCGCCGCCGCCGCGCTCGCCATCGGCGGGGTGACCCTGCCCGCTGGCGCCGCACAGGCCGCGCCCGCCTGCGACGTGGTCTACGCGACCAACGACTGGAACACCGGCTTCACCGCCAACGTCACCATCAAGAACCTGGGCGACCCGGTCAGCAACTGGACGCTCAAGTGGACCTTCCCGACCAGCGGTCAGCGGGTCACCCAGGGCTGGTCGGCCAAGTTCAGCCAGACCGGCAGCGAGGTCACCGCGACCAACGAGTCGTACAACGGCAACCTCGGCACCGGAGCCTCCACCACCATCGGCTTCAACGGCGCCCACTCGGGGAGCAACCCGAAGCCCACCGCGTTCACCCTGAACGGCACCCCCTGCAACGGCACCCCGGCCAACCAGCCGCCGACGGTCTCCCTCGGCCTGCCGGCCGGGCCGTTCACCGCGCCGGCCGACGTGCCGTTGACCGCCACCGCCAGCGACCCGGACGGGACGATCAGCAAGGTCGAGTTCTACCGCAACGGCCTGCTGATCAACACCGACACCTCCGCCCCGTACGCCTACACCCAGGAGGACCTGCCGGCCGGCAGCTACACCGTCCAGGCCAAGGCGTACGACAACGCCAACGGCATCGGGGTCGACGAGAAGGCGTTCACCGTCGGCACCGCCAGCGGCCCGACGTTGATCGCCACTCCGTCCGCGGTGAGCGTCACCGAGGGTGGCACCAGCACCTTCAACCTGAAGCTCAGCGCCGCGCCGACGGCCAGTGTGCCGGTCACCCTCACCCGCACCGGCGACACCGATGTCACGGTCTCGCCGGCCACCGCCACGCTGACCACGAGCAACTGGAACACCGGGGTCACCGTCACGGTCGCCGCGGCGGAGGACACCGACACCGTCGGCGGCGCCGCCACCATCACCGCCTCCGCCACGGGTCTCGCCTCGCTGGCGGTCACCGCCACCGAAATCGACAACGACACCCCCGGCGGCGACAACGCCTACATCAAGAAGTTCCTCGACCAGTACGGCAAGATCAAGAACTCGGGCTACTTCAGCCCCGAGGGCGTGCCGTACCACTCGGTGGAAACGCTGATCGTGGAGGCGCCCGACCACGGTCACGAGACCACATCGGAGGCGTTCAGCTTCTGGCTCTGGCTGGAGGCGAACTACGGGCGGGTCACCCAGAACTGGGCCCCGTTCAACAACGCCTGGACGGTGATGGAGAAGTACATCATCCCCACGCACGCCGACCAGCCGACCGCCGGCTCCGCGGGCACCCCGCAGTACGCCGCGGAGTACAACCTGCCCAGCCAGTACCCGTCGGCGCTGAACCCGAACGTCCCGGTCGGTCAGGACCCGCTGCGCTCGGAGTTGCAGTCCACCTACGGCACCGGCGACATCTACGGCATGCACTGGCTGATGGACGTCGACAACACCTACGGCTTCGGCCGCTGCGGTGACGGCACCACCAAGCCGGCCTACATCAACACCTTCCAGCGGGGCACCCAGGAGTCGGTGTGGGAGACCATCCCGCAGCCGTCCTGCGACACCTTCAAGCACGGAGGTCAGTACGGCTACCTCGACCTGTTCGTCAAGGACACCGGCGCCCCCGCCAAGCAGTGGAAGTACACCAACGCCCCGGACGCCGACGCCCGCGCCGTGCAGGCCGCGTACTGGGCGCTGACCTGGGCCAAGGCGCAGAACAAGCAGGCCGATGTCGCGGCCACCATCACCAAGGCCGCCAAGATGGGCGACTACCTGCGGTACGCGATGTTCGACAAGTACTTCAAGAAGATCGGCAACTGCGTCGGGGCCAGCACCTGCCCCGCCGGCAGCGGCAAGGACTCGGCGCACTACCTGCTGTCCTGGTACTACGCCTGGGGCGGCGCGTACGACGCCAGCCAGAATTGGTCCTGGCGGATCGGCTCCAGCCACAACCACTTCGGCTACCAGAACCCGTTCGCGGCCTGGGCGCTGACCAACACCCCGGAGCTCAAGCCGCAGTCGGCGACCGCGGTCGCCGACTGGACCAAGAGCTTCGAGCGGCAGCTGGAGTTCTACACCTGGCTGCAGTCCGCCGAGGGCGGCATCGCCGGTGGCGCCACCAACAGCTGGGACGGCAGCTACGCCCAGCCGCCGGCCGGCACCAGCACCTTCTACGGCATGTTCTACGACGTCGACCCGGTCTACAACGACCCGCCGTCGAACCAGTGGTTCGGTATGCAGGCCTGGTCGATGCAGCGCATCGCCGAGCTGTACCAGCAGACCGGCAACGCGAAGGCCAAGGCCCTGCTGGACAAGTGGGTGCCCTGGGCGATCGCCAACACCACCCTCGGCACCAACTGGTCGATCCCGTCGGACATGGCGTGGACCGGTCAGCCGACCACCTGGAACCCGTCCAACCCGCAGCCCAACACCGGCCTGCACGTCGAGGTCATCAGCAAGGGCCAGGACGTCGGTGTCACCGCCGCCTACGCCCGGATCCTGATCGCGTACGCGGCCAAGTCGGGCAACGTGGCGGCGAAGGACACCGCCAAGGGTCTGCTCGACGCGCTGTCGGCCGCCAGCGACGCCAAGGGTGTCTCCACCACCGAGAAGCGTGGCGACTACCGGCGCTTCGACGACGTCTACAACGCGTCCACCGGGCAGGGCCTCTACGTCCCGCCGGGCTGGACCGGGAAGATGCCGAACGGCGACGCCATCGCCGCCGGCAAGACCTTCCTCGACATCCGGTCCTTCTACAAGAACGACCCGGACTGGCCCAAGGTGCAGGCGTACCTGGACGGTGGTCCGGAGCCCAGCTTCAACTACCACCGGTTCTGGGCGCAGGCTGACGTCGCCATGGCGTACGCCGACTACGGCAGCCTGTTCCCGAACGGGTAGACGACCCGGGGTGGGTGGCGTGGACCGCCCACCCCGGGGTCCGGCCCGGGTCCGCGGAACGACGGACCGGGGCTGGCGGACGGCCTGACACCCACGGTCAGGCCGGGGTGGGCCGGCCATCTGGCCGACGCAGCGGATCGGTCGGCCCACCCCACCGCCCGGACTGGAGCCAGCCGCGAAAAAGCCCAGAAATTCGGGCCGTAGCGGGATCACACCGAGGTCCGTGACGGAGTAACGTACGTCACCGGAGAGGCCGCTCCCCCCGTGGCGGCCTCTCCACTTTTTTTGCCCCGAGCCCGGCCGCCTTTTTGCCCCGAGCCCGGCCGCGCCCGACCGGTTTCAGCGGGGCGGCGCGACCGGGTGACGCAGCCCGGGATGTCCGGCCGGCAGCGAGCGCCGCAGCACCACCCAGCTCAGCGCCAGCGCCGCGGCGACCAGCGGCCAGGTCAGCGCCACCCGGGCCACCACCAACGCGAGCACCTGCCCGCCCAGGTAGAGCGGCACGAACACGGCGAGCCGCAGCAGATAGGTGGCCGTCCACACCCAACTGGCCCGGCCGTACCCGCGCAGCAGCGCCGGGTCGCGCCGCCACCCGGCGCGTTGGCCCAGCACCGCGCCGACCAGTACGCCGAGCAGTGGCCAGCGCACCACGATGCTGACCGTCCACGCCAGAGCGCTCGCGGCGTTGGAGAGCACCTGGATCAGAAAGAAGTTCTCGGCCCGGCCGGTGCGCACCGCGATCAACGCCGCGACGCAGACGGCCAACAGTCCGATCAGCACCGAGCGCGGCCGGTCACCCCGACGCAGCCGTACGCCCGCCACCACCGCGCCCACGGCCAGCGCCGCACCCACCCCGCCCCACAGCGACTCGCCGCCCAGCACCCAGCCCGCCGCGAACGCCAACGGCGGCAGGGTGGCGTCGATGGCACCGCGTCGCCCACCCAGCAGATCCGTCAGCGACTCGGCCCGCGCAGGCCCTGCCGGACCGGTGTCGGCGCCGGCCGGCGCCGGCGCTCCCGCACCCCGGCCGTCGCCTCCGTGCTGCTCCGGACCGGGTTCGGCCGGGCCGCTGTCGCGCTCCGGTGTTCCGCTCACCACCGCCTCCTCGCCTCCGGCACAACCTAACCGGCGATAGACGGCGGGCCACCGCTCGGACCGCCGACACCTGCCGCTACGGTGTGCGGATGCGCGCGACGGCACGGGGTTGGACCGCGGTCTGGTTGGTCGTACTGGCCCTCGTCCAGGCGGCTGCCTTCCTCGCCGTGTGGCGGGTGGCCGTGCACCTCGAGATCGGTCAGTGGGTGGACACGGTCGCCCTCACCGGCAACCGGATCGGGCAGGACACCATCGACGGTCCGGTCGATAAGATCCTCAACGCTATGTCGGTGGTCTCGCTGCTGGCCGCCACCGCGACGATCGGGTTCATCGCGCTGATCCGGGGGCGGATCGCCCTGGCGATCACCGCGACGCTGCTGATCGCCGGAGCGAACGTCACCACCCAACTGCTCAAGTACGGGCTGAACCGGCCCGACTACGGTCTCGACCCGGAACGCGCCGCGGTGGGCAACAGCCTGCCCAGCGGGCACGCCACGGTGGCCGCCTCGGTGGCGGTCGCGCTGATGCTCGTGCTGCCGCGCAAGGTGCGGGCCGTCGGTGCCTTCATCGGTGCCGGCTACGCCGCCGTCGCCGGGGTGGCCACCCTCTCCGCCGGCTGGCACCGGCCCAGCGACGCGGTCGCCGCGTACCTGGTGGTGGGCGTGTGGGCGGCGTTGGCCGGGTTGCTGCTGCTGGTCACCCAGCGGGAGCAGGCCGAGATCGCCCCGGGTGACGCGCACCGGGTCGCGGCGCTGGTGCTCGGGCTCGGCGGGGTGCTCGCCCTGGTCGCCTGCGGACTGTCCCTGTCCTGGCTGCTCGACCTGCGTGACACCGGGCCGGAGGAGTTGGCCCGCCGCCCCCTGTTCGTCGGGTACGCGGGCAGCGCCGCCGGGATCGCCGGCACGATGGCGGTGGTGATGGCGTTGGTGCTCAGCGTCGTGCACCGGCTGGTGCCCCGGGTCAAGGGCTGATCCGTCCGGTGGAGCCGGTCCGGGCGGCGTTCTCCGCCGAGTGCGCGCGGTTCACCGAGATCCTTGCCGAGCTGACCGACGATGATCTCAACCGGCCCACCGACTGCCCTCCGTGGAATGTCCGGGACCTGATCGCGCACACCCGCACCGGGGCCGGCCGGCTGACCGACATGCTCGCCGTGCCCGCCTCACCCCGCGCCGAGGTGAACGCCGCCGGCTACTTCGGGGCGGCGAAGTTCACCGCCGAGGTCGACGCCGACCGGATCGCCGACGGCCAGCGGGAGGCGCTGCAGGTGGGCCGGGCGGCGCTGGCGACCGAGTTCGACCGGGCCTGGCGGGACACCGAGGCGGCGGTCGCCGCCACGCAACCCGACCGGGTGGTGCGAACCCGGCACGGCGACGCGATGCGCCTCGACGAGTTCCTGCGGACCCGGGTCGTCGAGGTGGGTGTGCACGGGTTGGATCTGGCCGCCGCGCTGGGCCGGCCCCCGTGGCTCACCCCACCGGCGGCCGTGGTCATCGCCGAGCTGCTCACCGGCGGACGACCGACACCGGCCGGGTTGAGCTGGGACCGGCTGACCCTGATCCGCAAGGCCACCGGCCGGGCGGTGCTGACCGCCGCGGAACGGGCCGCGATCGACGCCGCCGGCTTCGGTTGGCTCGCCTTCGGCCGCTGACCCGGGTCATCCGAGCCGCGGCCGTTCGGTCGCTGCTGGCCTCTTGCTGCTGGCGTTGACCAGTCAGCTCGCGGAGCGGGGGGCGGGGACGTGCGGGGCGACGCCGCGCAGGTGTGTCAGCACCACCGGGTCGATGCGCCCCGGCACCAGCCGCTCCTCCAGGTTCTCCAACCCGGCCCAGGAGATCAACGCCGCCTCCGTGCCGGCCTCGCGCACCGGGTGGCCCAGTGCGCCGAGCAGCGCCGCCACCTCGGCGGCGACCGTGCCGCTCAGGTCGAGCAGGGTGGCCGGGTCGGGCTTGCCGAACAGCATGGTGTGCACGGCGAGCAGGCGACCCAGCTCGGCGACCGGGTCCGGGTGGTCGTCCACGCGCAGGTCCACCACCACGTCGCTGGTGCCGCCGTATCCGCCGCCGCGCTCGACCACCAGCAGGCCGGCGCTCTGCCGGCCACGCCGGTCACCGCC
>NZ_JAKKFF010000489.1 GCF_022229015.1 Micromonospora foliorum
GGACTGGAGTTCAGACGTGGGCCCTTCCGTTCTGGCGGTGCCCATCGGCGGCGACCGGGGCCGGCGTGGTGCTCGCTGTCGCGTTCCTCCTCGCGCCGCCGATGGGCACCGACCTCGCCGCCCAGGTGGCCCGTGCCGGGTTCACCGAGCGGTACGGGTCGGCGCCTGTCGACTTCGGCTGGTACGGCGGCGTCAACCAGTACGGCTACAGCCTCTTCACGGCCCGGCTGGGCGCGCTGATCGGGGTGCGTCCGCTGGGGGCGGTCGCCGCCGTGGTCGGCGCGGCCGCACTGGGTTGGCTGTTCACCCGCAACCGGGCCCGCCGGCCGCTGCTGGCCGGCGTCCTCGGCGCGGTGGTACTGGTCGGCAACCTGGCGAGCGGTCGGATCACCTTCGCGGTGGGGCTGGCGTTCGGGCTGCTGGCGCTCTGCGCGGTCAGCGCGGAACGCCCACCGCGCTGGCTCCGGTTGACGCTCGCCGCTGTCTGCGCCGCCCTGGCGACGGCGGCCAGCCCGGTCGCCGGCCTGTTCACCGGGCTGGCCGGCGCAGCGCTGCTGCTGGCCGCCCTGCGTACCGGTGACGGGCCGGGCCGCCCGCTGCCCGGAGGCTTACGAGCCGAGCGACCACTGGCCGAGGGGTTCGTCCTGGCCGTGGCGCCCGCCGTCACGCTCGCCCCGATGGCGTTCGTCTTCGGCAACGGCGGCACCCAGCCGTACTCGGCCGAGTCGATGCGCATCAACGTCGCGCTCGCGGTGCTGGTGGCGGTCGTGCTGCCGCGCCGCCGCCGGGTGTTGCGCGTCGGCGCGGTGCTCACGGTGCTGCTCCTGGTCGGGGCGTACTACCTGCCGAGCCCGATCGGGTCCAACGCGCTACGACTGCCGATGCTGTTCGCCCTGCCCGTGCTTGCCGGGTACGCCGCGTTGCCGGGGCCGTGGCTGGCCGGGCTGCTCGCCGCGACCGTGTGGTGGCAGTCCCCGGTGATGGTGAGCGACGTGACCCGGGCCGGCGCCCCGGAGAGCGCCGCGAGCTTCTACCAACCACTCGTCGCCGAACTCGACCGGCGGCAGCCGGCCGGGCGGGTGGAGGTGGTGCCGCTGCGGGACCACTGGGAGTCCGCGTACCTGCCGCCGACCGTGCCACTGGCCCGGGGCTGGGAACGCCAGGTCGACAGCGACCGCAACGCGCTGTTCTACGACGGCAGCCTGAGCGCGCAGACGTACGAGCAGTGGTTACGGCACGAGGCGGTGAGCTACGTGGTGCTCGCCCCGGACGCACCCGCCGACCGGTGGGGCCGCGACGAGGCCGCGCTGATCCGCGCCGGCCTGCCGTACCTGCGGGAGGTCTGGCGTGACCCGACCTGGCGGATGTACGCCGTGGTCGACCCGACCCCGCTGGTCGGCGCCCCGGGTCGACTCGTCACCGCCGACCGCGGCGCGGTCCGGTTGGCCGCCACGCCCGGGGACGTTCCGGTCCGGGTGCGCTGGTCGCGCTGGCTCTCGTTGAGCGGCCCGGACGGCTGCCTGCGACCGGGCGCGGACGGGTGGACCCAGGTGCGGGTCCGCGCCGCCGGCGACTACTCGATCTCCAGCGGGCTGGCACCGGCGCGCCACTGCTGACCGTCCGGGTGCCTGCCGTCGGCACCCCGCCGTGATGCTGGCAGCATGTCCGGCGTGCCCTCCCACCTCGCGCGCTGGACCGGCCTGGCCGGCTCGATGCTGCTGGCGCTCACCGCGTTCCTCGGCGGCGCGTTCCCCAGCGGCCCCCTGCGCAGCACCCCGGTCAGCATCTGGCAGGGGCCCAACGGCCCGCTGATCCTCGCCGCCTGGCTGGTCGGCACCGGCCTCATGGCGTACGCCTGGTGGGCGCTGCGCGACGGGGGACCCTCGACGCGGTGGGCCCTGCTCACCGTCGGGCTCTGGCTGCTGCCGTTGCTGGTCGCACCGCCCTTCGGCAGCCGGGACGTGTACGCGTACGCCTGCCAGGGCGCCAGCTTCGTCGGCGGCATCAGCCCGTACGAGCAGGGCGTCTCCGCGCTGCCCTGCCCCTGGCTGGACACCGTCTCGGTCATCTGGCGGGACACCCCGGCGCCGTACGGGCCGCTGTTCGTGCTCATCGCGGGCGCCGTGGTGAAGGCCACCGGTTCGCTGACCGCCAGCATCGTGCTGTTCCGTGCGCTGTCGCTTGTCGGCGTGCTGTTCACCGCGTGGGCCCTGCCGGCGCTGGCCCGCCGGGCCGGTGTGCCGGCGAAGCGGGCGGTGTGGCTGGCGTTGGGTTCCCCGCTGGTCGCCGCGCACCTGATCGGTGGTCCCCACAACGACGTGCTGATGCTCGCCGCGCTTGTCGGTGGGCTGGCCGTGGTGGCCGCGCACCCGGGCCGGCGCGGAATGCTGCTGGTCGGCGGGCTGCTCCTCGGAGTCGCGGTGGCGATCAAGGTGACCGCCGTGGTGGTGGTGCCGTTCGCCGCGCTGGCGGCCACCGCCGGGCCGTACCGGATCCGCACGCTGATCCGCGACGGCGGCTGGGTGGTCGGCGGCGCGGCCGCCACCGTGGTCGGGGTGACCATCGCCGGTGGGCTGGACTTCGGTTGGGTCGGCGGGCTGTCCCAGGGTGGCGCCGCCATCGCCTGGACCTCCCCGCCGACCGCTGTCGGGCAGACGATCGGGTACGTCGCGGCGCTGTTCGGCGCTCACATCGACGCGCTGCCGGTCACCCGCGGGATCGCCGTCGTCCTCCTGGCCGTCCTGCTCGTCTGGCTCTGGTGGCGGGCGCGCACCCGCGACCCGCTGTACCACGCGGGTCTCGCGCTCGCCCTCACCGTCGCGCTCGCCCCCGTGGTGCACCCCTGGTACTGGACCTGGCCGCTGTTCGTGCTGGCGGCCACCGCCCAACGGACCCGATGGTTCACCGTGGTCGCCCTGGTCGCGTCCTTCCTGGTGCTGCCCGACGGCACCGGGCTGCCCCGGTACACCAAGACGGTCGGGGCGCCGCTGATGACGCTGTTGGTGATCGTGCTGGTCATCCGGTTGGTACGGTCGGCTCGGGCGGCCCGTCAGCCGGTCGCCGCCGACTGAGGGAAGGTGCGCCGGTGACCGCTCCCGGCGCGTCGCCCCCGCCGGTCGGTCGCTACGCCCGGTACGCGGGCCTGGTCGCCCGTTCGGCGCGGTTCGTGGGCCTGGTCGCGCGTTCGGCGCGGTTCGTGGGCCTGGTCGCGCGTTCGGCGCGGTTCGTGGGCTCGGCCGCGCGTTCGGCGCGGTTCGTG
>NZ_JAKKFF010000049.1 GCF_022229015.1 Micromonospora foliorum
CCGGGGTGGACTACTTCTCCACGCTGTCGTACCTGCCGGGCATCGCGGTGGTGGCGGCCGGTGCGCTCTCCCCGCTGGCGACCCTGTTGATCGTCGTGCTCACCCTGTTCGGCATGCTGCCGATGTACCGGCGGGTGGCCCATGAGAGCCCGCACGGTCAGGGTTCGGTGGCGATGTTGGAGCGGTTGCTGCCGTTCTGGCGGGGCAAGATCTTCGTCCTCGTGCTGCTCGGCTTCGTGGCCACCTCCTGGATCATCACGATCACCCTCTCCTCGGCCGACGCCACCGTGCACCTGTTGGAGAACCCGTACCTGCCGGACGCCCTGCACGGGTCCCTGGTGCCGGTCGTGGTGACGGTGGTGCTGCTGCTCATCCTCGGCGGGGTGTTCCTGCTCGGGTTCCGCGAGGCGGTGGTGGTGGCCATCCCGCTGGTCGCGGTCTTCCTGGTGCTCAACGCGGTGATCGTCGTGGTCGCAGTGGCCCGGATCGTCGAGGACCCGGGCATCGTGTCGAACTGGACGGCCGCGGTGACCTCGACCGGCGGCGGGCCGGGCCACGTGCTGCTCACCGCCGTGTTGGCGTTCCCGCTGCTGGTGCTGGGGTTGTCCGGGTTCGAGACGGGGGTCAGCATGATGCCCCTGGTCGCGGCCGACGGCCCGGACAAGCAGGCCCGGCTCGCCGCCCGGATCCGCAACACGCGGCGGCTGCTCACCACCGCCGCGCTGATCATGTCGGTGTACCTGATCTCGACGACCTTCGTGACCACGGCGCTCATTCCGGAGGAGGAGTTCCGGCCGGGCGGCGGGGCCAACGGGCGGGCGCTGGCGTTCCTGGCGCACACCTACCTGGGTGAGGTGTTCGGCAGCGTCTACGACGTGAGCAGTGTGCTCATCCTCTGGTTCGCCGGCGCCTCGGCGATGGCCGGGTTGATCAACATCGTGCCGCGCTACCTGCCGTCGTACGGCATGGCACCGGAGTGGGCACGGGCGGTACGCCCCGTGGTGATCGTCTACACCGTGGTCAGCGTCGCCATCACGATCGCCTTCCGCGCCGACGTCAACGCCCAGGCCGGGGCGTACGCCACCGGGATCCTGGCGATGATGGTCTCCGGGGCGGTGGCGGTGACGATCTCCGCGGCCCGTCACCACCGGCGTGGCTCGGCGATCGGCTTCACCGTGCTGACCCTGGTGCTGCTGTACGCGCTGCTGGAGAACGTCATCGAACAGCCGGACGGGATCACCATCTCCGCCCTGTTCATCCTCGGCATCATCGTGGTCTCGTTGGTCTCCCGGGTCACCCGGACCACCGAGCTGCGCGCCGAGCGGATCGAGTTCGACGAGGCGGCCCGTCGGTTCATCACCGAGTCGCTGGCGCACGACGGGCAGCTGCACCTGATCGCGAACAAGCGGCAGAAGGGGTCGGTGAAGGAGTACACGCTCAAGGAGCGGGCGCAGCGCGGCATGAATCCGGTGCCCGGGGCCGCGGACGTGTTGTTCCTCGAGATCGAGGTGGTCGATCCGTCGGAGTTCAGTCAGGTGCTGCGGGTGCACGGGATCGAGGTGGGCGGCTTCCGGGTGCTGCGGGCCAACAGCCCGGCCGCGCCCAACGCGATCGCCGCGATCCTGCTGGCCCTGCGGGACGCCACCGGGGTCCGGCCGCACGCGCACTTCGAGTGGTCGGAGGGGAGCCCGATCGCCCACCTGGCGCGCTACCTCATCCTCGGTCGGGGGGACACCCCGCCGGTGGTGCGGGAGATCATCCGCCGGACCGAGCGGGACCCGCTGCGTCGGCCCGGCATCCACGTCGGCGGGTGAGCCCGGCACCCGACGTGGCCGCCATGGGGCCGGGCCGGCCCCCGACACCGGAGCGGCCCCGATCCGGTGTTTCGTGGGCATTCGACCCTGCTGTACCGGGTTGGAGACGGCTGGGGTGCCCAAGCGGAATCGCAAGGTTATTCACGTTCGCCTGCCTTGTCACATTTGACCGTCGTATCGTCATTTCGGTGGCGCTAGGGACGTTAGCCACCCCGCGCCTGTTTCGACGCGGCCGTGTTCAGATGCACGAGGGGCAGGGAAGTTCTATGTTCACGTACCGAGCGAGTTGGCGCCCAGCGCGGCCCAGGCGGCGGTCCCGGTGGTTCTTAACCGGTGGTCTGGTGGCTGGCGGCATGGTGGTCGCGACGACGGGTCTGACCGGCGTGGCGGCTGCGGCATCCGACCGGGTGACGGTGCCCTGCGACTCCGACCGCCTCATCGCGGCGCTCGTCCGTGCCAACGCCGAGGGTGGCGGCGAGCTTCGCCTCGCGCGCAAGTGCACCTACACCCTCACCGAGGCCTTCCAGCAACCCGACGATTACGACGGCGGCATCCGGGACGCCCGCGAGGCTGCCGACACCGCCGAGAACCCCGGGGACGCCGAGACGCCCCCGCGCGATCCGAAGGACGACAAGGCGGGCCTGCCCGTCATCTACCACGCCATCACCATCCGCGGGGAGGGCGCCACCATCAGGCGCGCCCCGGACGCCGACGAGTTCCGGTTCTTCACCGTCCGCGACGGTGGTGAGCTGGACCTGAGTGACGTCGTCCTCAAGAACGGCCGGTCGGCAGCCGAGGGGGGCAGCATCCACGTGGTCCATGGCGCCGCCGCCACCGTGCGGCGCACGACGATCATTGGAAGCACCTCCCGCTCCGCCGAGGGTGGCGGTGGCGGGATCTTCAACGACGGCAACATGGTGATCAGCGACAGCACCTTCGTCGGCAACCGGGCCATCGGCAAGGAGGGCAAGGGCGGGGGCCTGCTCAACGGTGGCGTGCTCACCCTGGACAAGTCGAAGTTCTTCGAGAACACCGCCGCCAGCTACGGCGGTGGGCTCGGCAACTACCGGGGGGCGGCCGAGGTCCACCGGAGCACGTTCGCCGACAACAAGGCGGCGCAGGGCGGGGGCTTCGCCAGCTTCTCAGCGCGCAGCAAGGTTTCGGACGTCCGGGTGATCGGCAACACCGCCGAGGTCGGCGGGGGCATCGCCAACTCGGACGCGGTGCTCTACCTGCGGGGCATGACGATCCGCGACAACACCGCCACGGTCAAGGGCGGCGGCATCGCCACCTTCCAGGGCCTGCTTCCGCTTGACGAGAGCACCGTCACGCACAACACGTCCGAAGGCGACGGTGGTGGGATCTACTCCGAGAAGTCCAACCTGCTGGTGCGCCGCAGCGACGTCAGCCGCAACGACGCCGACAAGAAGGCGGGCGGCCTCTTCGTCACCATGGGCCAGATTTCGCTGTTCAAGAGCCGAGTGGCCGACAATGTCTCCGACGTGCGACCGGGCGGCCTCTTCGTGGACAAGGCCCAAGCCAAGGTCGATGACGAGACCGAGATCAGCGGCAACGAGCCCAGCAACTGCCTGGGCAGCACGGCGCCGGTTCCCAACTGTTTCCGCTGACCATCAGTGGGGTGGCCCGCCGGGGTGGCGGGCACCGGTCCGGAACGCACCCGACCCGCAGGAGCGATCGACCGATCGCCGGTGGGCCGGGTGCGCCGGCTGTACCCCTGGGTGTAGCTGACGGCCATGCGGGTGATGGCCTGGCGGTGAATGCTCCAAACCAGCCTCATGGCCTGCCCGTCGGCGAGCGGATGGTGCGCCCTCAGCCCACCGCGCGCACCCGGTCGGCGAGGTCGCCGGCGAAGAAGTCGAGGAAGCCGTCCGGGTCGGGGCCGGCGTTCTGCAGGACGATGTGGTCGAAGCCGGCCTCGACGTACGACCGGACCTTGGCGACGTGCGGCTCCGGGTCCGGGCCGATGGCGAAGAGTTGCCGGATGTGCTTCTCCTCGACGTACGCGCTGGCCGCGTCGAAGTTGACCGGGTTCGGCAGCTCGCTCATCACCTTCCAGCCGGTGACCATCCACCGGCTCGTCTGCAACACCGCCTGCACCGCCTGTTGCTCGTCGGTGGCCCAGGCCAGTGGCACCTCGGCGTAGCGCGGGCCCGAACCCTGGGCGCGGCGGTAGTGCTCGACGATCGACGCGTCCGGCTCGGTGGCGAACAGGCCGTCGCCCAGCTCGGCGGCGAGCCGCGCCGACGCCTCACCGCTGGCCGCCACCGCGATCACGGGAAGGGTGTCCGGCAGGTCGAAGACCCGGGCGTCCTCCAGTTGCAGGTGCCGGCCCTCGTACGACTGGTAGCCGCCCTGCCAGAGTAGCCGGATGATCTCCAGCGCCTCGCGTAGTCGCTCGTGTCGGCCCCGCACGCTGGGGAAGCCCTGCCCGACCACGTGTTCGTTGAGCCGCTCGCCGGCGCCCACCCCGAGGGTGAACCGGCCGTCGGAGATCAGCGCCAAGGTCGCCGCGGCCTGCGCGATGATCGCCGGGTGGTAGCGGACGGTCGGGCAGGTGACACCGGTGGCCAGGCGCAGGGTGCTGGTCTTCGCCGCGATGGCGCCGAGCACACTCCAGGTGAAGGACGAGTGCCCCTGTGCGTCCAGCCACGGGTGGAAGTGGTCGCTCATCTCGACGAAGTCGAAGCCGGCCCGCTCGGCCAGGACGGCCTGTCGGATGATCTCCTGCGGGCCGTACCCCTCGGAGGCCAACTTGTAGCCGATCTGCATGCCACGCTCCCGACCTCGTCCGCCGACTGACGCCCGACCGGTTCCCGGCTCCGGCACCGACAAACGCCGCGACCGCCCGCAAACCAGCCTCCTAGGACGCCGTAGGGGGTGTGGCGGTGTCCACGCCCAGCCGCCTCGAACAGGTCCGAACACACCACTGACCAGGCCGACAACCCGGGTGTCCGTTCGGAACAGGGTTCAGCCCTTCCCGGGCCCAGCGTCGGGCCACGACACTTCGTGGCATCCGGAACGTCCAGACGACGGCCGGGCGGAGGCCCCGGACCGGCGTCCACCTCGCGCTGGCCGACGAATGGCGGGACCCGACGGATATCGATCAGTGCCGGCGCCCGGACAGGTCGCGGCAGAGCCGACAGGGAGTTGACCGATGACCAACAGACTGTTCCGCCGTGCCGCCGCCGTGGTCGTGGCAGCCGTGCTCGGCGGAGGCGTAGCCCTCGCCGCCGCGTCACCGGCGCAGGCGGCGACCACCTGCAAGCACGGCGAGAACACCGTCGCCAGCCCGACCGGTGGAGCGGGAGCCACCGCGGCGGCAGGCATCTGCATCGACAGCACCGGCCACGCCTGGATCGACTGGTACGACTACAACTACGTCAAGGACCGGAAGGCCGACGGGTACGCCGCCCGCGCGTACGTCTACTGGTCGACGCGGTACACCGGTGCGATCGCCGTGGACGACACCTCCACCTCCCAGGGCGCCTCGTTGAGTTGGGAGTCGAGCGGCGGCACCCAGTACCGCTGGACGGAGGTCTGGGTCTGCCTGGGCTTCGCCCACCCCGACGACGGCAGCGGTCGTTGCGCCCTGGTCGTCTACCACACCTGATCAGCCCTACCGAAGCGCACCGGCCCGTGCCCCTGACGCAGGGGCACGGGCCGGCGCGCGTCTGTCCTACTTGGAGGGCTCGGGCAGCTTGCAGTCGACCTTCGGGTTGGCGCCGATGTAGTTCAACGGCCCGGCCACGATCGTGACCAGGATGGTGCCGGCCTCGGCGCAGTTGGTGTCGTCGCCGCTGTAATAACCGCGCTGGCCACCGGCGATGGCGCCGATCACCAACCAGATCACGACGATGACTCCGAGAATCGAGGTGCCGCGCATCGCTGCCTCCTGGGGTATGTGGTGGATCTGAGGTGCAGGCGTTGTACCCAATCGGGTCGCGCGGCTAACGGTTGCGCGCCGCGACCCCTGCGGGATCCTCCGTCCGGCCGATGCCGTCCGCCGTTGCGTACGCCGGGGCATCCGCCGCCCGCACGGCGTAGTGCCGGTCGGCTATCGGATCGGCGACCGACCTCGCCGTCACACGGGTGAGTGGACGTAGAACTGCCTCACGGCCCCGCCGAGGAGGACTCATGGACGCCCCGACACCGCCCCTCTACATCGACCGCCCCGAAGACGTCGCGGTCGCGGCCCGCGCGCTGGCTGGCGGCGCGATCGTCGCGGCGGCGTTCGCCAACTTCTACGTCATCGTCACGCGTCCCGACGCGGCCACCGTACGCCGGGTCAACCTGGCCAAGGGGCGACCGGTCCACCAGGTCGGCAGCATCACCACCGCGATCGGCCGGATCCCGGGGATGTTCGACTGGACGCGGATCTCGCCGCGCCTGCCGGTCGGTCGGGTGCGAGCGCTGATGGACGCCCTCTACGGGGCCGGGCCGTTCGGCTTCCGTGGGCCGGCGGCCGACCGGCTCCCCGACCACCTCACCCAGGTCGACCAGGGGATGCGCACCACCCAGGTGATCGCGCCGGGCCTGACCTGTCCGTCCAATGCCCTCTTCGAGCGGGCGCTCGCCGACACCGGAACCGATCACCTCTACATCACCTCGGCGAACCGGTCCCGGCATCTGACCGGCGCGGCGGAGGAACCGGCGCACTGGAAGGCGGGAGCCCTCGCCGCCGACTTCGCCCACCTCGACGATCTGGTGGTGCTCGCGCACCGGGACGAGGCGGCGGCCCGGGCCGCGTACCCGGGCTACCTCACCACCTCGGTCACCCTGCTCTCGTTCCACGCACCGGAGGGTGACCTCGAAGAACCGCCGGTGCTCACCGTGGACCGGCACGGATCGCTGCACCTGGACGACGTCCGCCGCGCCGCCGCGCCGCTCGGCCTGCAGGTGCGCCTGGCCGGCAGCGCCCGGCAACGGTTGCAGGTCCGGGGGTACGCCGGGGCGCTGGTGTGAGCGGCTACCGCATCGGCCTGGTCGTGCCCAGTTCCAACACCACCATGGAAACCGAGATCCCGGCGATGCTGCGTCGACGCGAGACCGTCGACCCGACGGTCCGCTTCACCACCCACGCCAGCCGGGTACGGCTGCGCGAGGTGACCCCCGACGAGTTGGCCAGGATGAACCGCTCCGCCCTGCGGTGTGCCGCCGAGTTGGCCGACGCCCGCTGCGACGTGCTCGCGTACGCCTGCCTGGTGGCGGTGATGTGCGAGGGCGCCGGCGCGCACGAGCGGGCCGAGCGGCGGTTGGGCCGCGCGGCCGGTCGCGCCGGGCATGACATGCCGGTGGTGACCAGTGCCGGGGCGTTGGTCGCCGGGCTGCGGGCGCTGGGTGCCCGCCGGGTGGCCCTGATCGCGCCGTACCTGCCGCCGTTGACCGCGACCGTCGTGACCTACCTCGCCGCGTACGGCGTGCAGGTGACCGACGCGGTGAGCCTCGGCGAGCCGGACAACGTGGCGGTGGGGCGTATCCCCGCGACGCGCCTGGTCGAGCTGGCCGATCGGCTGGACGTGACCGACGTGGACGCGGTGGTCCTCTCCGCCTGTGTGCAGCTGCCGTCGTTGGCGGCGGTGCCGCAGGTGGAGGCCCGCCTCGGGCGTCCGGTGCTCACCGCGGCGACCGCGACGGTGCATCAACTGCTCACCGGTCTGGGTGTCGAGCCGTACGTGCCGGACGCCGGCCGGCTGTTGGCCGGGACGGCCCCCTGACCCGCCGGCGCCGGTTCAGTGCGGTGGGCGGGGGACCTCCGGCGGCTTGCCGTAGCTGCGCCGAAAGTCCGCGTACGCCACGCCGGCCAGTACCAGGAGGGCACCGAGGGAGGCGAGCACCGGCGGTAGGTACAGCGCGGCGGGCGCGATGGTGAGCAGTGCCAGCACCCCGCCGGGGCGGGACCATGACACCCGGCTGAACACCTCGTACTCGAAGGAGGCCCGTCCGGCCAGGAACAGTGCCGGGCCGCCGAGGATCACCGCCGCCCAGGCCGGTGGTGTCCGTCCGCTCGGTTCGTGCAGCACGAGGTCGAACCCGGAGGCCGTGGTCACGACCCCGGCGACCATCAGCAGATGGGTGTACGGCGCGGTGAACAGGAACTTGCCCGGCGACCCCGACCCCTTGATGGCCATCGGTAGCAGTTGACCGGACTTGTGCACGTAGATCCGCCAGAGCAGCAGCGTGGTCAGGAACGCCACCGCGAACGCGCCGATGTTCTCCGTTTCGCTGTGCTGCCCACTGAACATGGTGCCGATGGTCAGGATCGCGTCGCCGAGGGCGATGATGAAGAACTGCTGGTAACGCTCGGAAAGGTGCTCCGCCGTCACGTTGCGCTGGGGCTCCGGTACCACCCCGAGCCCGGGCACCGGGTACGCGAGCCGGAACCCGACGTAGTCGGTGGCGAGCGCGATGGCCCAGCACAGCAGCCGGGCGTCGTCGCTGACGAACGCGCCGATGATCCACGGGATCGCCGACACCGCGAACCAGACGAAGATGCGTGCCGCCCGACGCTGGGTCTGCGGCTCGCGGCGTACCGCCGGCATCAGGAACAGCCCGCGCCCCAGGTGGATCGCCACGTAGGTGCCGGCGAAGACGAGGCCACGGTCGTCGAACGCCTCCGGGATCGCCGTGGTCATCAGCAGCGCGCCGAACATCACGGCACTGATCAGCAGCTTGATCTCGGCGCGTTCCGGGTTGTACAGGTCGGTGACCAGCGTGGTGATCACCCACGTCCACCAGACGGCGGCCAGCATGATCAGTGCCTCGGCGGCTCGGTGCCAGTCGAGCTGCTGGACCATTCCCCGTGAGATGAGCGCCAGAGCGACCACGTAGACCAGGTCGAAGAAGAGTTCGAGGAGGGTGACCCGGCGCGGCCCCTCCGGGTCGCGCACCGGCGGACCGCTGGCCCGTGGTGATTCGGGCTCCGGCGCGGCGAGGTGCACGGGTTACTCCTGCAGAACCGCTCGACTCGACGGACCTGTCCGGTCCACCTCATCGGACGGTAACGAGCGGGCGAGCGCAGGATCGCGCGTTCGCCCGCTCGTCCCCCGACCGGGTCGCGTCGGGGTGGTTACCCCGCTTGCGGGGATGTCTGCGGAGTCTCCCCGCCGCGGGGAGCGGCGAGGGCGTCGACCAGGCGGCGGGCCGAGCCGGCCAGGTTCCATCGGTGGGCGAGCTCCAGCAGCCGGTCCGGGTCGGCCGGCGCGCTCGGCAGCGCGGTGGGCAGCTCCGGCAGGGGCACGTCCAGGGCGACCCGGACCACCGTCGGCGCGACGCCCAGGTAGTCGCGTGCCGCGGCCAGCTTGGCGCGCAGGCCCGGTGCGAAGGACGAGTCGGAGTCGTCGAGCGCGGCCAGGATGCCGGCGATGCTGCCGTAGCGCTCGATCAGCCGGGCGGCGGTCTTGTCGCCGACGCCGGCCACCCCGGGCAGCCCGTCACTCGGGTCGCCGCGCAGCGCGGCGAAGTCGGCGTACCGGTCGGCGGGCACGCCGTAGCGGGCCCGCACCGCGGCGTCGTCGCAGTCGTCGAGCTTGGCGACACCGCGCCCGACGTAGAGCAGCCGGACCGGTCGGGAGTCGTCGACGAGTTGGAACAGGTCCCGGTCGCCGGAGACCACCTCCACCGGGCCCGGCTGGGTCACCGAGAGGGTGCCGAGCACGTCGTCCGCCTCGTAGCCGGTCGCGCCGACCGCGGTGATGCCCACCGCGGTCAGCACCTCCAGGATCATCGGCACCTGCGGGGAGAGGGTGTCCGGAACGAGCTCGCCGCCCTGCGGGGCGACCCGGTGCGCCTTGTACGACGGCAGCAGGTCGACCCGCCACGCCGGGCGCCAGTCGTAGTCCAGTGCGCAGACCATCCGGTCGGCGCCCCGCACCCGGATCAGGGTGGCCAGCATGTCGAGGAAGCCGCGCACCGCGTTGACCGGGGTGCCGTCCTCGGCCTTGGCGACGGACTCCGGGATGCCGAAGTAGGCGCGGAAGTAGAGGCTGGCTGCGTCGATCAGCAGGATCGGGGGTCGGTGTGCCACGCCGGACAGCCTGGCACAACCGTCCGACGATCTGGCGTACGCCCGGCCGCCGGTGGTGTCAGCGGCGCTCGTCGGGTCGGTAGACGGTCTCCCGCCGGGCCAGGTGCTGCACGACGTAGCTGGTCACCAGCAGCAGGATCGCGACCACCACCTCGACCCAGGCGGCGACGCCGTCGGCGACGGTGACGCCGATGATCAGCAGGACCAGGCCGACGAGCGCGAGGACCCCGGCCCAGAGTTGGCGGCGACGGCGGGTCGCCTGGTTCGCTGCCACGTCGGTCCTCCCGGTCGGGGAGTCCGGGTGGCTCCCCGCTCCCAGGCTATGGCTCCCGGTGGCGTTCGATCAGGAGAACCGGCACGCGGACCGCTGCCGGCCGCCGATGCACAGCGTTCCAATCCGGAACGGACTATAGTCGGGGCGGAACCCTTGGAGGTAGCTGGTGCGGCGAGAGGATCTTGCCGATGCGGACTGCGGTATCGCGCAGGCGCTCGGCGTGCTGGGGGACTGGTGGACCTTCCTCATCGTCCGCGACGTCGCCGGCGGGACGACCCGCTTCGACGCGCTGCAACGCGAGTTGGGCGTCAGCCGGCGGGCGCTGACCGAACGCCTCGCCGCGCTGGTCGAGCACGGTGTGCTGGAGCGCCGGCCGTACTCACGACACCCACCCCGGTACGACTACCTGCTCACCGCGAGGGGCGAGGGGCTGTTGCCGGTGCTGATCGCGCTGCAGGACTGGGGGACGAGGCATCTCATGGGGGACGGTGACGTGACCGCGACGGCCGACGCCGGCTCGGCCGAGGCGCGCCGTGCGCACGACCTGGTCGGCCGGCGGTTGCCCGAGGTCGTCCTGCCCGCCGCCGACGGGCAGCCGGTGGCGGTGGCCGCGACGGACGCGTGGACGGTGCTCTACCTGTTCCCCGGGGCGTACGCGCCGGGGACGCACGGCTACCCGCCCGGCTGGGCGGAGATTCCCGGCGCCCGGGGGTGCACCCTGGAGTCGACCACCTACGCCAAGCGTCATCCGGACTTCCTGGCCGCGGGCGTCCGGGTGTACGGCATCAGCACCCAGCGGCCCGACCAGCTCGCCGACTTCGCCGCGTACGCCGACCTGCCGTTTCCGCTGCTGTCCGACGAGGACGGTCGGCTGGGGGCGGGGTTGCTGCTGCCGGTGTTCCGCGCGGGTGGGGTGACCCGGTTCAAGCGGCTGACGCTGCTGGTCGACCCGACGGCGGTGGTGCGGGCCGTGCAGTTCCCGGTCACCGACCCGGCCGCGTCGGTGCAGGAGATGCTCACCCTGGTCGGTGAGCACGCCGGGGCCCCCGGCTGACGCCTTCGCGTCGACCGGGGACCCGACGAGCCGGCTGGACCGGGGGCCTGTGGGCGCGGCGTCAGGCCGGGAGCGTCCACCGCTGGTTGGCGCCGGCGAAGCAGTCCCAGATCTGCAACCGCGTGCCGTCGGCGGAGCTGTTGTTGGTGGCGTCGAGGCACTTGTTCGACTGCGGGTTGCGCAGCGTGCCGTTGGACTGCGCCTGCCAGACCTGCGCGCCGCTGCCGTTGCAGTCCCACAGCTGGACCTTCGCGCCGTTGGCGGTGGAGCCGCTGGTGATGTCGGCGCACTTGCCGAGGGCGCGCAGCGTGCTGTCGCTGGCAACGGTCCAGGTCTGCGCGGTGGTGCCGTTGCAGCCCCAGAGCTGGATGGCGGTGCCGTTGGCGGTGCTCGCCGAGGCCACGTCGACGCACTTGCCGCCGATCCCGGTGATCTGGCCGGTTCTACCGGTCGGCGGCGGGGTGGTGCCGCCCATGATGGTGTCGTACATGGCACTGAGCAGTGAGGTCGAGCCGCTGGTGTCCTGCGACAGCTCCCAGTTCATCACGCCCCCGGCGTTGGCCAGCGCCCACTGCGTCTTGCGCTTGACCGTCGGAATGCCGTTCCAGCACTGCTGGCTGCCGCCGATGGTGGCGCAGTCCCGGTTGGCGTTCGCCGGGTCCAGTCCGACCAGGTACGAGTAGTTGTAGTAGACGGGGCGGCTGTAGAACGGGATGCCGAGGACGGCCTTGCTGGCCGGCAGGCCCCGGGCCTTCCACAGGTTGATGCTGTTGATCGACCAGTCGTAGTTGGCGTGCGGGCTGCCGCCGTCGTACGCCATGATGTTGAGCCAGTCGACCTGGTTGAACACGGCCGTCTGGACGCCCTCGACGCTGCCGCCCTCGGAGACCACGGCGGCGGTGAGCAGCTTGCCGCGACTGTGCAGGGCGCTGCTGAGCTGCGTCATGAGCGCCGTGTAGTTGCTGGCCGAGGCGCCCGGGTCGGGGTACTCCCAGTCCATGTCGACGCCGTCGAGGTTGTACTGGTTGACGAAGTTGACCAGGTTGTTGACGAAGTTGGTGCGGCTGGTGGCGTTGGCGGCGAGCGCCTCGAAGGCCGAGTCGTTGCCGTCGTTCCAGCCCCCGACGGCGATGGAGACCTTGACGTTGTTGGCGTGCCCCTGCGAGACCAGCGAGGAGAGCCGAGCGCCGTCCACCCCCTGCAGGGTGCCGTTGCTGTTGGGCAGGATGAAGGCGTAGTTGATGTGGGTGAGCTTGTTGTACTGGATGGTGTTGATGTTGCCGGCCCAGGAGGGCATGTAGCCGACGCTCTTGAAGTTGTTCGGCAGCACCACGGCCTGCGCGGCGGTGGGAATGACGGTGAGGGTGGCGCCGGCCGTAGCCAGCGCGAGTAGGCCGGCGGCGAGGGCGCGGCGCAGTGGTGAGGACATCGGGGGCCTTCCCGTGGGCGGGGGACGACACCCGCCCGCGCAGGGTTGTCGCGGGCGGGGGGTGCGGGGACGCAGGGACGGGTGGGGCCTCGAGGCAGCCAAATCTTAAAGAGTGTTAACTGTCGGAGTCAATCAACATCGATGGATTTCCGGTCAGCCGGTGTCAATAGGGGGTTTGCCCAAACGACCGTTAAGCTGACGGGGTGGGAATCGACGAGCTGTACCCGCCGGATCGGCTGATCGCCGCGCAGCGCGCCACTGCCGCCGCCGGCCTGGACGCCCTGCTGCTCACCCCCGGCTCGGACCTGCGGTACCTGACCGGGTACGACGCCCACGCGGGGGAGCGGCTGACCTGCCTGGTGCTGCCCGCCGAGGGCGAGCCGACCCTCGTCGTGCCCCGCCTGGAACGCCCGGCCGCCGAGGCGTCCCCAGCGCCGGCGACCGGCGTACGTATCGTCGACCACGGCGACGGCACCGACCCGTACCCCCTGGTCGTCGCCGCCCTCGACGGCCCGGTCGCGGCGGTCGGGCTCGCCGACCGGATGTGGGCCGAGCAGGTCCTCGGCCTGCGCGCGGCGCTGCCCGACGCCGCGCAAC
>NZ_JAKKFF010000490.1 GCF_022229015.1 Micromonospora foliorum
GGGGCGGGCGGCGGGCCGGCGCCGGGCCAGGACGGTCATGGCGCGGGCGTACCCGATCCGAGCCCGCCGACACCCCCGGATCCGCACGCCGTCGAGGTGACCATCCTGGCCCGGCGCTCCCCCACCGTCGGCCGACACCCCCCGGGCCGGCCGACGGTGGCAGACGGTCGACACCCCCCGGCCGACCGGCTGTCCCCCGACGTGGCCGGCCCGACCTCGGGCGGCCACGCGGGGTGGAACTGGTGGGACGCGCTCCCGCGCTCCGCCGCCCCCCACGGGGCGGAGCGCGGGAGCCCCCCGTCCCGGCTACTGCAGGAACGCCCCGAGGGGCGAGAGCAGCAGCCGGCCGAGCGCTGCGGCGTTGTCGTCCAACCGTGTGCGCTCACACTCGCGGGCGTCCGGATCGTGCCGGCACCGCCAGATCTTCTGCGCGTTGCGCCAGGCGACATCGCGCGTGTACTCGACCAGTTCCCCCTGGTACCAGTCGTCGATGTCGCCGTTGAGCATGTCGATGAGCAGCTGCCACCGCTCCAGATAGCCACGGCGCAGGCCGGGGATCTTGTCCGCGAAGATGTTGTTGATTTCGAGGTAGTCGTGGTGCTGGTCGCTGCCGTCGACCGGCTCCGACTCCAGGTGGTCGAACGTGGTCACCAGGGCGAACGGCAGGTCGAAGTTGATGTGGGCGTTCACCCCGGCCGCCGCCGAGGGCAGCGGCCGGGCGTCCGGCCCCCGCATCCGCTCGAAGAGGCACGACCACGCCTTCGGGGTGCCAGGGCTGGAGTCGGTCCACAGCCGCATCGCGTCGAAATACCGGGCGGCGAACTCGACGTCGAGCCGGGAGAGGAAGACCGGGTCGACGAAGCGGTCGTCGTACAGCCCGTCCAGCACGCTGCTGGTGATGGTCAGGTAGAGCTTGTTGAAGTCAGCGAGGGGGCAACTGGCCTCCAGCGGAGGCAGCCGGACCAGCATGTCCTGGAGCTTGGTCAGGTGATCGACCACGGCCGGCACGTCCGCGGGGTGGTCGGCGAGCAGGTCGACGATGTCCCGGTGCACGGGCCCCCAGACCGGTTCGATCATTTCTCCTCCATCGTGGTCGGCGGCCTCCCCCGTGCCGTCGTCGACGCGGCCCAGCCTCTCAGCCGACACCCGCCCGCCGGATCAGTAGAACGACGTATCCCGGCGCGCACACGCGCCGGGATACGTACGCAGTGGTGGGTCAGGCCCGTTGGTTGCGCAACTGGATCGCGCTGGCCTGCACGCGGGTACGGACCTGGAGCTTGTCGAAGATGTGCGACACGTGCACCCCGATGGTCCGTTCACTGATGAACAGCCGCTGCCCGATCTCCTTGTTGGTCAACCCCTCCGCGACCAGGGCGAGCACTTCCCGCTCCCGGGCGGTGAGCGCCGCCAACTCGTCGTCGGACGCCTCCACCGGGGCGCTGCGCGTACCGGTGGTGCTGTCGCGCTCGTCCAGCGACACCCGGGCCCGCCCGGCCAGCTCGCGGATCTCCGAGGTCAACGGCACCGCGCCCAACCCCTGCGCGACCCGGTACGCCTCCCGCAGAAGCTTGCCGGCGGTGGCCACCCGGCTGCGCCGAGCCAGCAGCGCCTCGGCCTGCCGCAGCCGCGAGTAGGCCGCCGGATACGGGTGATTCCGTCGATCCCACTCGGCGGCCGACACGGCCCACAGCTCCGGGTCGCTGCCGTCGAGGCGGCTCACCTCGGCGGCGCACAGGGCCAGGAAGCCCTCCACCACCGAGCGCACCGGCCGGGCGGCCCCGGCGCTCTTGCGGGCCACCCGATCGGCCACGTCGCGCAGCCGGCGCACCGCCGTCGGGTCCACCTCCACGGTGCGACTGGCGTGCGCCTCGGCCTCGGCGCGCAGGCCGTGCCAGACCAACGCGGAGAGGATCATCACGTCGTCGGAGCGACTCTCGGTGAGGCCGCGCTGCACCGCCTGCCGCGCCACGTCGTGCCGGCCCTCCCACATGGCCAGCCCGGAGCGCAGGGTGAGCAGCGGAATGACGTGTCGCGCCCCGCCGCCGGCGAGCAGGGTCGCCACCGCGTCGAGGTCCCGACCGGCGGCCTCGATGTCGCCGTAGCCCACCGAGAGCCGGCACCGGGCCAGCAGCAGTTCCACGGCGTCCGCACCGGACGGTCGGTGCCGCAGGGCCGCGGCCACCACCTTCTCCGCCTCGGCCCACTGGCCCACCCGGAACAGCCCGTTGATGGCGATGGCCAGCAGCCGGGTGCCCCAGGTGCGGCCCAACCCCAGCTCGGCCACCCGTTCGGCGCCGCGCCGGGCCACCACCACACCCTCTTCGAGGATGTTCAGTGGCCCGGTCAGCAGCTCCGCCAGGTGCAGGTACGCGCAGGCCACGTCCTCGGGCTGGCCGGCACGCTCGGCGGTGTCGAGGGCGTCGCGCATGACCGCCAGCCCGGCGTCCGGGTCTTCCAGGCAGGCGTCGCTGAAGCCCAGCGCCGAGCTGGCCAGCACCACCTCGGTGGCCGAGCCCTCCACGTTCTCGGCCAGCGCCAGCGCCTCGCGGGCCCGCTCGCCGGCGTCGGCGTACCGACCCAGGTGCAGCAGCAGCTCGGCCAGGCGGGCGGCGGCGCTCGCCCGGTCCCGAGGGGAGCAGTCCTCCGCCTTCAGCGCCCGCTGGTATTCCTCCTCGGCCAGCGCGGAGCGACCGGCGGCGGCCAGGTAGCGGGCGCGGCGGATGTGCAGCGCGCAGCTCGGCTCGCCACCGCGCAACGCGACCAGCTCCTCCAGCAGGGCCAACGCGCGGGCGTGTTCCCCACAGTGGTGGGCCGCCTCGGCGGCGTTCTCCAGCAACTCGACCCGGTCCACCGTGAGCGGGCCCGGCTCGGCGGCCAACTGCAACGCCGCCGACCAGTGCCGGTGCGCCTCGGCGTAACCGTGCAGCCGTTCGGCCTCCTGGGCGGCGGCCACCGCCGCCGGCAGGGCGC
>NZ_JAKKFF010000491.1 GCF_022229015.1 Micromonospora foliorum
GCGGACGTGGTGCGGGTGGACCGGCCGGGCGCCCCGGGCGCGGGCCGGCTGGCCGCACCGACAAGCGGGCCGTTGCAGCGCGGACGGCGGGTCACCGCACTGGACCTGAAGTCCCCGGCCGGGGTGGCGGACCTGCTGCGCCTCGCCGAGCGCGCGGACGTGCTGGTCGAGGCGTACCGGCCGGGGGTAGCCGAGCGGCTCGGCTTCGGACCGGACGTGTGCCAGGCCCGCAACCCCCGACTGGTGTACGCGCGGATGACCGGCTGGGGTCAGGACGGCCCGCTGGCCGCCCGAGCCGGGCACGACATCGACTACATCGCGGTGGCCGGGGCGTTGGAGCCGCTGGGACGGGCCGGCGAACGCCCGTACGCGCCGATGAACCTGCTCGGCGACTTCGGCGGCGGCGGCATGCTGCTCGCCGTCGGGGTGCTGGCCGCGCTGCTGGAGCGGGAGCGCTCCGGCATCGGCCAGGTGGTCGACGCGGCGATGGTGGACGGCTCGGCGCTGCTCACCTCGTTCCTGCACGGGCTGCTCGGCGCCGGCCTGTGGGCCGCCCCGCGCGGGCGCAACATGTTCGACGGCGGGGCGCCGTTCTACGACACGTACGCCACCGCCGACGGCGGGTTCATGGCCGTCGGCGCGATGGAACCGGCCTTCTACGCCGTACTGCTCAGCGGCCTCGACCTTGCCGACGACCCGGACCTGCCCGCCCAGTACGACCCGAGCGGCTGGGACGAGTTGCGCCGCCGGTTCACCGAGCGGTTCGCCGAGCGCACCCGGGACGAGTGGACGGCGGTCTTCGCCGACCTGGACGCCTGCGTCGCGCCGGTGCTCGCCCCCGGCGAGGCGCCTGGGCACCCGCACAACACGGCCCGGGGCACGTTCGTCGAGGTGGGGGGCGAGATCCAACCGGCCCCCGCACCCCGCTTCGACCGCACTCCAACCGACCGACCAACCCCGGCACCCGATCCCGAGCAGGACGCCCTACCCGTCGAGGAGATCCTTACCGGCTGGAAGTGATCTCGGTGATCAGGGGTGGCGCCGTTCCACAGGGGACGCAGTGGGGCGGCCGCGCAGACGCCGCGTTGATACCGTCGCCCTGATCGTGGACTGCAGACCCGAAGGGGACGAGCATGGCGAGCGGAATCGACCCGGCCGGCCTCAGCCGCTCACTCGAAGAGGCCATGCGCCTGCTGAGCCAGGTTCCGGGTTCGGCCACGGCGCAGCCGGACGACGCCGACGAGCAGGATGACCCTGCCGCACCCGCCGTCGATCAGCTGACGGGGCGGGGCACCGGCGGGAATGGTCTCGTCGAGGCGGAAGTCACCGCCTTCGGCGCCCTGCAGACCCTGGTGATCGACCCGAGCCTGTCCCGGGCCGGCACCGGTGCCATCGCCGAGTACGTCCTGGAGGCGGTCCAGGCAGCGCAGGCCGACGAGCGCGCCCGCAGAGCCCAGCTGACGGCGGCCGCTCACGTCGACACCGTGGCCCTCGGCAAGCAGCTCGAACGTGTCTCGGAAGACGCGTTCCGGGGTTTCCAGCAGATGATCGGCGACCTGGACGTCGTCACCCGCCGGACAGGCCAGGGCTGATCATGTCCGACGGGATCCACGTCGACCTCGACGCTCTCCACGGCGCGGCGGCGTCGCTCGCGACAACCGGCCAGCAGCTCGGCGCGGAGATCGCCAGCCTCGAGTCGACTGTCAACGGGGCGGGTAACCCGTGGGGCGACGACGAGGCGGGTTCGCTCTTCGGCGCCGCGTACGTGGAAGTCCTGACGCATGCGCTCGACGTCTACCGGTCGATGGCCGACCAGTTGTTGGAGACCGCCGGGGACCTCGACGCCAGTGCCGACGCCCACGAGGCAACCGACATCGCGAACACCGAGCTCTTCACGAGGATGGAGCTGCCCAATGGGTATGCAGCTCCCTCCTGAACTCGCCGAGGCCCTGGGATGGGTCGGGTTCACCTGGCCGGCCGCCGACGAGGAGTTGCTCTTCCAGGCGTCCCAACTGTGGTTCGCGTTCGCCGGCCGGCTCCGCACAGCGGTCGGGGAGGCGGAGGCGGGCGCGGCGAAGGTCGGGATGACGAACAGCGGGGACGACATCCGCGCGTTCGAGCAGGCGTGGCAGGGCGAGGAGGGTGCACCGCGCCGGATGGAGGACGGCGCGCAGGCAGCCGAACTTATCGGCATGGCGTTGCTGGTGATGGCCATCATCACCCTGACCCAGAAGGTCCTCGTCATCGTCCAGCTGACGATTCTGGTGGTGCAGGTAGCGATGGCGTTGGCGGCAGCGGCACCCAGCCTCGGCTCCTCGTTGGCCTCGATCCCCGTCTCGATCGGCCTGGCCCGGATGGCGATCCAGCGGATCATCAAGGAGATCATCGAGCGGGTCGTCAAGGAGATCATTCCGAGGTTGTTGAAGCGTGCGAAGACGCTGCTGCGCCGTTTCACCCGCAAGGGCGCGAAGGGTGGCCCCGGACGACCCACCGTGCCCGGTCCGCACACCGTTCCGCGCTACCCCCATACGAAGCCGATGCTCGACAAGTACCGCAACGAGCACCTGCCCGGAGGGCACTTTCCGACGGCGGTGCGCCGGCTCAGTCCAGAGGAGCTCGAACAGCACCGAGTCTTCTTCGACAGCAACGGCATGTTGCGTAGCGCCAGAAGTGGCGAACCGTTCGACACATCAAGCGCTCAGACCGTGTTCAGCGGAAACGGTCAGGCCATCTTCGTGATGGACCGGAACGGCAACCTCTATGCGTCCAACTACCAGAAGGTCGGCGATTTCCACCACTCCACGCTGGGCAACGGGCAGCCGGTCGCCGCAGCGGGCGAGCTGGTCGTCAAGGACGGTAGGGTCCAGTACGCCACGGCGCGCAGCGGTCATTACCAGCCCGACGTGAGCCACATGGCCAATCTCGACGCCGAGTTCAAGCGCAACGGCGTGGGCGGGATTCCGATCCTTGCCTGGGACGGCAGCCAGATCTTCTAGGGGAGTCGACGAGCATGGGTACGGAAAGTTGGAAGGGCCACGTCAACGGGATCCTCTACGGAATCCAGTTCGACCGGGTGCTCGACGACTCGGTGGTGACTCGGGTCGTCGACGGGGTGACCGCCGGGCTCTACCCAGGAGACCGGGTTGAGACGCGTGACGCGCTCGACCAGGCGCTGCGCTATTCGGGCCCGCTGAACGACCAGGCGGAGACGCACCACAGTGAGGACGATATCCGCTCGTTCTTCCGCCGACTCTCCGCCGCACTAGCCACCCCGCCTTCGAGCTGATCAAGAGGTTTGCGTCAAGGAGCCGCCTTCCGGTGACGCAAGTTTCTTGATCAACGGAGATGGCGACAGGGGCAGGGACGGGCGGGGGCGGCGGGAGTGGTACCAGGTCGCGAAGAGGGCTGCTGCCAGGAGCAGTTCGGCCAGGTCGCCGCCGTAGTACATGAGTTGGGCGGCCGAGCGGAACGCTTCCTGGTCCCGGTCGGTGAGGCCGGGCGGGAGGGTGTCGGCCCGGGCGTACAGGTACTTGGCCAGCACGGCGTGGCCGGCTGACGCGGCCAGTAGCGCGCCGACCCGTACCGCCAGTCCCGGGCGACGCGGCGCCGGGTCCGGCCCGGCCAACGACCAGGCGAAAAGGTACCCGGCGGCCAGGTAGTGCAGGTGCACGGCGTGATGCAGGACGGGTTGACGTTCGGCCGCCGCGTACAGCGGGGTGAGCAGGACCACCGCCAACCCGCCGGTGGTCAGCAGCGCGGCAGTGAACGGGTGGGCGAGCAGGTGCAGCGGGCGGGAGCGCAGCAGCCGACCGACCGCCCGGCGTACCGGTGGCGGCGCGACATGCAGCAACAGCGTCACCGGGGCGGCGAGCACCAGCCCCAGCGGGGCCAGCATGCCGAGCAGCAGGTGCTGCGCCATGTGCCCGCGTGGGTCGTCGGGGAGTTGGGCCAGTGGCCCGACGGCGACCGCCAGCAGGGCGCAGCCGACCAGCCAGGAGGCGGTGCGCCGGTGGTCCCAACCTCGTGGGTCGCGTACGGCCGCCAGCACGTAGCCGACCGCCAGCAACGCGACCGGGAACAGCGGGTACCAGGTCGGCCCGGTCGTGCCGTGCTCGGCGTGCGCCAACGGCACGGCCACCGTCATCGGGCGCCCACCCCGGACCGGCGGGACCGGGCCCACCGCAGGACCGCGACGCCGGCCAGCAGCAGCACCGCGCCGGCCACGTTCCAGACCACGTCGTACGGCACCAGGTGGACGCCGTAGCGGATCTGGTGCAGCCGGAGCACCTTGTGGTCGACGAGCCCGTCGAAGAGCTGGAATCCTCCGGCGCCGAGCAGGAAGCCACCCCACGCCAGCCGGCTCGACAGGGCACGGCGCCGGCGCAGGTCGGCGAACCAGAAGAACCCACCGACCAGGGCAATCACCTCGGCGGCGTGCAGCAGCCCGTCCGAGAGCAGCGCCACCGAGGGGGTGGAGCGGTCGTAGAAGTGGTGCCAGGCAAGGAGCTGGTGGAAGACGATCTCGTCCACCGCAGCCATGATCGCGATGCCGATCAGGACGCCGACGAGGGTGGAGGAACGAACGTCGGCGGTACGTGCCCTCGGCAGGCTCGAATCGACCACCACACACCTCGCAGTCAGCTCGGATCAGGTCGCGAATACCCCGAACGGCATGAAACATTCCCGGCCAGACCCGCGAGACCGACGGTCGGTGACATCCCCGTTTCGTGACTCCCGGGCCACGGGCGGCATGATCATGGAGCCTGGAGGGGCAGCGAACGCCAGATCCCGAGAAGGAGGTGCCCGTGCCGGACGCGGACGAACTCGTCGCCAACGCGCTCGCGGCGGTGCGCGGCACGGACGTACGGCAGGCCGAACGGCAGCTGGACCACCTGATGGTCGGCACTGGCGCCGCGGACGGCACCACGGCGGTGGACGCCGCGCTGCTGCGTCGCCTGGTCCGCGGCCTGGGTCGGCTCTGGCCGCGCGGTTGGCAGCCGGTCGACGTGGACCGGATCACCAGCCGACGGCTCGACGCCCGCGCGGCCCGGCTGGTCCGT
>NZ_JAKKFF010000492.1 GCF_022229015.1 Micromonospora foliorum
TCCCGCCCACCCCGGCCGTCGCCCCCGCCCGCCGTTCCCGAGCAGCGGATGGTCGGCGGCGCGGCGCTCGACACGGCCGGCCTGGTCGTGCCGGCCGGCGTCGCCGCGCCACCGAGGGTGAGCGCCACGTCGTGGCTGGTAGCCGACCTGGACAGCGGCCAGGTGCTCGGCGGCTGCGGCCCCCACGAGTACGGCACACCGGCGAGCGTGCAGAAGCTCCTGCTGGCGGCCACGATGCTGCCCAGGCTCGACCCGAAGCAGACGGTCACCGTCACCGAGGCGGACATGAACATCGAACCCGGCTCCTCGGCCGTGGGCCTGGTCGCGGGCGGCCGGTACACCATCGAGACCATCTGGCTCGGGTTGTTGCTCAACTCCGGCAACGAGGCCGCCAACGCGCTGGCCCGGCTCGGCAGCGGGACGGACAGCGCCGCCGGCGTACGCGACATGAACGAGCGGGCGCACCAGCTCGGCGCGCTCCAGACGCACGCGGTCACCCCGTCCGGGCTGGACGGCAGGGGGCAGTTCACCAGCGCGTACGACCTGGCGCTGATCGCCCGGGCCTGCTTCGCCGAGCCGACCTTCCGCCGGTACGCGCTGACCGAGCAGACGTCGATTCCGGCCCAGCCACGGCAACGCACCAAGGGTTTCGAGATCCAGAACGAGAACCAGCTCATCTACCGGTACCCGGGGGCGCTCGGCGGCAAGACCGGCTTCACCGACCTGGCCCGGCACACCTACGTGGGGGCGGCGGAACGCGGCGGGCGGCGGCTGGTGGTGACCCTGCTGGGCGCCGAATCGGCGCCGGTACGCGGCTGGGAGCAGGGTGCGGCCCTGCTGGACTGGGGTTTCACGCTGCCCCGGGACGCCGCCGTGGGCCGGCTGGTCGAGCCCGGCGAGCTGACCGCCACTCCGTCGGCGGCGCCGTCCGCGCTGGCGACGGAGAGCTAGGAGGAGCACACGGCTGACATCCAGACACGTGGCCTTCTCGCGTTTGG
>NZ_JAKKFF010000493.1 GCF_022229015.1 Micromonospora foliorum
TTTGCTGTGCCGACCTGACCGGGTAGAGCCTCGGGCCGGCCGACGGCGTGGGCCGCGGCGGGCGCGGTGCTGCTGCTCCAGGCCGCCACGGGGCTCTACCCGGACGTACCGGGCGGCACGGTCCGACTGGCGCCCCTGGCGGGAGCAGAGTTGGGTGCCGTAGGGGTCGACGGCCTCCGCGTGGCCAACAGTCCGGTGCACGTCACGGTCGACCGCACCGGCGAAGCCACCGTCACCGGCCTCCCCACCCCGCTGACCCCAACCCCAGCCGTCCCCACCCAACGCCGCCCCACAACCCAACCTCTCCCCCACTAATCCCCAACCCCGCCCCGCCCCGCCCCACCTCGCCCCGCCCCGCCCCGCCCCGCCCCGCCCGTCGATCATGAAGTTGTGGTGGGCGGTAGCTCCATATGCGCCCCTTATGCGGGGCACCACAACTCCATGATCGACACAGGCCAGGCTGGACGCCCCGGCGATCTTGCAGTTTCGGCTGTCCAGATGGGTCGAATGTTCGTTATGTCGCTGCAGAAAGTGCAAGATCGCGAGGGCTCAGGGGGTTCGTTCGGCGATCAGCTCGTCGTCGTCCACCGCGCCGGTGGGGCGGAAGCCCAGGGAGGTGTAGAGGGCGGCGGCCGGGGTGTTGTCGGGGTGGTACGAGAGGCGGACCGGGGGGTTGCCGTCCCGGGCCGCCAGCCAAGGGGCCAGCGTCTGCACGGTGGCCCGGCCGACGCCCCGGCCCTGCTCGGCGGCATCGATCAGCATGCCGCCGATCCAGTGCGAGCCGTCGTCGTCCACGCCCCACATGACGTGGCCGACGACGGTCTCGTCGGCGTACACCGCGAGCGAGTTCCACACCTCGGAGCGCATGCTGAGCAGCAGGTAACGGGCCCCCAGCGCGGCCACGAACCGGCGCTGGTCGTCGCGCGGGGCGACGTCGGCCACCGCCCGCCAGTTGTCGTCGTCGACCGGCCGCAGCGTCACTCGCCGCCCGACCCGGTCCAGGTGTCCCCCGTTGATCATCCGCCGGATGCTACCCGAGCTGGGGATTCAGATCGTGGACAGTTTCCGTTGGCGCTGAACGGAAACTGTCCATGATCTGCCGCTGGCGACCAGCATCGTGGCCGCGTGGCGGAGGAACGGACCGTCAGTCGAGCAGGGCGTCCAGGCCGACGGTGAGGCCGGGGCGGTTGCGCACGGCGCGGACGGCCAGCAGCACACCCGGCATGAACGACACCCGGTCGTACGAGTCGTGCCGGATGGTCAGCGTCTCGCCGGTGCCGCCGAAGAGCACCTCCTGGTGGGCGACCAGGCCGGTGGCGCGCACCGCGTGCACGCGTACCCCGTCGATGTCGGCGCCACGCGCACCCGGCACCTCGTCCCTGGTGGCGTCCGGCACCGGGCCGAGGCCGGCCTCGGCGCGGGCCCGGGCGATCTGCCGGGCGGTGTGGGTGGCGGTGCCGCTCGGGGCGTCCAGCTTGCGCGGGTGGTGCTGCTCGATGATCTCGACGGACTCGAAGTGTCGGGCGGCGCGCGCGGCGAACTGCATCATCAGCACCGCGCCGATGCCGAAGTTCGGGGCGATGACCACGCCCACCTCGGGCTTGTCGGCCAACCAGCCGCGCACCTGCTCCAGCCGCTGCTCGGTGAAGCCGGTCGTGCCGACCACCGCGCTGATGCCCTGCTCGATGCACCATTGGAGGTTGTCCATGACGACGTCCGGCGTGGTGAAGTCGACGACCACCTCGGCGGTGGACGCGGCGGAGCGGCTGTCGCCCTGGTCGATCGCCGCCACCAGGTCGAGATCGTCGGCGGCGTCGACCGCCTTGCACACCTCGATGCCCATCCGGCCGCGCGCACCAAACACGCCGACCCGCAGCTGCTGGGCCGGGGTCTTTCCCTGCTGGTCAGTCACGGGGCACAACCTATCCCAATCGGGACGGGCCCTTCCGGCCGGATCCGCTGTGCTCCACCGGCCGGGACGCCCGACCGGGGTGCCTCGACCAGGCCGGGCGGCAGACCTCAGACCGCGAAGTCGCCAGCGGCGAACGGGCCTACCACGGCCAGCGACATCGGGCGGCTGAGCAGCTCGGCGGCGAGGACGTTCACGTCCTCCACGGTGACCTCGTCGACGCGGCGGAGCAGTTCGTCGACCGGCATCAGGTCGCCGTAGAGCAGCTCACCCTTGGCCAGCCGGCTCATCCGGGAACCGGTGTCCTCCAGGCCGAGCACGAAGGAGCCCTTGCTCATCCCCTTGCCCCGGGCCACCTCGGCCTCGGTCAACCCTTCCGCGGCCACCCGGGCCAGCTCGGCGCGGGTCAGGGCCAGCACCTCGTCCACCTTGCCCGGCGCACAGCCGGCGTAGACGGCGAACAGGCCGGTGTCGGCGTACTGGCTGGCGTAGGAGTAGACCGAGTACGCGAGACCGCGCTGCTCGCGGATCTCCTGGAACAGGCGGCTGGACATGCCGCCGCCGAGCACGTTGTTGAGCACCCCGAGGGCGAACCGTCGATCGTCGAGCCGGTCGATGCCGGGGCAGCCGATGATGACGTGCGCCTGCTCGGTCTCCTTCGGCTCCACCAGGGTGGTCGCCGGCTTGGTGCGTACCGCCGGCGTCGCCGCGCGGTGCGGCGCCGGGCTGGCCGGGTCGCTGTCCAGTGGGGTGCCGCGCACCGCCTGCCGGACCAGCTTGACCACCGCGGCGTGGTCGAGGTTGCCGGCGGCGGCGATGACGATCTGCGGCGCGGTGTAGCGACCCCGGTAGAAGCTCTGGATCTGCCGGCGGGTCATCGGCGTGACGGTCTCCGCGGTGCCGGAGATCAGCCGACCCAGCGGGTGATCGCCGTAGACAGCCTGGACGAAGAGGTCGTGCACCTCGTCACCGGGCTCGTCGTCGTGCATGGCGATCTCCTCCAGGATCACGCCACGCTCCGTCTCGACGTCGGCCGGCTCCAACAGCGAGTCGGCGACCAGATCGCACATCACGTCGATCGCCAGCGGCAGGTCCTCGTCCAGCACGCGGGCGTAGTAGCAGGTGTATTCCTTCGTGGTGAAGGCGTTGGTCTCACCACCCACCGCCTCGATCTGCGAGGAGATCTCCAGTGCGGTGCGCTTGTGGGTGCCCTTGAAGAGCAGGTGCTCGAGGAAGTGCGCGGCACCGGCCTGCGGGCCGGTCTCGTCGCGCGAGCCGACCGCCACCCAGATGCCGAACGAGACGCTGCGCATCGCCGGAATCGCCTCGGTGAGGACGCGCAGGCCGCTGGGCAGCACGGTACGTCGTACCGTGCCGCCCAGCGGGTCGTCGCTGAGCGTCCGGGTCACCGCGCGGGCGGTGCCGCCGGAGCGGCCCGCCCCGGTGTCCCGAGACGGGGCCACCCCCCGTCGATCCGGTGGAAACGGCGCGCTGATGGCCCGACTCACGACTTGCTCCCGGTTCGACGAGGGGTGGGTGATGCTGGGTACGACGGTCAGCTGTGCCGGGTCCGACGACGCGGACGCTCGCCGCCCTCGCCACCCTCGCCGCCGCCGCCGTTGCCG
>NZ_JAKKFF010000494.1 GCF_022229015.1 Micromonospora foliorum
CCCCGGCGGCACCAGCGGCGGGGGTGCCGGTTCGGCGGGTGCCGCCCCCGCCGGCACCAGGGCCGGCGCATCGGTCGGCACGGCGTCGACCTGCGACGGCAGCGGGTCGACCGACGCGGGCGGGGTGAGCCGGGAGGTCACCGGGACCCTCGCCACGCCCACCACGATGGGTGCCGCGAGCAGATCCACCAGGTGGGCGGGTAGGTCCGGGCGGACCGTCGGCCAGCGGGAGTCGTCAACGGACCAGTAGTCCGCGCCGGGAGTCTCGATCACCCCCTGCCGGGTCAACTGATCGTCACCGGACGCACGGTGCTTGGCCATCGGGATTTGCCTCCACGAACTGCGGCGTGCGGCCCTGGGGCCGCTGCGGCGGACACCGAGGGAAACGACGCCGCCTGCCTCCCGGTGACGCCACACCCGTCCGCCGACCTCGGCGCCCGACCCGAAACGCCCCCGTCCGCGCAGCTGACGAAGCACGGGCGGGGGCGTGGTGGTCGTCGTTCAGTCGAAGATCGGGTCCTGCTCGCGGGTGCGCTTGAGCTCGTAGAAGCCCGGGGTGCCGGCGACCAGCAGCACGCCGTCCCAGAGTCGGCCGGCGGCCTCCCCCTTCGGAGCCGGAGTGATCACCGGGCCGAAGAACGCGACCGGGGCGCCGTCCGGGCCGGGCGCGTGCACGACCGGAGTGCCCACGTCCTGCCCGACCGGGCGCATGCCCGCCTCGTGGCTGGCCCGCAGCGCCTCGTCGTAGTCGGTGCTGTCGGCGGCCGCGGCCAGGCCCGGGTCGAGGCCGACCTCGGTGAGCGCGGCGACGTACAGCTCCGGACCCCGCTCCTGCTTCTGCAGGTGGATCCGGGTGCCGAGCGCGGTGTAGAGCGGGCGCAGCACGTCGTTGCCGTGCAGTTGCTCGGCCGCGATGCAGATCCGCACCGGGCCCCAGGCGGTCTTCAGGAACTCCTTGTAGTCGTCGGACAGCTCGTCCCGGCCGTCGTTGAGCACGGCCAGGCTCATCACGTGGAAGCGGATGTCCACGTCTCGGACCTGCTCAACCTCGAGCAGCCAACGGGAGGTGATCCAGGCCCACGGGCAGGCCGGGTCGAACCACATGTCGGCGGTGACACGTTCGGTCACGGTGAGATCCCTTCGCGACGGGTGGCGCCGGCGACGGTCGGCGTCTCAAGGAAATCTTCACCCCGCAGCGCATCCACCGGCACCCGAATGAGAGCGTGACCTCGGCCACCGCGGGCTGCCCGTACATGGAAGACTCGAATCGGGCCGGCCGTCACGAGCGGTAGGCGAACGGGCGCCGCCGGGCGTACGGCGACATGTGGGATGGAGACGAACAGTGCCGGGAGTGCGCAACCTGACGCAGGTCGAGGCGACCGAGCGGGCACGCCTGCTCAACGTGACGGGGTATGACATCAGTCTGGACCTGTCCACCGCCGTGCTGGCGGCCGACGGCCGCACGTTCAGGTCGACGACCGAGGTTCGGTTCCGCTGCTCCGAACCGGGCGCGAGCACGTTCATCGAGTTGGCCGCCGAGTCGGTGCGGTCCGCGACGCTGAACGGCACGCCCGTCGACCTCTCCGACTGGTCCGCCGAGAAGGGCTTGACCCTGTCCGGGCTGGACAGCGACAACGTCCTGGTGGTCGACGCCGACTTCGGTTACTCCAACAGCGGTCAGGGTCTGCACCGGACGGTCGACCCGGTGGACGGCGAGACGTACCTCTACAGCCAGTTCGAGACGGCCGACGCGCAGCGGGTGTTCGCCTGCTTCGACCAGCCCGACCTGAAGAGCGTCTACACCTGGCACGTCACCGTGCCGGCGCACTGGCGGGCGGTGTCCAACATGCCGGTGCAGCGCGAGGAGCCGGCGGGTGAGGCGCTCAAGACGCTGCACTTCACCGAGTCGCCCCGAATGAGCACCTACATCACGGCGATGTGCGCCGGGCCGTACCACGAGGTGCGCGACGCTCACGACGGCATCGACCTGGGGGTGTTCTGCCGGGCGTCGATGGCACAATACCTGGACTCCGACGACCTGTTCCTGATCACCAAGCAGGGCTTCGACTTCTTCCACGAGAAGTTCGGCGTGCGCTACCCGCTGCCCAAGTACGACCAGCTCTGGGTGCCCGACTTCAACGCCGGCGCGATGGAGAACTTCGGCTGCGTGACGCACGCCGAGTCGCACTACCTGTTCCGTTCGCAGGTCACCGACTTCGAGTACGAGCAGCGGGCCAACACGATCCTGCACGAGCTGGCCCACATGTGGTTCGGTGACCTGGTCACCATGCGCTGGTGGAACGACCTCTGGCTGAACGAGTCGTTCGCCGAGTGGGCCAGCCACTGGTGCAACACCAACGCGACCCGGTTCACCGAGGCGTGGACGACCTTCCTGTCCATCCGGAAGAACTGGGGCTACCGGCAGGACCAGCTCTCCTCCACCCACCCGGTCTACACCGAGATGCCGGACATGGAGGCCGTGGAGGTCAACTTCGACGGCATCACCTACGCCAAGGGCGCGAGCGTGCTCAAGCAGCTCGTCGCGTACGTGGGTGAGGAGCCGTTCGTGGCCGGGCTGCGGGCCTACTTCGGCAAGCACGCCTGGGGCAACGCCACCTTCGACGACCTGCTCACCGAGTTGGAGGCCGCATCCGGGCGGGAGCTGCGCAAGTTCGCCGCGCAGTGGTTGGAGACCGCACAGGTCAACACGCTGCGACCGGAGGTGACGATCGGCGCGGACGGCACGTACGAGCAGGTGCTGGTGCGGCAGGAGGCGCCGGCGGCGTACCCGACGCTGCGGACGCACCGGATCGGCGTGGGCCTGTACGACCTGACCGACGGGCGGCTGGTCCGTCGGGAGCGGTACGAGGTCGACGTGACCGGCGAGCACACCGATCTCGCCCCGCTGCGTGGCGTCCGGGCGGCCGACGTGTTGCTGCTCAACGACGACGACCTCAGCTACACCAAGCTGCGCCTCGACGAGCGCTCGATGGCGACCGTGGTGCAGCACATCGGTGGCTTCGACTCGTCGCTGGCCCGCGCGCTCTGCTGGACCGCCGCGTGGGACATGATCCGCGACGCCGAGTTGTCCGCCCGCGACTACGTGGCGCTGACGCTGAGCGGGCTGCCCGCGGAGACCGACATCAACCTGGTCACCGCCACCCTGCGGCAGGCGACCACCGCGCTCACCCTGTACGCCGACCCGGCCTGGGCGCCGACCGGCTGGGCCGACCTGGCCCGTACCGCCCGCGACGCACTCGCCGCCGCGGAGCCCGGCAGCGGCTTCCAGTTGGCCTGGGCCCGTGCGTTCACCTCGGCGGTCCGCTCCGAGGAAGACCTGGCGACGCTGCGCGGTTGGCTGGACGGCGCCGGCGTGCCGGCCGGGCTGACCGTGGACACCGAGCTGCGCTGGTCGGTCCTCGCCGCGCTGGTGGCCAACGGTGCCGCTGGCGCCGCCGAGATCGAGGCGGAGCTGAGCGGTGACCGCACGGCCAGCGGCGAGCGGGAGGCCGCGTACGCGCACGCGTTGATGCCGACGGCCGAGAACAAGGCCGCCGTGTGGGCCCTGCTCACTGGCCCGGACGCCCTGCCCAACTGGCGGCACCGGGCACTGTTGCAGGGCTTCGCCCACCCGACGCAGGTGGAGCTGGTCGCCCCGTACCGGGAGCGCTACTTCGCGGCGGTCGGGCAGGTGTGGGCCACCCGGGACAGCGAGCCGGCCCAGGAGTTCGCCCAGCTGGCGTACCCGACCTACCTGGTGGAGGACGACACGGTGACGGCCACCGACGCGTGGCTGACCGGTGACGGGCACCCCGCCCCGCTGCGTCGGCTGGTGGCCGAGGGCCGCGACGGCGTGGTGCGGGCGCTGAAGGCCCGCGCGAAGGACGCCCAGAGCGCCTGAACGGCGTTGTCCGGCCCGGGGCCGGCGTGGGTGTGAGCCCGCGCCGGCCCCGGGCCGTCAGGCGACAAGATCGTGCTCGAACAGGGAAATAGGGGCCTCAGCCGCAGCCGAGGCCCCTATTTCCTGGATTGAGCATGATCTTGCATGCCCGCGCGTCGTTTGAGAGTCAGCCCTTGCCGGCGTGGCTGGCGAGCTGGTCGAGGCCGTTGATGATGCCGCCGGCCAGGTCACCGCCACTGAACGCGCCGACCATGGAGAGCGCGGCCAGCTTGGCGTACGTGTCGGGGATGCGCTTGCGGGCGTACCGGCCGGTGATGATCTCCAGCTGACGCTGGTTGGGCGACACGGCGATCAGCACCGACTTGTCGGGCTCGGCGAGCTGACGGTGCAGCCGCTGGGCGTGCTCGCGGATCGGCTCGTCGAGACCGCCGACGAAGACCGAGAAGACCAGGCCGGTGCCCTTGTCGGCCAGGCGCAACGCCTCGTCGATGCGCAGCAGCTGGCGGGTCGAGAACGGCCCGTCGAGCACCTCGGGCGGATTTTCCGACCCGGCCTGCTTCTCACCAACGGTCACTTGCGCCTCCGGTTCCACCGGCCGGCGCCTCGACGCTGGCCTGCTCAAGCTTGTGGCTGGTCAGCGCGGGCGCCTGCGCCCCCGCCGTCAGCGCGGTGCCGGCCGAGTCGGCCAGCTGCTCCGGGCGGCCCAGGAACCAGACCGGAGTGAAGTCGAAGGGCCGGCCCGGACGGTAGCGCTTGGCGCCACCGCCACCGCCGGTGGCACCCCCGTGGCTACCGGCGTACGACAGGCCGGCGATGACCAGCACCGCGGCCAACGGGATGCCGACGAAGACCAGCAACGTCTCGGTAACAGACAACCCAACGCCCCCAGGCGGAAGAAGGACGACCTCGAACAACCGGGTCGGATGGACGCTCACGCTGCCGACCGCCCGACTCCGTCGCCATTCACGTTAGCGGAGTCGACGGCTCGCCAGATTGCGGGGTGCCGATCCCATCCGTCACTGGAGTTCTCCAGTTGCGCAGCGGTAGCGATAAGCCGCGCGTCGTCGCCGTACCGGCCGGTGAGCAGCACCCCGACGGGCAGGCCGTCGGTCGTGGTGCCCAGCGGCAGCGAGACGGAGGGATCACCGGTGACGTTGAAGATGGCGCAGTAGGGCGAGAACCGGCGTTGCCGGTCGAAGTCGGCGGCCGGGTCCGCGTCGGCGGTGAACCAGCCGACCGGTGCCTGCGGGGCGGCCAGGGTGGGACAGAGGAGCAGGTCGCAGCCGGCGGTGCGACGGGCACCGAGGCGCACCTGTGCCTGCAACTCACCGAGGGTGGCGGCCAGGGTGCCGGCGGAGAGTTCGGCGCCCCGGGCCCGGAGCAGCCGGGTCAACGGCAGCAGCTCCACCTCCCGCTGCGGTGGCACCGGAGCGAGCGCCAACACGTACCAGATGATCTCGAACAGCGGCCACGCCGCCGGCCCGAGCGGCGGCGGCACCTCGACCACCTCGTGGCCGGCCGCCGTGAGCAGCGCGGCGGCCCGGTCCAC
>NZ_JAKKFF010000495.1 GCF_022229015.1 Micromonospora foliorum
CACCCGCACCCGCCCCGCCCGGCCGGCGGAGGGGGCTGCCGGTGGTGCTGGCCGCCGTGCTCCTGCTGGTGCTCGCCGGCGTCGGAATCGTGATCACCCGTCCCGGCCCGGTCGCCGGGTGGCTGGGCGACGACGCCGCCTCCGGGCCGAACGCGGTCGGTGCGAGCCCGGAACCCGCTCCGTCGGACGTGCTGGCCGGCCCGGATTCGAACGCCCCGGTGCCCACCCCGGACGGGGTTCGTGCCGCGCTCGATCCACTGGTCGGCGTCGCCGCCCTGGGCAGCCGGGTGAACGTGTCGGTCGCCGACGTGATCACCGGTCAGACGCTGTTCGTCAAGGGGGCGGACGACGGCACCGTGCCCGCCTCGGTGACCAAGCTGGCGACCGCGGTGACCGTGCTGGCCGCCCGGGGGCCCGGCTACCGGATTCCCACTCGTGCGGTGGCCGGCGCGAAGGCCGGCGAGGTGGTGATCGTCGGTGGCGGCGACCCGACCCTCGCGATCGACAAGAAGGGCTACTACCCGGGTGCGGCGCGCCTCGACGAACTGGCCGCCCAGGTGCGTACCGCGCTCGGCGGCACACCCCCGACCAGTGTCACCGTCGACGGCTCGGTCTACTCGGGCCCGGTCTACGGTCCCGGCTGGGACGACGACATCCCGACCGGTGGGTCGGGCGGCGCGGTGACCGCGTTGATGACCGACGGCGCACGTACCGACCCCGGCGTCGCACACGGGTCCGCCCCGCGGTTCGCCGAGCCGGACCTGGCCGCCGGCAAGGCGTTCGCGCGGTTGCTCGGGGTGCCGACCGACGCCGTGAAGCGGGGCACGGCCCCGCCGCAGGCGGCGGCCGGCGCCAGCCCGGCGCCGGGCACCGAGCTGGGCGTGGTGCAGTCTCCGCCGCTGATCCGGCTCGTCGATGTCATGATCAGCGAGAGCGACAACCTGGTGGCCGAGGCGCTCGCCCGGCAGGTCGCGTTGGCCCGCGGTCAGCCTGCCTCGTTCGACGGGGGCGCCGCCGCCATGGACGCCGAGGTGGCGGAGTTGGGCCTGCCCGCCGACGAGATCACCGTCTCCGACGGCAGCGGCCTGTCCCGTCTCAACCGGATCAGCCCGTCGCTGCTGACCGATCTGATCCGGTTGGCCGCCAGCCCGGACCATCCGGAGCTGGCCGGCGTCTTCGGTGGCCTGCCGGTGGGCGGTTGGTCCGGAACCCTGAACGAGCGCTACCGCGACACCGCCGGCACCGCCGCGGGCGCGGGCAGCGTCCGGGCCAAGACCGGCACCCTGACCGGCGTGCACTCGATCGCGGGCCTGGTCACCACCGCCGACGGCCGGTTGTTGACCTTCGCGGTGCTCACCGACAAGGTGCCGGGTGACCGGGAGACCGCCCAGCCGGCGCTGGACCGGATCACCGCCGCGCTGGCCGGCTGCGGCTGCGGCTGACCGTCGCCGGTCCGCCGGTGACGTCGCCACCGGTGTCGATCGAGGGCGCGAGCCCGGGCCGGGGTGTCGCGGCGCGGGTACGGTGGGTCCATGGCGCAGTTCGTGGACTGGGATCTGGCCGCCGCCACGGCGGGGGCATTGAGCAAGTCTGGCCCCCGCGTGTCGTACGCCGAGGCCACCGACGTGGTCGGCGACCTGCGCCGGCTGACCGAGGAGGCGGCCGGGCACGTGGCCGACTACACGGGGCTGCGGGCGCAGGTGTCGCATCCGCCGGTCCGGGTGGTCGATCGCCGTGACTGGGCCGCGACCAACATCGCCGGGCTCCGCGAGGTGATCACTCCGCTGGTGAGTCGGCTCTCCGGCGACAAGCAGCCGGGTGCGTTGACCGAGGCGATCGGGTCCCGGCTGACCGGGGTGCAGGCCGGGACGGTGCTGGCCTACCTCTCCGGCCGGGTGCTCGGC
>NZ_JAKKFF010000496.1 GCF_022229015.1 Micromonospora foliorum
CGTCGGCGCCGCCGGTCTGCTCGGCGGCCCGGCCGTCGCCGCGCCCGCCGCGTCCACCGGGCAGGCCCAGGGCCGACGTCGGGTGCCGGTGGACCGGATCAGCATTCAGCTCTACACGCTGCGTGACCAGCTCGCCGCCGACCTGCCCGGCACGCTGGACGCGCTGCGCCGAATCGGCTACCGGCGAGTGGAGCACGCCGGTTTCGTCGGACGCACCGCCGCACAGTTCCGGGCCGCGCTCGACGAGGCCGGGCTGCGTTCCACCTCCGGGCACGTCGGCATCCCGCAGCCGTTCGACGCGGCCACCTGGGAGCAGGCCCTCGCCGACGCCAACGTGGTGGGCTGCAAGAAGATCGTCCACCCGTACTTCGGCCGGGACGCGAGTGGTCAGCCGATTCGGGATCCCGCCGTCTACCGGGCCCTGGCCCGGGACCTGAACCGCGCCGGTCGGCTCGCCGAACGTGCAGGGCTCGACTTCGGCTACCACAACCACCAGCTCGAGTTCGTGCCGCTGACCGACGGCTCGACCGGGTTCGACATTCTCAGCTCGCAGACCGATTCCCGGCTGGTCCACTTCGAGCTCGACCTCTACTGGACCTGGCGGGGCGCCCACGACCCGGTCGACGTGATCCGGGCCAACCGGGGCCGAATCCGCCAGGTGCACGTCAAGGACCTCGACGTCGAGGGTGGTTTCGCCGACCTCGGCGACGGTGTCATCGACTTCGGCCGCATCTTCGCCCACGAGCGGGAGGCCGGCATCGAGGAGTACATCGTGGAGCGTGACGACGCGGGCACCCCGCCGCGCTCCCCCGCCGACGCCCTGGACACCGCTCGCGTCGGCTTCGACTATCTCGCTTCACTTCGGTACTGAAAACACCCCGGGGGACACACCTGATGAGAAGGACCGCATTCGCGTCCGCTCTGCTGCTGGTGACGGCCGGTCTGGCCGTACCACCGTCGGCAGCGGCCGCAGCGCCGGCCGCGCCGCCGGACAGCAGCTTCCAGAAAGTGACACTGAACGACTTCCCGGGCGAGCCGATGAGCCTCGCCGTCCTGCCCGACCTGCGGGTGCTGCACACCTCCCGTACCGGTGAGGTCCGCATCCACGACCCGCGCACCGGGCTGAACACCCTCGCCGCCGACATCCCGGTGTACGAGCACGACGAGGAGGGGTTGCAGGGGGTCGCCATCGACCCCAACTTCGCCCAGAACAAGTGGGTGTACCTCTACTACTCGCCGCCGATGGACACGCCGGTCGACGACCCGGCGACCCCCGGCGTCAACGAGGGGGACGCGCCGGAGACCGGCACCGAGGCGGACTGGCAGCGGTTCAAGGGCGCGCTGCGGCTGTCCCGGTTCAAGCTGGACGGGATGAGGCTGAACCTCGCCAGCGAGCAGCAGATCATCGACGTGCCGACCGACCGGGGCATCTGCTGCCACGTCGGCGGCCAGATCGACTTCGACAGCAAGGGCAACCTGTACCTGTCGACCGGTGACGACACCAACCCGTTCGCCTCCGACGGTTACATCCCGATCGACGAGCGGGCCGACCGCCACCCGGCGTACGACGCCCAGCGCACCTCGGCCAACACGAACGACCTGCGCGGCAAGCTGCTGCGGATCAAGGTGAAGGCCGGTGGTGGTTACACGGTGCCGGCCGGCAACCTGTTCAAGCCCGGCACGGCGCAGACCCGCCCGGAGATCTACGCGATGGGGCTGCGCAACGCGTTCCGGTTCGCCGTCGACAGGCGTACCGACGACGTGTACCTGGGCGACTACTCCCCGGACGCCTCCAACCCGAACCCGGAGCGCGGGCCGGCCGGGCACGGTCGGTGGATGCGCATCGACAAGCCGGCGAACTACGGCTGGCCGTACTGTGTGACGCCGACGATCGCCTACCGCGACTACGACTTCGCCACCGGCGAGTCCGGCGCCAAGTTCAACTGCAAGCGCCCGGTCAACGACTCGCCGCACAACACCGGCAAGCGGCAGCTGCCGCCGGTCGAGCAGCCGGAGGTCTGGTACCCCTCGGCGGCGTCGGGTGAGTTCCCGCAGTTGGGCACCGGCGGCATCGGCCCGATGGGTGGTCCGGCGTACGAGTACGACGGGACCAGCACGTCGCGTACCCGCTGGCCGGCGTACTACGACGGGGTGCCGCTGTTCTACGAGTGGACCCGCGACTACATCAAGGAGTTCCGCCTCGACGAGGACGGCGACGTGGCGGACATCCGCCCGGTGGTGCCGTCGCTGGTGGTGGACAACCCGATGGACATGGAGTTCGGCCCGGACGGTGCGCTCTACGTGCTGGAGTACGGCGACGGTTACTTCGCCGAGAACCCCGACGCGCAGCTGTCCCGGATCGACTTCGTCCGGGGCAACCGGACCCCGATCCCGAAGATCAGCGGCACCCCGACCGTCGGGCAGGCCCCGCTGACCGTCGCGTTCTCCAGCGCCGGCACGACCGACCCGGACGGTGACAAGCTGACCTACGCGTGGGACTTCAACGCGGACGGCTCGGTGGACAGCACCGCTCCGAACGCGAGCTGGACGTTCCCGGAGAACGGCTCGTACACGCCGACGCTGAAGGTGACCGACCGCACCGGACGGTCCGCCTCGGCCTCCCTGCCGCTGGTGGTCGGGCCGACCGCGCCGATCGTCGAGTTCGTCGCCCCGGTGACCGGGCAGCCGTTCCAGTTCGGTCAGACGGTCGCGTACGAGGTGAAGGTCACCGACGACCTGCCGGTGGACTGCTCCCGGGTGAAGGTCACCTACGTGCTCGGGCACGATGAGCACGGGCACCCGCTCTCCACCTCGACGGGTTGCTCCGGCACCATCCCCACCTTCGTGGACGGTGGGCACAGCGGCGCGGACAACCTGACCGCGGTGTTCGTCGCGGAGTACACCGACGCGCCGACCGACCCGGGCACGCCGCCGCAGTCGGCCTCGGCCACGGTCGTGCTGGACCCGACCCCGGTTGCCGGCCTGGCCGGCTGATCAGCTCAACCGAGACAGCGGCGGCGGTCGGATCACTCCGGCCGCCGCCGCACGTCGTTACCCCTTCGACCGCCGCCGCCGGGCGGGAGCCACCCGGGCGGGAGCCGCCACCGAGGTACGCGCCGCCGCCGCACGTCGTCCAGCTCCGCGGGTCTCGCCGGGGCTACCGGCGGGTGGCCGCTCAGCTCCAGTCGCTGTCGACGTGGTTGTCCCGCCACCGTCCGCCCACCGGCGGGGTGTCCAGCCGCATCCCCTCGTCGGCGTTGCCGGCCAGGTCGTTGTCCTCGACCCGGCAGTCCACGCAACTGCCCCGCCCGGTGATCCACAGGCCGTGCGTCTGGGTCTGGTTGTCGTGGTTGTCCCAGATCCGGTTGCCCCGGATGGTGGCCGAGTCGAAGTGCGCGTCGATGGTGATACCGGCCCGCAGTTGCGGTGCGGCGGCCAGTTCGTACCCGCATCCCGGCGGTGGCACGTCCCCGCTCCATGCGGTGAACGCGTCCGGGCGGACCGGGGCGAGGGTGAGTTCGTCGCCGGTGTTGGAGGCCACCATGGCAACGGCCTTCCCGACCCGCAGGACCTTGCCCCGGTGCCCGTCGTGCGGCCAGTTGGCGGACCGGTCCACCAGGCACCGCTCGCTGTAGCGGACGGCGTCGCCGGCATTCCCGGTGCCCTTGCCGTACTGCCGCCCGTTGTTGCGGATCCGGTTGTTGAGCAGCACCGCGTCGGTCATCTGGTGGTCGATCCGGATCGCGTCGAGGCCGTTGCCCCAGAACTCGTTGCTCTCGATCACCACGTCCCGGATCGAGCCCCGGTAGCCGCGCCCGAGGTCGTGCGCGTGATAGCCGTGCCGGCCGTTGCCGCTGATCCGGTTGCCCCGGACGGTGTACGGGCCGGGGCTGTTGCCGATGCTGACCCCGTCGCACATGTTGCCGTCGATGACGCAGTCGGTGAGCAACCCGCCTCTACCGGCCACGGACGAGGTGCCCTGCGCCGACACGTCGAACCCGGTCTCCAGGTTGCCGGTCATCGTGCAGGCGGAGACGATCAGGCCGTCGGCGCCCCAGTCGGAGATGCCGAAGCGGTTGCCCTGGCTGTGGCAGCCGATGATGCGGTAGCCGCGCGGCGACACCCAGTAGTCCTTCTGCAGCTCCAGGAAGATGCCGTTGGTGCCGTTGGCCAGGGCGGTGCAGTTGGCGATGGTCAGCCGCTCCACCGCTCCCCAGCCGCCGATGCCGATCCCGATCCCGGCGCCGCCCATCTGCTCGCCGTTGTCCAGTCGGCCACAGCCGACCACCACCACGCCGTCGATCAGGGAGTCCTGGAGGAAGTCGCAGCCCAGCCCGGTGGCCGCGGTGTGGTGGATGTAGAGGTTACGGAAGACGCCCCGCACCACGTACTGCAGGCCGAGGCCCTTGGCCAGGTAGTTGTACTCGGCCATGGCGACGCCGGAGCCGTCGATCTGGAAGTCGGCGAAGGTGCAGTCGGCGATGTGCCGGTCCCGGTCGGCGCCGTGCTGCACGGTGGTCCAGAAGGCCAACGGGGTCGGGTCGGCCCGGTTGCCCTCGTTGCTGAGCATGAACCGGGTGGCGGCCGGGCCGGCCCCGATCAGCGACACCCCGCTGCGCCACACCGTGCCCGCGTCCCGGATCGAGTAGATGCCCGGCGGGCAGTAGATGACCCGGGCCCGCCCGTCCGAGGCGTACCCGGCGCCGAGGCGGTCCACGAGTGCGGCCAGCGCCGGCTGGTCGTTGGTCGCGCCGTCACCGGTCAGCCCGTACTCCAGCGCGTCGCAGTACAGCGGCGCGCCGGCCGAGGCGGGCCGTCGTACCCGGACCGAGTTCAGTAGCAGCTCGTTCGCCACGGCCACAGGCCGGCTCCCTTCGACGCCTTCGGTGCGCTTCGGCGGGGCCGACTTCCCGATCACGCCGCCGGGAAACCCCGGCCGGTCCCGTGCGCGGGGAACCCCGAGCCGATGACAGCGCCGGGAACGCCGACCCGATGACAGCGCCGGAGGCGGCCCGGACGTGCGCCGGCCCCGGCGCCGCACGGGCAGCGCCGGGGCCGGGGGTACGCGTCAGACGGCGGCGATCAGCAGCGCCGGGCGCTCCACGCAGTCGGCGACGTGCCGCAGGAAGCCACCGGCCACCCCGCCGTCGCAGACCCGGTGGTCGAAGGTGAGGCTGAGCTGGGTCACCTTGCGGATGGCGAGTTGCCCGTCGACCACCCACGGCTTGTCCACGATCCGCCCGACCCCGAGCAGAGCCGCCTCGGGGTGGTTGATGATCGGTGTGGAGCCGTCGACGCCGAACACCCCGTAGTTGTTCAGCGTGAAGGTGCCGCCGGTCAGCCGGGCCGGGGGCAGGCTCCCGGCTCGCGCGGCGGCGGTGGTCGCCGCCAGTTCGGCGGCCAGTTCGGCGGTGGTGAGCCGCTGGGCGTCGCGCAGCACCGGCACCAGCAGACCCCGGTCGGTCTGCGCGGCGATGCCGAGGTGCACCCCGGCGGACTGGACGATGCGCTGCGCCTCGGTGTCGACCCGGGCGTTGAGCTGCGGGAACCGGCGCAGTCCGCTGAGGCAGATCCGGGCCAGCAGGGCCAGGATGCTCACCGGCGCGTCGGGCGTCGCCGCGTTGATCGCGGCACGGGTCTCCAGCAGCCCGGTGGCGTCCACGTCGACCCAGATGGTCACCTCCGGGATCTCCCGCCGGCTGCGGGAGAGCTTGTCGGCGATCACCTTGCGGACACCGGTGAGCGGGACGATCACGTCGCCGTCCCCGACCGGGGCCGACCCGACCTGCGGGTCCGGCACGGCGGCGAGCCGGGCGGCGGGCGCGGTCAGCGCGGCCTCCACGTCGGCGCGGCGGAGCACGCCTC
>NZ_JAKKFF010000497.1 GCF_022229015.1 Micromonospora foliorum
CCGGCCCGGCGCTGCCCGCCCGGTCGCACCCGAGCCCCTGAACGGCACGACCCGCCCCGTCGCACCCGAGCCCGTGAAGGGCACGACCCGCCCGGTCGCACCCGAGTCCCGCACCGGCACCGCAGACAAGGTGGAAACCGAGTCCCGGCCCGCCGTCGCCACGACCACGGCGCGTACCGCCGAGCGGGACGCCGACCTCGACAGCACCACCCGGCGGCCCGACACCACCGACCGGGTCACCGCCGACCGGGCCAGCACGGACAGCTCGGTCGACCCGACCTCGGGCGTGACCACGCCGGAGCCGCCGGTGACGCGTGGCCCGAAGCCGCGGGCCAGTCTGCTCGCCACCCTCGGCCTGATCGTCTCGGTCGCGGGTGCGATGTTCGTGCTGACCGGGACCCTGGCCGGGTACGGCATCGGGCTCGGCGCGTTCGGTGCGGTGCTCGCGGTGCTCGGCCTGATGGCCACCCGCCGCCGGCACGTCGCCGGCAAGACCGACGCGCTCTTCGGCGTGTTGATCGGGCTGGCCGCGGTCGTGATCGGGGTGCTCGCGATGACCGGTCAGTTCGACTGGCCGACCACGGACGGCGACTGGGTGCAGCGCTTCCGAGAGTGGCTTGACTCACAGTTTGTCGATCGTTTCTAGCGGGCACTGTTCCGCTCGCCGGTGATGCACCGGCGGAACAGCCGGCGGTTCGCCGGCAGCCCGATCAGTCCGGTGGTTCACCGGCCGGGCGACACCCTTTCAGGGGCGGCGGTTCGCCGCCCCTGAAGTGTGTCCGGGTTCTGGCAGTTTCTTGGGAATGGCCCGCCGGCCCGACCCGAAACCCCCGCACACCCCGGCCCGGCCATCCTTGCCCGCCACCTTTGCTCTGCTGCGCCCCACGCACCACCCGCACGTCCGGATGCCGGGCGTGCGGGTGGTGCGTATTAGGCAGCAGAGCAAAGGCCCCGCAAAGGCCCAGCGAGGGCACCGCAAAGGCACCGCAAAGGCACCGCGAAGGCACCGCGCAGAGGCCCAGCGAGGGCACCGCGAAGGCCCTGCGGCAGGTGGCCGGAAACACCAATCCCGGCCCAGGCAACCCCCAACGCAACGATTCGTAGCCGTGGACCGTCCAGACGCAACGAATGTTCGGTCTGCGCAACTCTCAGTGGTGGATCCTGCCGCTGACGCCGCATAACGTTGAGCAACGGCGCCAGCCCGTGGGCCACGGTGGCCGGGCGCGCCCGACCCCTGGGAGCAGGACAATGACGATGGACGCCACCAGCCAGCGCCTGTTGATGTGCCGGCCGACGTACTTCGCCGTCGACTACGCCATCAACCCCTGGATGGACCCGAGCGCGCCGGTCGACACCGCGCTGGCCGTCCGGCAGTGGGAGCAGCTGCGCCAGACGTACCTTGACCTGGGCCACACCGTCGAGGAGATCACTCCGGTGCCCGGCCTGCCCGACATGGTCTTCGCCGCCAACGGCGGCACCGTGATCGACGGCAAGGCGATGGCCGTGCAGTTCCGTGACCCGCAGCGCGCCGACGAGGCGCCGGCGTACCGGGCCTGGTTCGAGGCCGCCGGCTTCGAGATGTACGACCCGAAGCACGTCAACGAGGGCGAGGGCGACGTCCTGCTGGCCGGTGACCACCTGCTGGCCGGCACCGGCTTCCGCACCGCGCATGCCGCGCACGCCCAGTTGCAGGAGGTCTTCGGCTACCCGGTGATCACCATGCAACTTGTCGACCCGCGCTTCTACCACCTGGACACCGCGTTGACCGTGCTCGACGAGCGGACCGTGGCGTACCTGCCCGAGGCGTTCTCCCCGGGCAGCCAGGCCGTGCTGCGCCGGCTCTTCCCCGACGCGGTGCACGCCACCATGGCCGACGCCGAGGTGCTGGGGTTGAACGCGGTCAGCGACGGGCGGCACGTGGTGCTGCCCGCGCAGGCCACCGACCTGGCCGCCAAGCTGCGCGACCGGGGCTACGAAACCATCGGGGTCGACCTGTCCGAGCTCCGTAAGGCCGGCGGCGGACCGAAGTGCTGCACGCTGCGACTCCGTCAGGGAAAGGCAAGCAAGTGATCGTGGATGACAAGCTGCGTACGCCGGGAGCGGTCCGGGACGCCGAGCGCTGGACAGCGCACAACTACCACCCGCTGCCGGTGGTGATCTCGTCCGCCGAGGGCGCCTGGCTCACCGACGTGGACGGCCGCCGCTACCTGGACTGCCTGGCCGGCTACTCCGCACTGAACTTCGGTCACCGGCACCCGCAGCTGATCGCCGCCGCGCACGCCCAACTGGACCGGCTGACGCTGACCAGCCGGGCATTCATCCACGACCAGTTCGCCGACTTCTGCCGGGAGCTGGCCGAGCTGTGCGGCAAGGACCTCGTGCTGCCGATGAACACCGGCGCCGAGGCGGTGGAGACCGGGATCAAGGTGGCCCGCAAGTGGGGCTACCAGGTCAAGGGCGTGGCCGCCGGGCAGGCCAACATCGTGGTCGCCGAGGGCAACTTCCACGGCCGGACCACCACCATCGTGAGCTTCTCCACCGACGAGGACGCCCGCGCGGACTTCGGGCCGTACACCCCGGGGTTCACGGTCGTTCCGTACGGCGACCTGGACGCGCTGACCGCCGCGATCGACGAGAACACCGTGGCCGTGCTGCTGGAGCCGATCCAGGGTGAGCAGGGTGTGGTAGTGCCGCCGGAGGGTTACCTGCCGGGCGTACGCCAGGTCTGCACCGAGCGCAACGTGCTGTTCATCGCCGACGAGATCCAGTCGGGTCTGGGGCGTACCGGCGCGACCTTCGCCTGTGACCACGAGGGCGTCGTGCCGGACATGTACCTGCTCGGCAAGGCGCTCGGCGGCGGCATCGTGCCGGTCTCCGCAGTGGCCGCGAACGCCGACGTACTCGGCGTGCTCAAGCCCGGCCAGCACGGCTCCACCTTCGGCGGCAACCCGCTCGCCTGCGCGGTGGCGATCGAGGTGGTCCGGCTGCTGGCCACCGGCGAGTTCCAGCGCCGCTCGGCCGAGCTGGGTGAGCGGCTGCGGGCAGGCCTGGAAGGGCTGGTCGGCAAGGGTCTGGTCGGGGTACGCGTCCGTGGTCTGTGGGCCGGTCTGGACATCGACCCGGCGCTGATGAGCGGTCGGGAGGCGTGCGAGCGGCTGGCCGCACGCGGGGTGCTCGCCAAGGACACCCACGGCTCCACCATCCGGCTCGCCCCGCCGCTGGTGATCACCGAGGAGGAGATCGACCTGGCGGTGGCCCAGTTGGCCGAGGTGCTGGCCGGCTGACCCGGGAACGTGGTGGAAGGCGGGCGTCGGGGTTCCGGCGCCCGCCTTCCGCGTCAGGGACGGGGTAGGCGCATGGCCATCGTCGGGGCCTCGGCCATCACCGAGGTGGGGGTGAACGGGGCGCCGGTGGGCAACTCCTCGGCCCGACCGATCTGCACCCCCGGGTACAGCTCCACCATGTCGTTCTCGCCCAGCACCCGGGACTGCTGCGGGGCCAGCGGGATGCGGTCCGACTCGGCCATCGAGCCGGCCGGGCGGATGCCGGAGCCATTGGTGCTGACGTCGGTCACGATGACCTCGCCGACCCGCAGCTCGAAGCGGACGTGACCACGGCTGATCCAGCGTCGGGCCTCGTCGTTGAGCCACTGCCCGAGCATGATTCCGCCGTCCTGCTCGGGCGCCCGACCGGCCACGATCGGCTGCTCCTCGCTGAGCACGAACCGCCGCCGGACCAGGCCGCCGACGCGCACCGCGAGCACCTCGGTACGCGGACGCGGGCCGGCGTCACCGAGCCGTGCGCCGTGTCGGGGGCAGGTCGGCACGCCGTTGCGCAGCGCGGGCGGCGG
>NZ_JAKKFF010000498.1 GCF_022229015.1 Micromonospora foliorum
CAAGATCGCGCTCGATCCAGGATCCAGTGGTGTTCCTCGCGATGGAGGCCACTACAACCAGGATCGAGCGCGATCTTGGCAGCGGGTAGCGGCGAGGGCTACGTCGGCGGTCAGGGGCGGGAGCGGCTGGCCAGTTTGGGGACCGGGCTGTCGGGGCGGTTGGCCCGGCGGCGGAGCACCTCGCCGGTCGGGCGGGCCAGCAACGGGGTGACCACCACGGCGACCAGGGCACCGAACAGCACGCCAGCGATCACGTCGTGCGGGTAGTGCACGCCCACGAAGACCCGGGAGAAGGCGCCGAGCGCGGCCAGGGGCAGCGCGACCAGGCCGAGTCGCCGGGAGAGCAGCAGGGTGGTGACCGCCAGCGCACCGGCGATGGTGGCGTGGTTGCTGGGGAACGACCAGTCGCCCGGGGGTGGGCAGGCGCCCGCGATGATCTCCCGACCGATCGTCCGGCAGGGGCGCTCCTCGTCCACCACGGTCTTGAGGAACTCACTGCCCACGTACGCCAGGAGGGCTGGCACCGGCGCGATCAGGGCGAGTGCCCGGTCGTGCGGGCCGCCGGACCGGCGGCTCAGCGCGGCCATCACCAGCAGCGCGCCGAGCAGCAGGATCACCCCCTCGGTGGCGTGTCCGACGAACCACTGCACCGGCTCTGGGCTGCCGGCGGCGGCGTCGACGACGTCGCTGTACCACTCGGCGCTGATCTCCGGAACGTCCATGCTGCCGTTGTCGAGCATGCATCACCTCACTTCACGTTCATACCCTGTTCACCTTGGGCACACCCTACGAACGCGCCGGAGGGCACCGCTCCTGTCGAAGGTCGGACGGTCCTCACCACCTTCGTCCAGGATCCGCACAGCCGGCTCTGGTTGGCTGTCGGAGAACGTCGACATCGACAGGAGGCTTCGTGCAGACCGGTTCGGCCACCGATCAACCGCAGTCCACCGCCGCGACGGGGGACGACGAGACCTGGCGGATCCGGCGTACGGAGGCCGACCTGGACCGGCTCGGCGAGACCGAGTCGATCTTCGCGTTGGGCAACGGGTGGATCGGCTGGCGTGGGGTGCTCGACGAGGGCGCCCCGTGCGGGATGCCGGGCAGTTACGTCAGTGGCTTCCACGAGCGGCGCGAGCTGAGCTATCCCGAGGAGGGGTACGGGTTCCCGTCGGCCAGCGACACCGTCATCAGCACACCGAACGCCGCACTGATCCGACTCTGGGTCGACGACGAGCCGCTGGATCTCCGGACCGGAATGCTGCGCAGCCACGAACGGGTGCTCGACCTGCGTACCGGCGTGCTGCGCCGGGAGACCGAGTGGGTCTCACCGGCCGGTCGGGGCGTACGCATCCGCAGCACCCGGTTGGTGTCCCTGCCGCGTCGCCCGGTGGCCGCCGTCCGGTACGAGGTCGAGCCGTTGGACACCGCCGTCGAGCTGCGGGTCTGCTCGGATCTGCTGGCCAACGAGAAGGTGCCGGAGCGTTCGGACGACCCTCGGGCCGCCTCGGTGCCCACCGACCCGCTGACCGCCGAGACGTACCGTGCGACCGGCCTCGACGGCGTGCTGGTGCACCGCACCGAGCGCAGCGACCAGCGCGTCGCGGTCGCGGTCAGTCACCTGCTGGACGGGCCGGGCACGGTGACCACGACCGGTGACTGCACCCCGGACCGGGTCCGGCTGACCGTGACGGGTCGCCTGCACCCGGGGGAGCGGTTGCGGCTGACGAAGTTCGCCGCCTACGAGTGGGCGGCGGTCGACGCGACGCCCGCCGACGAGTTGGCCGCCCTGGTCGCCGCCGAGGCGGACGCGGCGCGCGCGGACGGCTTCGACGCCCTGCTCACCGACCAGCGCGCCGCCCTGGACGCGGCCTGGCAGGTCGCCGACGTGCAGCTCGACGGCGATCCGGAGCTTCAGCAGGCCGTTCGGTTCGCGATGTTCCACCTGATCCAGGCCGGTCGTCCGGACTCCGACCGGACCATCTCGGCGAAGGGGTTGACCGGCAACGGCTACGACGGGCACGTGCTCTGGGACACCGAGAGTTATGTCCTGCCGGTGCTCACCTACCTGGCCCCGGCGGTGGCCCGCTCGGCGCTGAGGTGGCGGCACGCCCACCTCCCCGAGGCACGGGAGCGGGCCGCCGAGCTGCGGTTGACCGGCGCGACCTTCCCGTGGCGCACCATCGGCGGCCGGGAAAGCTCCGGCTACTGGCCGGCGGGCACCGCCGCCCTGCACGTCAACGCCGACATCGCCGACGCGGTGCTGCGTTACCTGGCGGCCACCGACGACCAGCGGTTCCTGGCCGAGGCGGGGCTGGAACTGCTTGTGGAGACGGCCCGGCTCTGGCACGGCTTCGGTCACTGGTCGAGCGAGGGCGACTTCCACCTGCACGGCGTGACCGGCCCGGACGAGTACGCCGCGCTTGTCGACGACAACGTCTTCACCAACCTGATGGCGAAGCGCAACCTGCGCGGCGCGGCGGACGCCGCCGAGGGGCATCCCGAGCTGGCCGACCGGCTCGGTGTGGACCGCGACGAGGTGGCCGGTTGGCGGGCCGCCGCCGACGCGAT
>NZ_JAKKFF010000499.1 GCF_022229015.1 Micromonospora foliorum
GCCGGCGCCGCCGAGGCGGGCGCCGTGGCCCTGCTGACCGACCCGGCGGGTGCGGAGCTGGCGGCGGGAACCGGTCTGCCGGCCCTGGTGGTGCCCGACCCGCGGGCCGTGCTCGGCGAGCTGGCCTCGGCCGTGTACGGCGACCCCACCGCCGATCTGACCGTGATCGGGGTGACCGGCACCGCGGGCAAGACGTCCACCGCGTACCTGGTCGAGTCGGGGCTGCGGGCCGCCGGGCACACCACCGGGCTGGTCGGGACGGTGGAGACCCGGCTCGGTGACCTGGTGATCGACAGTGTGCGCACCACCCCCGAGGCGACCGACCTGCACGCCATGCTGGCCACCGCCCGCGAGCGTGGGGTCACCGCCGTGGTCATGGAGGTCTCCAGCCACGCGCTGGCCATGGGCCGGGTGGGCGGTGTGCGGTTCGCCGTCGGGGGTTACACCAACTTCGGCTCCGACCACCTGGACTTCCACGCCGACAGCGACGACTACTTCGCCGCGAAGGCCCAGCTCTTCGACGGGCGCTGCGCGGTCGAGGTGCTCAACCACGACGACCCGGCGTTGAAGCCGCTGCTCAAGCCGACCACTGTCACCTACTCGGCGGCCGGTGACCAGGGCGCGACCTGGTGGGCCGACGGTGTGGGCGGCGAGGGGTACGCCCAGCGCTTCACCGCGCACGGCCCGAACGGCGTGACCCTGTCCGCCGGGGTCGCGCTGCCCGGCCGGCACAACGTGGCCAACGCGCTGCTGGCCATCGCCGCCCTGGTCGGCGCCGGGGTGGACCCGACGACCGCGGCGGCCGGTGTGGCCTCCTGCGGGGGTGTCCCGGGCCGGCTGGAGCTTGTCGACGTGGCCGCGCCGGTGCGCGGGGTGGTCGACTACGCGCACAAGTCGGACGCGATCGTGGCCGCGCTGGCCGCGCTGCGCGAGCTGAGCGCCGGCCGACTGATCTGTGTGATCGGCGCCGGTGGAGACCGGGACCGGGGCAAGCGGCCGGTGATGGGCGCCGCCGCGGCGGAGGGAGCCGACGTGGTGCTGGTGACCGACGACAACCCGCGTACCGAGGACCCGGGGGAGATCCGCGCCGAGGTGCTGGCCGGGGCGTACCGGGCCGGCACGCCCGCTCGGATCATCGAGGTGGCGGGCCGCCGCGCCGCGATCGACGAGGCGGTTCGGCTGGCCCAGCCGGGCGACGTGATCGCGCTGCTCGGCAAGGGGCACGAGCGCGGCCAGGAGGTGGCGGGCGAGGTGTTTCCGTTCGACGACAGCATCGAGTTGGCCGACGCGCTGCGGGCCCGCTTCGGGGACCTGGCGGGTCAGCGGTGATCACGCTGAGCCTGGCCGAGGTGGCCGCGGCGGTGGACGGACGGCTGGTGGCCGCCGACCCGACCGCCACCGTCACCGGATCGGTGGAGTTCGACTCGCGCAAGGTGGGGCCCGGTTCGCTCTTCGTGGCCTTCCCCGGGGAGAAGGTCGACGGGCACGACTACGCGGCGACGGCGATCCAGGCCGGCGCGGTCGCGGTGCTCGGCAGCCGCGAGGTGCCCGGGGTGCCGATGGTGCTTGTCGACGACGCCCTGACCGCGATGGGCCGTCTGGCCCGCGCCGCGGTGGACCGGCTGCCCGGGCTGACCGTGATCGGCGTGACCGGCTCGTCCGGCAAGACCACCACCAAGGACCTGATCGGTCAGCTCACGGCCCGGCTCGGGGCCACGGTGGCGCCGCCCGGGTCGTTCAACAACGAGCTGGGGCACCCGTACACCGCCCTGCGGGCTGACCCGGACACCCGCTACCTGGTGATGGAGAAGGGCGCACGCGGGGTCGGGCACGTGCGGTACCTGTGTGAGCTGGTGCCGCCCCGGATCTCCGTGGTGCTCAACGTCGGCACCTCCCACATCGGCGAGTTCGGCTCGCAGGACACCATCGCCCTGGCCAAGGGCGAGCTGGTCGAGGCGCTGCCGCCGGACGGGCTGGCCGTGCTGAACGCCGACGACCCCCGGGTGGACGCGATGGCGAGCCGCACGCAGGCCCGGGTGGTCCGCTACGGCGAGGCGTCCGACGCCGACGTGCGCGCCGAGGACGTCACGCTCGACGAGCGGGGGCACCCGTCGTACACCCTTGTCACCCCGGAGGGGCGCGCGCCGGTGCGGCTCCGGCTGGCCGGCCGCCACCAGGTCTGGAACACGCTCGCGGCGGCGGCGGTCGCCCGGGAGCTGGGCATGCCGCTGGCCGAGCTGGCCACGGCGCTGGGCGAGCTGGGGCTGGTCTCGACCCGACGGATGGACGTCTTCGACCGCCCCGACGGGGTCACCGTGATCGACGACTCGTACAACGCCAACCCGGCCTCGATGGCGGTCGCGGTGCGGGCGCTGGCCAGCATGGGCCAGGGACGGCGTACCGTCGCGGTGCTTGGTTACATGGCCGAGCTGGGCCCGTTCGAGTACGACGGCCACGCCGAGGTCGGCCAACTCGCGGCCGAGCTGGGTGTCGACCGGCTGCTCGTGGTGGGTGAGCCGGCCGCGCCGATCCACGAAGGCGCGACAGCGGTAGCAAACTGGGGAGGAGAGTCGGTGCTGCTCACCGATCAGGCGGCGGCCGTCGAGGTGCTGCGGAGCGAGCTACGACCGGGTGACGTCGTCCTGGTCAAGGGCTCCCGGTACCGGACCTGGGAGGTGGCCGACGCCCTGCGCGCCGACGCCGGTGGGGAGCCGACCCGATGAGGGCGGTCATCGTCGCCATCGGGGTGGCCTTCCTCGTCTCGCTCTTCTGCACCCCGATCGCGATCAAGGTGTTCACCCGGCTCAAGGCCGGTCAGCCGATCCGGTCCGACGGCCCCGCCATGCACCAGGGCAAGAAGGGCACGCCCACGATGGGTGGCGTGGTCTTCATCCTGGCCACGGTGATCGCGTACGTGGCCGGGCACCTGGCCCTGACCACCCTGCCGGACCAGCAGATCGCCCAGGTGGAGCCGACCATCACCGCGTTGGTGCTGCTGGGGCTGATGGTCTTCTCCGGCGCGGTGGGCTTCCTCGACGACTTCCTGAAGGTGCGCAAGCGCAACAGCGCCGGGCTGAACAAGCGCGGCAAGTTGCTCGGCCAGATCCTGGTCGGTGCGGTCTTCGGGGTGATCGCGCTGTGGTTCCCGAGCACGATGACCAACGGTTCGGGCCTGGCGACCAACACCGAGACGGTCGGCAGCACCACGCTGAGCTTCATCCGGGACATCGACTTCCTGGAGGTCAGCAAGGTCGGCGCGGTGATCATCTTCATCTTCGTGGTGATGGCCGCGACGAACGGCGTCAACCTCACCGACGGCCTGGACGGTCTGGCCACCGGCGCGTCGGTGATGGTGCTCGCCGCGTACGCGCTCATCGCGTTCTGGCAGTACCGGCACTGGTGCGCCGACCCGAACTACACCCAGCCGTACTGCTACGAGGTCCGCGACCCGTTGGAGATCGCGCTGATCGCCGGGGCGGCGGCCGGGGCCTGTGTGGGCTTCCTCTGGTGGAACACGTCCCCGGCACGGATCTTCATGGGTGACACCGGGGCGCTGGGGCTGGGCGGTCTGATCGCCGGGATGGCGATGTCCACCCGCACCATCCTGCTGCTGCCGATCATCGGCGGGCTCTTCGTGATCATCACGATGTCCGTGGTGATCCAGATCATCTCCTTCAAGACCACCGGTAAACGGGTGTTCCGAATGTCCCCGCTGCAGCACCACTTCGAACTGGCCGGCTGGAGCGAGGTCAACATCGTGGTGCGGTTCTGGATCATCGCCGGCATCGGTGTGGCCATCGCCCTGGGCCTGTTCTACAGCGAGTTCCTCGCCAACATGACCTGATCCGCGGGGCCGACACGCCCGAGGGGGCGTTCTGGGGGTATCGGGCGTGTCTAGCGGTGATGATGTCGGGGTGGGGGAGGACATCGGCACTGAGGGCAGGGCTGGCGGGCGGGCGCGACGGTCGCCGGGCGCGGCGGGGCGTACCGCGGAGGCGGTCGCGCCGGCCGACGACGCC
>NZ_JAKKFF010000005.1 GCF_022229015.1 Micromonospora foliorum
CCCCGGCGGCACCGGCCGGTGGCCGGGTCGCGGCGGTCACGCGGGCACCGGCGCGGTCCGCGCGGCCGTCGGCGACGACCCGGCCAACCGGGTCAGCCGTTCGCGTTCGGTCAGCGCCATCGCGAAGGCGACCGCGAAGAACGCGACCGCCAGGTTCTGGTTCGCCATGCCGTAGAACGGGATCTGCACGAGGCAGACCACCGGCACCACCGCCAGCCACTGCCCGGCCGCCGAGGTCGCCCGGGCGCAGATCACCGCGGCGGCGACGAACCAGGCCAGGAAACAGATGAGCGCGGGTACGCCGTGGCTGAACAGCACCATCCACAGCTGCCCCTGGGTGCCGATCGGCGCGGCCGCCGACACCGTGTCGACGTTCACCGGCGCGCCGTAGCCCAACCACGGCGACTCCTGCACCCGGCGGATCACCTCGGTGTAGAGCGAGAGCCGATCGGTGTTGGTGTCGCTGGAGTCGACCCGTCGGCTGATCAGCTCGGTGATCGGAATGAACAGGGTGGCCAACGCGCCGATCACCACCACCCCGACGATGGACGCGGCCACCCGGACGTTGCCGCGCAGGCTGGCCCGCACCCCGAGCACCGCGAGCCCGGCGCCGAGGCTGAGGAACATCGCCCGGTTGAGGGTGAGGAACGCCGGCGCCAGCGACAGCGGCAGCGACGCCAGCAGCGCCCAGCGCAGCAGCCCCTGCCGGCGCAGCATCGCGAAGGCCACCACGCAGGGCAGGGTCATGGCGTACGCGCTGCCGTAGTTGTTGGTGTACGCGAACGGCGCGGCCGGCCGGTAGATCGGGTTGAGCGAACGGGCGCTGAACTCAGCGGTGGTGAGGTGCACCATGTCCTGGATGAACGGGGTGCCGGCCACCCCGCTGGGCAGCAGCACCTCCATCGGGGTCGTCATGGCCAGCCGGGGCACCAGCACCCCGAGCCAGCCCAGCGCCACCAGCCCGAACCAGAATGCGCAGAGCGGGGTGAGCACCGCCACCAGGCTGGCGCGTTCCCGAGCGGCGGCGTAGACGTAGACGCCGACCACCAGCGCGGTCAGGTAGAAGGCCAGGCGCAGGGCGAAGGTGAGCAGCGAGGCGGGCGACGACAGCTGGGTGGCGCTGACCACCACGATGGCGAGGAAGAGCAACCAGATGCCGACCGCCGGCGGCAGCGGCACGCGCCCCCGGGTGAGCAGCAACGCGAGCAGCAGCGCACCCAGCAGCGGCCAACCGAGGTAGAACGCACCGAGCAGCCACCAGACCGGCACCAGGCCGAACATCATCGACAGCGGCCAGAGCGGCAGTTGCGGCGGCGCGGGCGGCGGCACCGGCGCGGCCTCCTCCGGGGCGCCTCCGGGCGGCGGTTCGGTCGCCGGGGCGCGGGTCACCGACACACTCAGGCCCGGCCGTTCCGGGTGAGCACGAAGCCCAGCGGGGTGACACCGGCGGCGCGCAGCCGCTCCACCAGGCGGCGCAGGTCGCTCTGCCGGGTGCGGTCGCGCTCGACGACCACGACCGCGCTGCCCTGCCGGGCCACGGCGACGCCACGCTCGTCGGACTCCGCCGGAGGGGCGTTGAACAGGACCAGCCCGTGATCCGCGCCCTGCCGCCAGGTGCCGAACCGGACACTGCCCACCCCCACGGCGACCTCGTCCGGGGCGACGGCCCGACCGTTCTCCGGGCGGGCCGACGACACCCGCGGCAGCGTCAGCGTGGCGTCCGGGTCGGTGGACGGGCGGGCGCCGGGCGGGTGCGGGGAGGGTCGGCGGGCGGGCGTGCCGTCCGTGGCGGCACCGGCGGCCGGTGTGCTGCCGGCCGGTCGGGGCTTGGGCACCAGCGGCCGGGACGGGTCGATGGGCAGTCGCCCCCGGTCAGCGAGCACACTGGTCCGTAGCCGCTCGATCCGTCCACTGTCGTCGGCGACGAAGACCTCCCGGCCGTCCACGGCGAGCGCCACCGCCAGCCCGGCGGTGAGCGCGGTGGCGTCCTCCCGGGCGGTGACCAGTGCCACCCGGGCCGGCTGCCGGACCCGTTCGGCGACCGCCATCGCCACGTACCTGACGTCGGCATCGACCGCCCGGGGGCTACCCCGGAACCCCGGTCGGCGCACCGTGCCGAGCAGCGGAAGGCCGGAGGCCTCCCGGCCGTCGGCCACCGAGCGGACCCGCCGGTCGGTCGACTCCCAGAGGTACGCCAGCACGATGCCGACCAGCGCGCCACCGAGCAGACCGGCGACCAGGTAGAGCGGGCGGTGCCCGGCGGAGGTGACAAGCGTCTTCTCGGCGGTCTGGGTGACCCAGCCGGGGTTGACGTCGACCGCCGCGATCTCGGTACGGGCGGCGTTGAGCTGGGTGAGCTGGTTGTTGATCCCGGCCAACTCGGCCACCAGCGCGTCACCGGCGGCGGTGTCCTTGGCGGTGTTCGCCCGCTTCTGCAACGCGGTCTGCTGGGCGGCGACCTTGGTGATGCTGGCGTCGTAGGAGCGCAGCATCTCGGCACGCTGCTGCTCGTACATGCTCCGGCGCACGTTCAGGTAGGCCTCGGCGGCCAGGTTGGCGCTCTGCACGGCCCGGTGCGCCTCGCGCGCCTGGTAGGTGAAGCGCAGGATCTGCCCGCCGGTGGGCACCTCGACCTCGAGCGCGTCACGGATGTCACGCGGGTCGCCGCCGGCCGATTCCGCGAGCCGCTGCACCACCTCGGTGCCGGTGGCGATGCCGCTCTCCACGTTCATGTTGACCGCGCGGTCGGCCCCCGCGCCGCTGGGGGTGAAGGCGTCGGTCACCACCGGCCGGACCGCGACCACGGCGCTCGCGGTCATCGCCGCCGGCACCAGCAGCACGTAGCCGAGCGCGGCCAGCAGACCGACCAGGGCGACCGCCGCCACCAACCGCAACCGGTGCATCGGCACCCGCAGCAGGTCGGTCAGTGTCACGGCACGCGAGGTGCCGGAGGACGGGCCGTCCGTGGGCCAGGGGGCGGGCGCTACATCAGTCATGGAACTTCTTCACCGTCTGTTGAGGATTACCGACGACCACGACGCCGGGTGGTACGTCGGTGCGGACCACCGTCGCCGCGCCGACGACGCTGTCCCGGCCGATCCGCACGCCCTTCAGGACCAGGGCGTGCGCACCGACCCAGACGTTGTCCTCAAGGACGATCGGGGCCCGGGTGAGCGGGCCGGGCGGTGCGTGCCGCTGCCCGGGGGGCAGGTTGTGGAAGTCGTTGTCGAGCAGCTCGCAGTCCGACAGGAGGCACCGGTCCCCCACCGTCACCGACGTCCAGGTGCCGATCCAGGTGGCGTTGAGCAGAGAGTCCGCGCCGACGCGTACCTCACCGGGGCCGGAGAAGCGGACGAGTTTGTTCAACCGGGTGCGGTCTCCGATGGTCACCCGCACACCGCGCCGCAACCGGATCCGGCCACGGATCTCCACATCCCGACCGAGCGTCAACCGTCGGTAACGGAGCTGATACCAGCCGCGTTTGACCGCGAAGACCAGACGCACCACGCGTCTCGTTCGGATGCCAGCGGCGCCGAGCAACGACCCTCCCCCACCGTCGCGGGCCGGCGGCGGTGGTACCGCCACCGGCCCAACGTGAACAATCTACCGATGCTCCGTCACGAACGGTTGACCCTTACTGTACGGAGAAGAATGTCGATGGGGTAGACCAGGACAACTCGGGCGTTGCGCTGCTGATGACGGTCGCCGTGGTGCCGTCGACCACCGCGGTCGGCGCGGCCGTCGGGTCGAACGGCACGCTCCGCAGGGCGCCGTCGGTGGAGCCGTAGACGATCCGGCCGCCCACCCAGGCCATGCCCCGCACCGCGGACCAGGTCACACCCGTGGTCGGCAGGGCGAACTCGGTGGCACCCAGGTAGTTGCCGTCGATCTCGAAGTAGCGGTAGTAGAGACTGTTGGCCCCGGTGCGGGTGTAGTAGAGCCGACCGTCGAGGAAGAAGGCGCCGGTCAGCGCCGCCGGGTTGTACCAGTCGTTGTAGCCGGACGCCTCCCACGGCGAACCGATCGCGCCCCCGTTGAAGAGCGAGATGTCGATCCGACTACCGGTGGGCGTGCCGGCCACCGTGTGCGACCAGTAGATCCGGTCGTCCACCCGCCAGGTCGCACCGGCCGCCGTGTACGCGGGCTGGCTGACGCTTGTCGCGGTGCCCAGTGCGGTGCCGTTGAACGGCACCTTCGCCACGGTGCCCGAGGCGGTGCCCAGGTAGAGGTTGCCGGTGGTGGCCGTCGGCGGGTTCTTCGGGGTGAAGGTGCGTCCGCCGGTGAGCGGGAACATGCCGAGCCGGCCGTGGTACTCCTCGCCCATGCCGTCGGAGTTGTGCCCGAAGTAGAGCCCGTCCGAGCCACGCCAGAGCACCGGCACCGAGGAACCCCAGTTGCTGGTGCCCGACGGCATCGAGGCGCTGCCGCTACGGCGCGGGTTCCAGTTCACCGGCATGCCGGTCGCCGGACTGACGGCGGCGATGCCGAGCCGGTCGACCGCGCCCGGGCCGGCGTTGTCGCTGGCGTTCGGGTTGTTGACCCAGCGGAAGTGCCCGCCCAGGTAGATGACGTTGTCCGCCACCTCGACCGCGGTGATGGTGTCGTTGCCGGTGTAGTCGACCCAGGTGGCGAGCAGGCCAGAGCCCCGGGCGGCGGTCTCGAAGCGGACCAGCGCGTCGCAGTACGCGGCCGGCCAGCCGGCGCCGCCGTTGGTGCCGACCACGAACCAGGTGCCGTCACCACCGAACTTCACGTCCTGCACGTAGTGCACGAAGGTCGTCGGCGCGGCGCACGGCGGCACGAACTTGTCGGTGCTCCAGTCGAGCACCGTGGGGGTCCCGGCGACGTCCACCAACGCCATCTGGTTGCGCGGCAGGTCGTTGACGAGCGTGAAGTTGCCGCCGACGACCAGGGTGTCGCCGTCCGGCGCGACGTCGATGGTCCAGACGTACGACGTGGTGCTGTGCCGCCCCACGGTGGCGTCGACGCTGAAGCTCGGGTCGATCGCACCGGTGGTCGCGTTGAGCCGGCCGAGACCGGCGTGCGCGGTGCCGTTGAGCCAGTTGAACGCGCCGGCCACGTACAACCAGTTGCCGTGCAGCGCCAGGTCACGGACCGTGCCGCCGTCGGAGCGCCCGACCCAGCTGTCGACGATCGCGCCGGTCGACGGGTTGAGCGCCACCAGGTTCTTCCGGGAGACGCCGTTGACGGTCTTGAAGGCACCGCCGACGATCAGCGTGCCGCCGGGGCCGGCGAGGAGGGTGTTGACCGCGCCGTCGAGCACCGGCAGGAACGTGGTGGACATGGTGCCGGTGGTCCGGTCGTACGCGAAGAGGTAGCGCTGCGTGACCCACGCGGAGCTGGCGGTCTGCCGGAGCTGGGTGAAGCTGCCGCCGACGAAGACCGTGTTGCCCACCTGCGCGAAGGCACGGGTCTCACCGTCTCGCGCGTGCGGGGTCGCGTCGGCGGGGTTCGCCGACACCAGGGTCGCCGTCGTCGGGACCGGTACCACCGCGGCCGACGCGGTCGTGGGCACGCCCAGAGCTGCGGCGATGATCGCCAACGCGACCATCCCCGCCCGAGTACGACGTCGTCCTGCAAAACGCCACAAGTGCGAGAGTTTGGGCACGCTGCGCCTCCAGATTGGATAAGAACCCGAGGTAGCGTGCCTCGTCCAGCCTGGTTAACAAAATCCGCCGATTGGGCGGTGCATGAATCCGCAAGCCGACAGAACGCCGGAGGATCGGATCTCCGACCCCCGGCGAACCGCCTTCGATCAGCCCGTTTCGAACGTCAGCGGCTACCTCCGGTGGGTTGCCGCAGGTAGGGGTCCTGTCCGGCCTGCGCGAAGCCGGCCACCGCCGAGGCATCGTGGTTCATCGTCATGTCGCAGGTCGACGTGCGGCTGGTCATGCCGGCCGAGTTGAAGTAGATCGCCGCCTTGATCTTCGGGTGCGCCTTCAGCGCCGCCGGGAAGTCCTGGAACCAGCGCTGCTTGGCGCCCAGGTCGGCGGAGTTGAAGTTGGTGCCGAACTCGGCGAGCATCCGGGGCTTGCCGGCGCCGATGCCGTTGTCGTCCAGCCATCGGTAGAAGCCACCGACCGTCGTGCTCGGGCTCTTCCACACCGTGCTGCCGTTGCAGACGTGGAAGTTGTACGGGTCGTAGGCCACCCAGTCCACGTACTGGTCACCGGGGTACAGGCCGGCGTACCGGGAGTAGTGCCCGGACCAGCCCATCATCGTCCAGACCCAGACCGCGTTGGTCGCGCCGGCGTTGGCGAAGCGTTCGTGGACGTAGCGCCAGGCACGGACGAAGTCGGCGTCGCTGCCCTTGGCCGGCTCGTCCTCCGGCTCGTGGTCGAAACCGATGAAGACCGGCACGCCGGCGGCGCGGATCCGGCCCGCGACCGCGTCGATGGTGTCGTCCTGCTTGCCGCCGTAGACGTCCGACCACTTGAGCGTGGTGCCGGCGGAGAAGTCACGGGACTCCCAGGCGAAGAACATCAACCGGCCTTCGCGCATCTGCTGCAGCTCGTACACGTCGGGGAAGGCGCCGTTACTCCCGGCGTTGGAGAAGTCGTGGTAGCGGTGCACGATGTCGAACTTGCGCCCGACCTGCGTCTCCACGTCGGTGACCGCCTTGCCGTGGTCCCAGCCCCCGGACGCACCGGCGGGCGAGTACATGCCCCACCACGCGCCACAGGACGGGACGAGCTTGTCCGAGACGGACCCGCACTTGCCGGACGGAAGGCTGCCGCTGGCGCTCGGGGTGGCCGTCCGGGTCGGGGCGACGGTCGGCGACGGCTTCGGCGCGGCGGTGGTCGGCGGCGCGCTCGGCGACGGCGGCGGCGCCGGCCGGGTGGTCGGCACAGCCGACGGCCGGGCCCCGAGGTCGTAGCTGATCAGCAGGCTGGGCCGCAGGTCCGGGTTGCGGTTCTCGACCGACGCCCAGTAGATCCGGCTCTCCAGGCCGCTCTGGGCCAGTGAGACCGTCCAGGTGCCGTTACCGGTGACCAGCTTGGAGACGTCCCACTCGTTGAAGCCCTTGGCCACACCTGTCACGCTGTCCAGCGCGGCACCGGCCAGCGTCAGGGGAGGCCGCGACTCGCGGGCGCTCAACGGCGAGGCGTGCGCCGTCACCGTGGCGGCGAACTGCTGCCAGGCGTGCACCCGCAGCGTCGCCCGGACGTTGACCGCGGTGGTCGGCACCGTGGTCACCGCGAACTCGATGACCGCCTCGCGGCCACCGCGCGGGTTGCCGTCGCAGCGCGTCGCGCAGGTGGCCAGGGTCGACTTGGCCGCGTTGTCGCCGTCCTGCGACACCGCGGTCGCGGTGGTGTCCGCCGCCGCGCGGATCGACAGGTCGTCGCTGGCCAGCAGCGGCATCATGGTCGCCACGATGCCGGCCACCACCGAACCACCGACCACGCCGATGGCAATCGCCTTACGCCGGGGTCCAGAACGGAACCGGGTGATGCGGTGCAGTCCGTGCCTGGTCAAGGAAACTCCCTGTGTCTGCGTCCGTAACGGTGAGCAGCGTATCGATGACCAGGACATGTGGCAGGTAGGACAGTTTCCCGTAAGCGCGTCTTAACCCTCAGCTAAGGTGTGGGCGTTTCGGCCGGCGCGAGCGGCACTCAGCGCGGCGGCCATCGCCGCCCTCGGCGCGGCCACCCCGGTGAACTGCTCGAACTGCCCGACCGCCTGGGCCAGCAGCAGATCCAGGCCGGAGACGATCCGGCAACCGGCCGCGTCGGCGGCCGTCGCCAGCGGTGTGGGCCACGGGTCGTAGAGCGCGTCGAAGAACACCGCGCCCGGCCGCCAGGCCACCGCGCCGGCCAGCAGGTCGGCGACCCCCTTCGGCACCGTGGAGACGACCACGTCGGCGGTGGAGAGCTGCCGGGGCGCGTCGCCCCACCGCGCGGGCGTCAGCGCGACACCCAGCACGCCCGCCACCGGACGCAGTTCGTCGACCGCCTCCGGTCGCCGGGCCACCACCGTCACCGACGAGCAGGCCAACTGCGCGGCTGCGGCGAGCGCGGCGCGGGCCGTTCCGCCGGCGCCGAGCACCGTCACGGTGGCACCGGCGGTCACGCCGGCGTCGGTGAGCACCCGCACCATGCCGGCGACGTCGGTGTTGTCCGCGTACCAGGAGCCGTCCGGACGGCGTACCAACGTGTTGGCCGCGCCGACGGCGGCGGCGACCGGCGACGCGGCGTCGGCCACGGCGAGCGCCGCCTCCTTGCCCGGCATGGTCACCGACAACCCGGCCCACTCCGGGCCCAGGCCGGCGACCAGATCCGGCAGCTCCGCCGCCGCGCACTCGATCCGGGTGTACGACCACCCGGTCAGCCCGGCGGCGACGTAACCCGCGGTGTGGATCACCGGGGAGAGGGAGTGCGCGATCGGCTTGCCCAGCACCGCGGCCCTACGGGTCGACACGATCACCGCCGGTCATGGTCGACATCACTTCCCCGCTCTCTGACGCACGTCGGGTCCGACCCTACCGAGCACCCCGGCCGGGCACCAGAAAATCGGGCTGCGGCCGCCCTGGGCAATCGGGTTATCGCTCGCCCCGCATCGACGGTGGTGAAAGCGTTCCGAGGACGATCGCGCGTCAGGCCGACCCGTAAAGGCTCCCTTTCCGACAGCGACCAATAAATGCGGTCGCAATGATAAGGGAGCCTTTACGGCGTCACCCGGCCGGTCAGATAATGCCGGCCTCCCGAGCCTTGTTCTCGTTGCGCTGGTGCTGCTCGTACGTCTCGGCGAACGCGGAGTGGCCCTTGTCGTCGATCGCCACGAAGTAGAGCCACTTGCCGGTCGGCGGGTCCATCGCCCCTTCCAGGGCCTGCTTGCCCGGGTTGTTGATCGGGGTGGGGATCATGCCGCGCAGCTTGCGGTTGTACGGGTTCTTCGGGTCGTCCAGCTCGGCCGCCGTCATCTGCTTGGACGACTTGGTCGGCTTGCCGATCGACTCCAGGTAGTAGTTGACCGTGACGTCCATCTCCAGGCAGTTACAGGGGAACTCGCCGTACGCCCGGTTGTAGGCCACCCGGGCGACCTTGCCCAGGTCGTCCTTGTTGCCCGCCTCGGCCTGGGCCAGTGAGGCCACGATCAGCGCCTCGTACGGGCTGACGCCGCCCCGCTCCTCCTGCACCCGGTCGGCGAACTTCATCTCCCCGCTCACCGAGAGGAAGCGATTCACCATCAGCTTGAGGATGCTCTCGGCCGTGGACTTCGGCGGGATCTCGTACGTGTCCGGGAAGAGGAAGCCCTCGACGGACTTGACGCTCTTCTTGCCGTCGGCGCGCTTGAACCACCAGTCCGGAACGCCGAGCCCTTCCGGGTCCTTCGCGGCGGCCTGGAAGTCCTTGACCGGGATCTTGGTCTTTTCGGAGAGCAGCTTGTAGATGTTGAAGCTCGTGCGGCCCTCGGGGATGGTCAGCCCGTTGACGATCTTGTTCTTCAGGTCGAGCATCGCGGTCACGGCGCTCGCGCCGCTCATCTGCTTACGCAGCTTGTACGTGCCCGGCTGGATGTTCTTGCTGCGCGAGTTGGCCTCGGCCGCCTCGATGAAAGCCTTCTGGCTCTTCACCACGTCGGCCGCCACGAGGGCGTCGGCCATGTCGGCGATCAGCGCGCCGTTCTTGATCTCGACGGTGATCTCACCGGACCCGCTGCCGTCGTAGTCGGGGGTGACGAAGTAGTTCTGGATGCGGTCGAAGCCGTAGAACGCGCCGCCGCCGATGCCGCCCAGCAGGAGCAGGGCCATCAGCAGAGCCAGGAATGTCTTGCCCCGGCCGCCGCCGGACCCGCCCTTGCGCTTGCGGAAGCCGCGCCGGTGCCGACCCTTCTCCCCCCGCTCTGGCTCGTCGAACCCAAGGTCCAGATCGTCGATCATTACGTCCGCCTCCGCTGCGCGTCCAGCCAGCTCTGCAGGATCTCCACCGCGGCCGCCTGATCGACAACCGCACGTTGACGTTTACCTCGGACGCCACGCTCGGCAAGCCTACGAGAAGCCACCACGGTCGACATCCTCTCGTCAGTAAGCGTTACCGGGACAGGCGCTATCACATCGACCAGTCGGTCAGCGTACGCCTTCACCTGCACGGCCGCAGGGCCATGCTTGCCGGCGAGATTGACCGGAAGACCGACCACCACCCCGACGGCCTCGTGCTCGGCCACCAGCGCGGCCAGCTCGGCGAGGTCGCTCGGCACCGCGTCCGGTGCCGCCGTGAGATCGCGGGCCAGGGTGACCAGCGGCGTAGCCAAGATCCCGTCCGGATCCGAGCGAGAGACGCCCACCCGTACCTGACCGACATCCACGCCGATCCGCACACCCCGCGTCAACTCAGCCACCGAATGTCACCACCGACCGGGTACGAACCAGGGCGGACCAAATGGCCCGCCCTGACTCACAGTGATGATCTATCACGCCTCAGTGATCGCCTTCTCGACGGTGAGCAGCAGGTTCGGTGCCTCGGCTCCGGGTAGACCGCCACCCTGGGCCAGATCGGGGCTGCCACCGCCGCGCCCGGACAACGCCGCCTTCACCAGATCCGATGCGGCCAGGCCCCGGCTGCGCGCCGCCGCGTTGACCGCCACCACCAGCGACGCCTTGCCGTTCGACCGGGCCGCCACCGCGACGACCGCCGGCCGCGCCGGGTCGATCTTGCCGCGGATCTCCTGAGCCAGGGTCCGCACGTCGTTGCCGGCCGCGCCCTCCGGCGCCTCGGTGCCCACGTACGCGACCCCGCGCACGTCCTTGGCCTGCGCCGCGAGCGCCGCCGCACCACCCAGCACGAGCTGGGCGCGCAGCTTCTCCAGCTCCTTCTCGGCGTCCCGAAGCTGGGTGACGGTCTGCTCCACCCGGTCGGCGACCTGGTCGTTGGGCACCCGGTACAGCTCGGCCAGCCGGGAGACCAGCAGGTGCTCCTTGGCCAGGAAGCCGAAGGCGTCCATGCCGACCAGCGCCTCGACCCGGCGGACACCGGAGCCGATCGACGACTCGGAGAGGATCTTCACGAGGCCGAGCTGGGCGGAGCGGGCCACGTGCGTGCCGCCGCACAGCTCCCGGGCGTAGTCACCCACCTCGACGACCCGCACCTCCTCGCCGTACTTCTCACCGAACAGCGCCATCGCGCCGATCCGCCGCGCCTCCTCCAACGAGGTGATGAAGGCGTGCACCTCCAGGTCGGCCAGGAGCACCTCGTTGACCTGCTGCTCCACGTCACGCAGGACGCTCGGCGACACCCCGGTCGGGGTGTTGAAGTCGAACCGGAGCCGACCGGGGGCGTTCAGCGACCCGGCCTGCGTGGCCGACTCGCCGAGGAAGTTGCGCATGGTCTGGTGCACCAGGTGCGTGGCGGTGTGCGACCGGGAGATCGCCCGCCGCCGGGTCGTGTCGATCTCGGCGAAACCGGCCTCGCCGGCGCGTACCTCGCCCCGGATCACCCGGGCCCGGTGCACGATCAGACCGGGCACCGGCTGCTGCACGTCGAGCACCTCGACCTGCCCGCCACCGACCGTGATCATGCCCTGGTCGGGCTGCTGACCACCGCCCTCGGCGTAGAACGGCGTCGTGTCCAGCACCAGCTCGATGGTGTCGCCCTCGGTGGCCGCCTGACGCGGGCCGTCGGCGCCGAGCAGCGCCCGCACCGTCGACTCACGGGACACCTCGCTGTACCCGGTGAACGTCACCGGCCCACCCGCGTCCAGCACCGACCGGTACGCCGACAGGTCGACGTGCCCCGTCTTGCGGGCCTGCGCGTCCGCCTTCGCCCGGGTCCGCTGGTCGGCCATCAGCCGCCGGAAACCCTCGTCGTCGACAGTGAGGCCCTGCTCGGCGGCGATCTCCAGGGTCAGGTCGATCGGGAAGCCGTACGTGTCGTGCAACTGGAACGCCTTCGCCCCGGACAGCGCGGAGCCGCCCGCCGTGCGGGTCTCCGCAATCGCGGTGTCCAGGATCGTGGTGCCGGCGCGCAGGGTCGACAGGAACGCCTCCTCCTCGGCGTACGCGTAGTCCGCGATCCGGTCGAAGTCGGTCGCCAGCTCCGGGTACGACGGCGCCATGCAGTCCCGGGCAACCGGCAGCAGCTCGGGCAGCGCCCGGTCCTGCCAGCCCAGCAGCCGGATCGACCGGATCGCCCGGCGCATGATCCGACGCAGCACGTACCCGCGACCCTCGTTGGACGGGGTCACGCCGTCGCCGATCAGCATCAGCGCCGTGCGCACGTGATCCGCGATCACCCGCAGCCGGACGTCGTCCGGGTGCGACTCGCTGGCCACGTGCCCGGAGTGCGCGCCGTAGCGCTTACCGGTCAGCTCGGCCGCCCGGGCCAGGATCGGCCGGACCTCGTCGATCTCGTACAGGTTGTCCACACCCTGCAGGATCGAGGCCATCCGCTCCAGGCCCATGCCGGTGTCGATGTTCTTCGCCGGCAGGTCACCCAGGATCGGGTAGTCCTCCTTGGTCGTGCCCGGACCCCGCTCGAACTGCATGAAGACGAGGTTCCAGTACTCCATGTACCGGTCCTCGTCGACCGCGGGGCCGCCCTCGCGGCCGTACTCCGGGCCCCGGTCGTAGAACAGCTCCGACGACGGACCGCACGGCCCGGGAATGCCCATCGACCAGAAGTTGTCCGCCTTGCCCCGGCGGACGATCCGCTCGGCCGGCACGCCCACCGACCGCCAGATCTCGTACGCCTCGTCGTCGTCGAGGTAGATCGTCGGCCAGATCCGCTCCGGATCCAGCCCGTAACCGCCCTCGGCGATCGGCTTCGTGGACAACTCCCAGGCCAGCGGAATCGCGCCGGCCTTGAAGTAGTCACCGAAGGAGAAGTTGCCGTTCATCTGGAAGAACGTGCCGTGCCGGCTGGTCTTGCCGACCTCGTCGATGTCCGGGGTGCGGATGCACTTCTGCACGCTGACCGCCCGCTGGTACGCGGGGGTCTGCTGACCCAGGAAGTACGGGACGAACTGCACCATGCCGGCGTTGACGAACAGCAGGTTCGGGTCGCTGATGGCGGGCAGCGGAGCGGACGGCACGACGGTGTGGCCATTCGCCTCGAAGTGGGCGAGGTACCGCCGCTTGATCTCCGCCGTCTTCATCGCTGGTGTTCCTCCGGAAAGATTTCCCGATCGCCGATTCGCGGGTCTTCCCGCAGGTCGGCGAACTTGTCGTCGAACGCCTCGCCCTGGGCGAACGCGTGGTGGATCTCCTGCTCGCGTTCGGCCATCCCGACCCGGACGTCCTCCACGAAACTACGCAGCGACTCGACGAGCCCGCCAGCGGATTCCGTCAGCGAGCTGGCGATGCCCGCCGGCGTGTACGCCTGCGCGGTCCGGGTCGCCTTGCGGACCACGATCACGCCGACGGCCACCCCGATGCCGAGCCAGAACAAGCGCCTCATATCCCGCTACCTCCTGGTGCGCCGGCCGTCAGCTGTTGCCGCGTCGCGCGGCCCGTCGCTGCTGCTTGATGGTGTCGCGTACCTCACGCTCGGTCTCGGCGTGCCGACGGCCGGCGGCGGCCTTACGCACGCCGTAGCCGAACGCGGCCACCTTGACCAGGGGGTTTGCGGCCGCGGCGGAGACGACGGTGGCCAGGTTGGCGACGTTTGCGGTGACGTTCTGTGCGTGGCTGGTCATGGTGTCGACCTTCGCCAGCTGGAGGTTCACACCGTCGAGCGAGGTCTGCACCTGCTCCAGCGCGGTGTTGACGTTCTTCACCGTGGTGTTCACGTCACCGAGCAGCGGAGCGGTCCGATCGTTGAGGTCGTTGATCATGCGGGTGGTGGCGTCAACCGTGTGCCGCAGCCGCAGGATGGGCAGCGTCAGGATGAGCACCAGCACCGCGAACGCGCTTGCCGCGATCAGCGCCGCGATCGCTCCAATGTCGCCCACGCCTGTCCTCCTCAAGCAGGGTTCCGCAGGACCCGACGTCCCCGGAACGCACAACCATGGCACCCGTACCGGCCGCCGAGCCGTCGGCGGTCACCGGTAGCGGGCGTGCCCGCCAGCCCCAGACCCTACCGTCCGTGATGGAGACCGGCTCAGGACGGTGAGGGTGTCAGCTCACCCAACGGATCCGCACTGACCGTCGGGAACGGATCCTCACCGGTCAGTGACGGGTCGGTGGTCGGCTGCGGCCTGGTCCGCTCGTCGTCGATCGCGTTGCGCACCTTCACCGACACCAACGAGCCGGTGCACTCGGTCGCAGCGGCCGACGGGTCGCCGGACGGCACGACTGCCGGCTCGCCGTCGACCGGCGGCGGCACACAGGTCGGCTCGCGTACCCACAGGTCGAGGGTCAGCTCGTCGCGACGCCAGCAGGTGTAGCTGCCCTTCGTCTGCTGCTCCGGGCAGCGGCTCACCTTCCAGGGCCGCCACCCGTCCCGGCGCAGCGCGTCCTCGTAGACCTGCGCCGTCTCCTTGGGCGCCTTCTCCGAGGTCACGGTGCGCTCACGCAGCCGGCAGTCGAGCAGGCACCACCGGCTGCCGCTGACATCGTCGACCGTCTTCGCGGCCGCCCAGCCGGGCACGCTGAGCTGGTCCAGGTTGTCGAAGACCGGATCGCGGCTCAGCGTCCGGATGCCGAAGAAGAGCGGCACCGCGCCGAGCAGCACGACGCTGACCAGCACCAACACCGCCGCGCGCAGGCGGCGTCGTTCACGGGTCTGCCGGCGCTCCTCGGAACGGGCGCCGGGCGCGGCGTCGTCGTCCGGCGCGTCCTGACCGGCGGAGCGCAGCGCCGGGCCGTCGGAGGGCTCCGGCGTCGGCCGGTCCACCGGACCGGACGCGGAGGGCACCACGACGGCGGCGCGGGGCACGCCGACCGGCTCGCCGCCGCGCGGACGGCGTTGCGGGCCGCGCACCCCACACTGGTCCTCGCCGGCGCCGGCTACGACGGCGTCGGCATCCCGGTCTGCGTCCGTTCCGGCGAGACAGCGGCCGAAGAGATCATCACAGCACTGGGAGGATCGGCGAGATGACCGAGCAGACCAACGCGGCCCGGTTGCGGGAGCTGAACGACAGCATCCGCTACACCATGTGGTCGGTGTTCCGGGCCAGCTCCCCGCTGCCGTCGCTGCGGGACAACGTCACGGGCGAGGTCGTGTCGCTCTTCGACGAGCTGGCCGGCAAGGACGTCGTGGTCCGGGGCGTGTACGACGTCTCCGGCCTGCGCGCCGACGCGGACGTGATGATCTGGTGGCACTCCGCGTCCCCCGACGCGCTCCAGGACGCGTACCTGCGGTTCCGCCGCACCACGCTGGGCCGGGCGCTGACCCCGGTGTGGTCGCAGATGGCGCTGCACCGGCCGGCGGAGTTCAACAAGAGCCACATCCCGGCGTTCCTGGCCGGCGAGGAGGCCCGCCCCTACATCTGCGTGTACCCGTTCGTCCGCTCCTACGAGTGGTACCTGCTGCCCGACGCCGAGCGGCGCGAGATGCTGGCCGAGCACGGGAAGATGGCCCGCGGCTACCCGGACGTACGGGCCAACACGGTCGCCTCGTTCGCGCTCGGCGACTACGAGTGGATGCTCGCCTTCGAGGCCGACGAACTGCACCGGATCGTCGACCTGATGCGCGATCTGCGCGCCTCCGGCGCGCGCCGGCACGTCCGCGAAGAGGTCCCGTTCTACACTGGCCGCCGCCGTTCGGTGGCCGAGATCGTCAACTGCCTGGTCTGACGCCCACCGGCCGACGCCGCACCCCCGCCCGGGTGCGGCGCCGGACGGGGATCAACTGGTCGTCGTACAGGAGACCAGCGGAACCGGGTTGCCGCCGTTCCACGAGCCGAGGAAACCGAACGTGGTGCTCGCTCCGGCGGCGAGGGTGCCGTTGTGGTTGGCGTTACGGGCGGTGACCAGCGAGCCGTTGGTGCTGACCGTCGCGTTCCACGACGAGGTGACCTGCTGGCCGCTGTTGTAGTTCCAGCTCACCGACCAGCCGCGGGTGGGTGAACCGCCGGCGGTCACCTTCACCTCGGCCTGGAAGCCACCGGACCACTGACCGGTCACCTGGTACGTCGCCGTGCAGGCACCGGCCGGCGGCGGGGTGGTCGGCGGCGGCGTGGTCGGCGGGGGAGTGGTGGGGGGCGGGGTCGTCGGCGGGGGCGTGGTCGGCGGCGGGGTGGTCGACCCGCCGCCGAAGTCGACGTCGCTGCACAGGTAGTACGACTGGTCCAGGTGGCTGGCCTGCCAGACGGTGTAGACGATGTGCCGCCCGGTGCGTCCGGGCGCGCTGACCGGGATCTGGATCGAGACACCACCGGTGTCCTGGTCCCACTGCGAGGCCGGGGTGTTACCGATCTGGCCCGCCAACTCCAGGTTGCCCCAGCCGAGCGGTTGGGTGGCGGAGTTGAAGCCCTGCTTGGTCACGTACACCCGCATGTAGTCGGCGCCGTGGCTGGCCTGGTCGAAGAAGCGGAGCCGGAAGTTGTTCGACACCGACGTGGTCTTCCAGGCGCCGACGGTGTCCAGCGCGTTGTAGCGAGGGCTCTGGGTGCGTCCACCACTGCACAGTTGGCCGTCCGGGACGGCGGCCTGGTGGTTGCCGCCGACGCCCTCGCGGAACAGGCCGTTCCAGTTCCACATGGCGGCCGGGTCGGCCTGCCAGGCCTGCCAGCACATCGGGTCCTCGGTGGCCATCCGGGGGTTCTGGAAGTCGCCGCCCCACCGTTGCCAGCAGCTGTAGTTACGCGACGCCGGGTCGACGACCGAACCATGCGCCGAGGCGGGCCTGGCCAGGATGGTGGTCAGCGCGGTCGTCAACAGGAGCGCGGTGGTCGCCACGATGGCGAACAACCAGAGCACGCGTCGTGATCGGGTGAGAGTGGACATGGAGCCCCCGGGGGGATGAGGTCGGACGTCGACACCCGGATCGCCGGGAGGTGCCCACTCCCGCGCCTGATCGCTGGCTCCCGCGATGGCTCTACCCGGCACCATGCCAGCCTGATCGTCACACGTCAATGGGTTCGCGTCGCATCGGCGTGTGCGGGATGCCGTCCTCGACGTACTCGGGGCCGCTCACCGCGAAGCCGTGCCGGGTGTAGAACGCGACCAGGTGCGACTGGGCGTCCAGCACACAGGCCCGGTTGCCCACCACCTCCAGCGCCGCGGTCATCAGCCGGCCGGCGTGTCCGCCGCCGCGCGCCGCCGGGGCCACCACCACCCGACCGATCCGGGCGGCACCGTCCGGGTCGGCCAGAATCCGCAGGTACGCCAGCGGCGCGCCGCCGTCGGTGAGCCAGAGGTGCCGGGTGCCCGGCTCGACGTCGCGCCCGTCGAGCTCCGGGTACGGGCAGTTCTGCTCCACCACGAACACGTCGATGCGCAGCTTGAGCAGGTCGTGGAAGGTGCGGGCGTTCAGGTCGGCGAAGGACGCCGTCCGGAGTTCGGTGGTCTGCTGGGGCATCCGACGATGGTAGGCCGCCTCACCCGGTGCCCGGTCGAGGTGCCAGGTAGGTGGCGGCCACGGCGGTGAGCAGCAGGACGCCGCCGACGATCACCGGCAGGGGGAGCGGTTCGTGCAGCAGCGCCACCGCCAGCGCCGCGGCGGTGAGCGGTTCGAGCAGGGTCAGCACGGCCGCGACGCTGCCCGGGGTGGTGCGCAGCCCGGCGTAGAACAACGCGTACGCGACCGCCGTGGTGACCACGCCGAGGTGCAGCAGCAGCGCCACGGTGTCCAGGCGTACCGGCACGCCGACGCCGGCGACCAGGGCGAACGGCGCCAGGGTCAGCGCGCCGACCACGGTGGAGATGGTGGTCAGCGTCATCGGCGCGGTGCGCTGCGACACCTGCCGGCTGATCAGGGTGGTCACCGCGTACCCGAGGCCGGAGCCGGCCGCCGCGAGCAGGCCGAGCAGTGGGGCGGGCGCCGCCGCGCCGGGGTGCTCGGTGGCGCTGGTGATCAGGACGAGGCCGACCACCGCCGCGACAAGCGTGCCGAGTCGCAGCCGGCCGGGGAGCCGGCGGGCCTGCACCGACTCCCAGGCCGCGGCGAGCACCGGGGCCAGGCCCAGGCTGACGATGGTGGCCACGCTGACGCCGGCCCAGGCCACCGCGGCGAAGTAGAGCGCCTGGTAGAGGCCGAGGCCGACGCCGGTGAGCAGCAGCGGTACGGGCGCGGCGCGCAGGGTGGCCACGATCGTGCGGAGCCGGCCGGCGGTGCACGCCAGCAGCACGAGCGCGGCGATGGCGAGGCGGTGGAAGCCGATGCTCACCGGGCTGAGCCCGGTGCCCTCGCGCAGGAGTTGCACCGCCACGCCGGTGGTGCCCCACAGCACGCCGGTGACGGTGATCTGGATCAGGCCGCTACGGGCGGCGTGGCTGGCGGCCGAGGCGGCCGGCAGCGCGGTACGGGTCGTGGACACGGGAGCGCTCCGAAGGGTGAGCCGTTGACGGGGACGACGTCGACGGAGCGCGTACGACAGGATGGCCGAGCGGGGTCAGGTCACCCGGTCGGCGAGAGGCGCGCTCCGCTCAGGAGCGCGGCGGGGGCAGGACGCCCAGGAATGGCCGCATGGCAACGACCGTACCCCAGCGTGGCGGTCCGGCTGGCCCGCGGCCGGGCTGGCGCGGTCAGGCCGGGCTGTCCCGCGGCCTGGCTGCCCCACGGCCTGGCCGGGCTGTCCC
>NZ_JAKKFF010000050.1 GCF_022229015.1 Micromonospora foliorum
GCCGCGACCGCTCCGACGCCGGCACGCCGGCCGTCGCCGAGGCACCTGTGGCCGACGCCGACGACGACGGCACCCGTACCCCCCGCCGCCGGCGTCGCCGCCGGTCCGGCGAGGTGGTCGCGGGCGAGGCGACCGCGGTGATCTCCGCCGACGCCGGCCCCGCCGAGCCGGCCGCCGCGGCCGACGGCGAGGCGTCCAAGCCGCGCCGCCGCCGGCGCCGCCGTGGTGGCGGTTCCGGCGCGGGTACGCCGGCCGAGGCGACCGCGGACTGACCACCAGCCACACCTGACATCCCCCGCACCGCCTCGCGCGGTGCGGGGGATGTTCCCTTCTCCCACCCCACCTGCCGAAGATGGAACGATGCCGCAACCACTGGACGCCGCCCTGACCGAGGTTCGGGCGCTGCTGCTCGACCCCGCGCTGACCCGGGCGGTCGCCGCCGGACGCCGCCGCGGGCGCCGCCCCACCGTTGAGCGGGCCGAGCTGCGGCCGGTGACGCTGAAGGCCGGGCCCCGGATGCAGATCACCACGTCCGACGGCGCTCGCCCGTACACCCGCAACCTCGCCTCCGGCCCCGAGGCCGCTGCGGCGATCGACGAACTGCTCGCCGAGCCGTTCGGCAACTGGCACGTCGAGACGGTCGACGCGACCCTCCAGTTGCGGGTGACCAAGTCCGGTGAAGCGCAGGTGCACCGGGCCGCCACGTCCCGCCCGGCGGCGACGCCCAGCGGAAACGACCGGACGAAGGAATACCTGCTCGACCCGGGTGACCCGATCTTCGCGGAGATCGGCGGCTCGGCGGCCAAGCGTCGCCAGGTGGACGCGTTCCTGCGGGCCCTGGCCGCGACCCTGCCCGACGACCTGACCGGTCCGCTACGGGTGGTCGACCTGGGCTGCGGCAACGCCTACCTGACGTTCGCCGCGTACCGATACCTGACGAGCCGAGGGCTCGACGTCCAGCTGATCGGCGTGGACCTCCGCGAGGACCAGCGGCGGCGCAACATCGAGCTGGCACAGCGGCTGGGCTGGGGCGATCAGGTCAGCTTCGTGGCCGGGACGATCGCCGACGCCGTCGTCGACCCCGCCCCTGACCTGGTGCTGGCGTTGCACGCCTGCGACACCGCCACCGACGAGGCGCTGGCCCGCGCGGTCCGCTGGGAGGCCCGCTGGGTGCTGGCCGCGCCGTGCTGCCACCACGATCTGGCGAAGCAGCTCCGCGCCCACCCCGCCCCGGCACCGTACGAGCTGCTGACCCGTCAGGGCATCCTGCGCGAACGCTTCGCCGACGTGCTCACCGACGCACTGCGCGCCGGGCTGCTGCGGGTACACGGGTACCGGGCCGACGTGGTGGAGTTCGTGGACTCGCAGCACACCCCGCGTAACCTGCTGATCCGCGCACGTCGTACCGGTGCCGGGGCAACCGAGCCGCAGCGCGCGGAGTACCGCGAGCTGGTGGACCAGTGGCAGGTCACCCCCCGGCTGGAGACCCTGCTGACCGCCGGAGAGACGCCCTAGCTCCTGGGTGGCTGGCGTCGGCGGTCCCGGCCACCGTTGCGCTCGCTGGCACCGCGGTCGAGGACCGACACCCGGTCGGCACCGGACCGCTGGGCGGCCCACTCACCGTCGCCCGGGGCGGTCGGGAATGGTACGACCTTGCCGCCGGTCTCGGCATTGCCGGCTGCCGTGAAGGCGTTCCAGGAGATGTCCACCAGCAGCCTCTTCACCTCGGCGTGCCGGATGGCGGCGTTGTGTTGCAACGCCATCCGGGCACCGAGCAGGACCGCGACCAGCGTGGTGGTGATGGTGCCGGTGGCGGCCAGCACCTGGAGACCGGTCGCGGAGTCGGTGCGGAGCACCAGGACCAGCAACCAGATCCAGAACCCGGCAGCGAAGACGCCGGCCTTGGCGACGAAGAAGAGGCTCACCGCACCGGGCTGGTACGGCTGGGGGCGGCTCGATTCGGCCATGGTGCTCCTCGGCGGTGGTCCGGTCGGACGCGGCACGCGACAGGCGCCATGTCGGGACGGGCACCGAGCTTAATGGAAGAACGATGATGATCGCTCGATGCAATTTTCGTTCTGCACACACGGTTCCAGAGGAAAGTCTCGTCCACGGGACAGTTTGTGCGGTCAGTCAATTGTTTCCGGCTCCGGGCGTACTACCCTCGGAAGGCGCATCGTCCCGGTGCTCCGGTGGGAGGGGAAGACACACAGGGATGGGATCCGCCGACGTATCACCGCAGATGGCCTTCGCCCGCTTCGTCCGGCGCGCCATCGATGACGCTCGTGACGAACGTGGCTGGACCGTGACTGATCTTGCCTCGCACACGGGCGTGGGTCGCTCCACGGTGTTCCGCTGGCTGGCCGGTGATTGGCAGGATTATCCCGAGTTGGCCAAGGTGCGCGGCTTCTGCGCCGCACTGGATCTGCCGGTCGCCGCCGCGTTCCGCGCGCTCGGGCTGCCCGACGCCGGCCCCGCGCCCCGCCGCCGCCACGACGACGGCCCGGTCGAGGCCGACGTCCGCGCCATCCTGGACCGGCTGGCCGACCCCACGGTCCCCGCCGAGGAGAAGCACCACATCCGCGACCTGCTCCGCTACCTGGCCCGCCGCCCCATCCGCCGAGCCGGCTAACCCCACCCCCACCCCACCCCACAAACCCCATCCCCCGTTCCGGGGCCGTTGATCATGAAGTTATTGCCACGACACGCCGTGGCGAGAGGCAATAACTTCATGATCACCGGGCCAGGGCCAGGGCCAGGGCCCGGGCCCGGGCCCGGGTGGGGTGGGGGCTGGGGCTAGGGGACGGTCAGGGTGAATTCGGCGGTTCGGACTTCGGTGTTCACCTGGAAGTCGAGGTAGAGGCGGTAGCGGCCGGGGCCGGGGGTGGTCAGCCAGAACTTGATCTGACCGTCCACCAGCTCGGTCTCCGGGTGTACGTGCAGATAGCCGAGGTCGCCCTCGCGCAACGCCACCAGGTGCCCGTACGCCCCGAGATACCGCTCCAGCGGGGCGGCGCCGCCCCCGTCCACCCGGAAGGTCAGCGGCACGGTCGTCCCGGCCTGCGGGGTGCCCTGGTAGCCGACGGTGAAGCCGTCCACGGTCGTCGAGGTGGCCGGCCCCGGCAGTGGACGAGGTCGGTAGTCGCCGGGTGCCACCAGGTCCGTGCCGAGGGTCACCGCGGTCTGCGCGCCGTTGTCGGCGACCACTGTGAAATCGGCGTACGCGCGCCAGAGGCCGGGCTGCGCGAGGGTCAACGGCACCGACCAGGTGCCGTCGGTCGCCATGGTCGGGTGCAGGTGCTGATAACCGGTCAGGTCCCGTCGGACGACGATGAGGTGCATCGGCTTGTCGTGCACGATGGCGAAACGAGCCACCGGCCGGCGCTGCCCGTCGCGCACCTGGAAGCGGAGCTGACCGGGACGGCCCGCCGCGAACTCGGTGGCCAGGGGTGCCAGGGTGAACCCGGCCGAGCTGACCGCCAGACCGCCCGGCTCGGTGGCCGCGCCCTGATCGGTGGTCGTGGCGCTGCCGTGGTTGTGCGGCCCGACGCCCGGCGGGTCGGTGTGCTCGGCTGCCAACGACGGACTGCCGGTGGCGGCGCCTGTGGTGTTCAGCCGGCCGAGGCCGAAGCCGAGCAACACCGCCAGCACCAGCCCGCCGACCACCAGCGCCAGCCGGAGGGTGCTCCGGTCCGGCCCGGCGGGACCCTCGTCAGTCACGACCGACGCCCCGCGCCTGGCCGGCCTC
>NZ_JAKKFF010000500.1 GCF_022229015.1 Micromonospora foliorum
GCGCGGCGGCCAGGTCGGGGCCGGGGGTGCGCTCGTCCGGGCCGAGCAGGCGCAGCGTCGCGCCCACGGTGAACGCGGTGACCAGGTCGGACAGTGACACGTCGAAGCTGGTCGAGTGGAACTGGAGGACCCGGTCGTCGGCGCGGACACCGATCAGCCGGGCCTGCGCCTCGGCGAGGTTGCCCAGCCCGCGATGGGTGCCGACGACGCCTTTGGGCAGCCCGGTCGAGCCGGACGTGTAGATCAGGTAGGCGGCGGCGTCCGGGTGGACGGTTTCCGGCAGCGGGCCGGTGGCGGGCGGCAGCGGCTCGTCGAGTCGCAGCAGCGGGACGTCGCTGGCGGGCAGCGCGAGCTGCGCGTCGGCCCCGGTGAGCACCAGGGCGGCGTCGGAGTCGGTGAGCAGGTAGGCCAGCCGGGCCGCCGGCAACTGTGGATCCAGGGGCAGGTAGACCGCGCTGGCCCGAAGCGTGGCGAGCAGGGCGACCACCCAGTCCGGGCCGGCGGGCAGGCAGACCCCGACAGTGGTCTCGGACCGTACCCCCCGGGCCACCAGGGCGTGGGCCAGCCGGTCCGCCCGCACGTCCAGCTCCCGGTAGGTAAGCGTCTGTTCGCGGTACGCCACGGCGATCGCGTCGGGGCGGGCGACGGCCTGCCGGGTCACCAACTCGGGAAGGAACGGCTGCGGTGCCGACGCGGTGGCGGTGGCGGCCCACCGGTCGACCAGGTCCCGACCGGCGTCCGGGCGCAGCAGCGGCAACCCGGCGACCGGGGTGTCCGGGTCGGCGAGGGCGGCGGTGAGCAGCGTGGCGAGTTGGTCGGCGAGCCCGCGGGCGGTGGCCTCGTCGAAGAGCCGGGTCCGGTACTCGATCCGCCCGTCGATCCGACCCTCGTACGGGATGACGGTCAGCGTCAGGTCGAACATGGAGGTGCCGGTGTGTGTCTCGCCGCTGGCCAGCACGGTGACCCCGGGCAGCGTCAGGCGCTGCTCCCAGCCGTCCTCCACGGCGAACATCACCTGGGCGAGCGGGTGGCGGCCGGGGTCGCGGACCGGTCGGATCTCCTGCACCAGCGCGTCGAAGGGCACCGGGTCGGTCAGCGCGGTCAGCGCCGTGTCACGCAGCTGGTCCAGCAGCTCGGCGAAGGTCAGCTCCCCGTCGACCCGGCTGCGCAGCACCAGCGTGTTGACGAAGAAGCCGACGGCCGTCTCGCTGTCGAGGGTCTGCCGGTTCGCCACCGGGGTGGCGAGCAACAGGTCCGGCTGTTGGCTGTGCCGGTGCAGCAGCGCCGCCCAGGCCGCCGCGAAGATCATGTACGGGGTGGCGCCGGTGCGCCGGCCCGCCTCGGCGACCCGGTCGGCCAGCTCTGGCGGCCAGGAGAACTCGATCTCGTGGCCGGCGTCCTCCAGGTCCGCCGGTCGGGGCCGGTCGGTGGGCAGGTCCAGTCCCGGCGGCGCACCCGCGAGGGCGTCGCGCCACCAGCCCAACCGCCGGGCCAGCTCGGCCGGGGCCAGC
>NZ_JAKKFF010000501.1 GCF_022229015.1 Micromonospora foliorum
TTCGCGGTGCTGCTCGGCGACGAGTTCGTCAAGCCGTCGGAGCCGCTGCTGCCGGCGATGCTGGAGTTGCAGGCCCGCACCGGCGGTGTGGTGCTCGCGTTCTTCGAGGTCGACCCGGCCGAGACCAAGCGGTACGGGATCGCCTCCGTCGAGCCGGCCGAGTCGGAGCTGACCGACATCGGCGAGGTCGTCAAGGTGACCGGGATGGTGGAGAAGCCGCAGCCGGAGGACGCCCCGAGCAACCTCGCGGTGCTCGGCCGTTACGTGCTGCCGGGCAAGATCTTCGACGCGATCCGGCGGACCAAGCCGGGCAGCGGCGGCGAGATCCAACTGACCGACGCGATGGAACTGCTGCGTACCGAGGGCACCCCGGTGCACGCGATCGTCTACCGGGGCACCCGCTACGACACCGGCATGCCCCTGGGATACCTCCAGACGGTGGTGCAGATCGCCGCCGAGCGCGAAGACCTGGGCGCCGAGTTCCGGTCCTGGCTGGCCGACTTCGTCAAGGCCGACGCGGCAGGCGGATCTGGTACATGACCGCGACGGCCGACGCCGAGGCGGCCGCGAACGAGTTGACGCCGCTCGCCGACTACCTGGGCAGCGTGCTGCGCAGGTTGCGCGCGCTGCCGCCACTCGACCTCGACCTCACCCAGGCGCACGGCAACGTCCTCGCCGAGGACGTCGTCGCGCCGCACGCCTTCCCGGCCTTCGACCAGGCGGCCGTGGACGGCTACGCCGCGCGCTGGGAGGACATTTCCGGAGGGGGCCGGGGGCCGAGCTACGTCCCGGCCCCCTCCGGCACGCCCGGTGGCCGCACCATCCGGCTCAACGTGGTCGGCGATCTCGGCGCCGCGAGCTGGCGGCCGGTCCGGCTCACCCCCGGCTCGTGCTTCTCGGTGGCCGCCGGGGCGCCGCTGCCGGTCGCCGCGGACGTCGTGGTCCCGGTGGAGTGGACCGACCAGGGCATGGCCGCCGTGGAGATCTTCCGCACCCCCAAACGGGGGTACGGGGTACGCCGCGCCGGCGAGGAGCTGCCCGCCGGCACCCTGCTCGCCCGGGCCGGCACCTACGTGTCCCCGGCCCTGGTCGCCGTCTTCGCGGCGACCGGCATCGGGCACGTGGTGGTCCGGCCCAGTCCACGGGTGGTCATCGTGGCCACCGGTGACGAACTCGTCGACGTGGGCCGGGGCAGCCAGCCCGGCCAGGTGGTGGACGCGAACTCGCACGCGCTGACCGCCGCGGCGGCCGAGGTCGGCGCACTGGCGTATCGGGTGGGAATCTGCGACGACGACCCGGAGGGGCTGCGCGGGCTGCTGGAGGACCAGACGCTGCGCGCCGACCTGATCATCACCACCGGTGGCACCGGCACCGGCCCCGGCGACATGGTGCGCCGGATCCTCTCCCGCCGCGAGGGCGGGCGCGCCGGGCCGGTCACCTTCACCGACGTGGCGCTCTATCCCGGCACCGCGCTCGGGTTCGGCACGGTCGGCGCCGAGGAGGTGCCGGTGGTCTGCCTGCCCGGCGACCCGGGCGCCGCGTTGATCGGCTTCGAGGTGTTGGCCCGCCCCGCCATCCAACTGCTCGCCGGCGCCGAGCCGGTGTTCCGACCCAGTGTGCGGGCACACCTGCTGGAGACCGTGTCGTCACCGGCGGGACTGCGCGAGTTCCGGCCGGCGCACGTCGCCGAGCGACGTGGCGGCGGGTACACGGTCCAGCCGCTCAGCGGCGGGCCGTTCACCCTCTCCGGGCTGGCCGAGGCCAACGGGCTGCTGGTGCTCGGCGAGCGGGTCACCACGGCCGCGGCCGGCTCCACCGTGGACGTCCTGCTGCTGGACCGCCGCCGGTGACCTGTCCCGGCCGGTCCGCTCGCGGGCCCGTGTCGGATGGTCGTCGGAGGTGTGGGTGAACGCGGCGGGGCCACTTGCGCGCGACACGGTCCCGCGCGGGAGACTGTGCGGGTGAGTCTCTTCGGACCCGCGCGGGCACCGGGCTGGCCGGTGGAGCTGGCCGACGGCCCGGTGCTGCTGCGGCCCTACCGGCGTTCCGACGCGGCGGCGTGGTCGGAGGTACGGCGCGCCAACCGGGCCTGGTTGGCGCCCTGGGAGTCGTCGCTGCCCGGCGGTTGGGACGAGATGAACTCGCCGGCCGCGTTCCGTTGGGTGCACCGCGACCAGCGCCGCTCGGCCCGCGAGGGTGAGGGCATGCCGTTCGCGGTCTGCCTGCGTGAGGCCGATCGGGACCGGCTGGTCGGGCACATCAACGTGGGCAGCATCGTGCGGCGGGCGCTCTGCTCCGGCTACGTCGGCTACTGGGTGGACGCGCGGGTCGCCGGCCGAGGTGTGATCCCGACGGCGCTCGCGCTCGCCGTTGACCACGCGTTCGGCCCGGGTGGGCTGCACCGGGTGGAGGTGAACATCCGCCCGGAGAACCGGCCGTCCCGGCGGGTGGTGGAGAAGTTGGGCTTCCGCGAGGAGTCGTACCACGTGCGCTACATGCACATCGACGGCGCGTGGCGGGACCACATCGGGTACGCGATGACGAGTGAGGAGATCGCCGCCGAGGGCGGCCTGCTGGCCCGCTGGCACCGGGTACGTGCCGACGCGCGGTAGGAGGATTTCCCGAGCTACTCCCCGTCGTCCCACGGACGGGATCGGCGCGGCGCGGTGGCATCCCGGTCGGTGCGCCGTAACCTCAAGTAACTGCAAGCTGCGGCAAGCGCTCCCCGGCCGGACGATCCACGCACCCAGGCGCGATCGGTGGAAGATCCTGCGGTCGGATGGCGGTTGCTTCGAATTCGGTGACGGGAGGGGTGAGGGTGCCGACCTCGGTGCTCCTCGCCGTCCTCGCCGCCGCCGGCCTGCTCGCCCTGGCCCCGGCGCTGGTTCGCCGGTACGACGCCACCGAGCGGCTGGTGGCGGAGCGGGCGCAGTCGACGGCGCGGGTGCTCCAGCGCCGCCGACGGCGCCGTACTGTGCCAGGACGGCGACCCGTCCACCCTCCGCGCTCACTGGTCGTCACCCTCAGTGAGAACGCGGCTACCGGCGCGTTGAGCCCGCCGGTCTCCGCGCCCCCGGCCGCCCGGCGCTCCGGTCGGCTGCGCGCCGTGCCCGCCGAGCACCAGCCGCGCGGGGAGGAAGGTGAGCATCACCAGCACGGTGGCGGCGATGCCGATGGCGGCGACCGGGCCGAGCGCACGGGGGGAGTTGAGGCTGGACAGCAGCAGGCATAGCAGGCTGACGGCGCCGGGGGCCACGGACGCGATAGTGGCCGGCGCGGCGCCCTGACACGCTGCCTTCAGTGGCTCCCGGCCG
>NZ_JAKKFF010000502.1 GCF_022229015.1 Micromonospora foliorum
CTTTCCCGACACGACGCTCTACCGAGCGGTGAGCAGCAGGGCGGACACCTGGACGCCCCGGCGGGCCAACCGCTCCCCCGCGTACAGCGCGTCGCCGCCGTTGTCACCGGAGCCGACCAGCAGCAGCACCCGACCCCCGTAGACCCCGCCCCGCTCGGCGAGCAGGAGCGCGGCGCGGCGGGCCAGGCCGGCGGCGGCCCGCTGCATCAGCGTCCCCTCCGGCAGCGTGCCCATCAACCCCGCCTCGGCCGCCCGTACGTCGGCCACCCGCCACACCGCTCTCATGCCACCGTGTCCCATTCCGTTCGCGGGCGGACCTGATCGGCCCTCCCGGCCGACGTCATCGTTCCGCGACCACCATCGCCGACGCGATCCCGCCGTCGTGCGACAACGAGAGGTGCCAGTGGTTGACCCCACGGGCGTCGGCCACCGCCGCGACCGTGCCGGAGACGGCCAGCCAGGGGCGGCCATCCGGGTCGGGCACGATCTCGCAGTCGTGCCAGTTGAGCCCGGCCGGAGCGCCGAGCGCCTTGGCCACCGCCTCCTTGGCGGCGAACCGGGCGGCGAGCGACTCGGGCGAGCGCGGGTTGCCGGAGCGGGTGTGCCGCTCGGCCTCGGTGAAGAGCCGGTCGGCGAGCAGCGGCGTCCGGGTCAGGGCCCGGGCGAACCGGTCGACCAGGACGACGTCGATGCCGACAGCGACGATCACCACATCACCCTACCGGCGGTCGGGGCCGCAGATTAGCCGTCGGGCTCGCGCTGGGCAACGCCTGTGGACACCCCGGGGTACGCCTCGACGCCGGCTGTCCACAGGGCACCGCGCGACCTCCGGTACGCGCCTAGCGTCAGCGCGTCGATGCCGATCGTCCACGGGGGTGTGGTCATGACCGACGAGCCGTTCGCCGTCCGGCCGGAGGAGTTGCGGGCGGTTGCCGTCCTGCTCGACGACGAGGCACGCCGGTTGGCGTTGGGCCTCGCGGGGTTGCCCGGGCTGGTGGTGGCGGCACCCGAGTGGCGAGCGGGCGCGGCCCTGGCCGGGTTGGAGGCCGCCGGGCACACCTGGTTCTGCCGACTGGGTGCCCGGGTCGCGGCGACCTCCGGCGGGGTCCGGGCGGCGACCGAGGCGTACGAGACGGTGGACGACCGGGCCGCCGACCGGTTCGCCGCCCTGCCCCGGTGAGCAGCGTCGGCTACCGGCAGCTGTGGGCTGTCGATCCGGACGGGTGGCGGGCCGCCGGGGCGGCGTGGGCGG
>NZ_JAKKFF010000503.1 GCF_022229015.1 Micromonospora foliorum
TGCGTTGGAGGCGATCCGCCCGTGTTTGCGCCTCGCCCGCAGCGCGCCCAGTGGGAGCAGCAGCAGGTAGGCGAGCACGCGCAGCAGGACGACGGCGGAGGCCGAGGTCGGGGAGCTGCCGTAGTCGACCGATGCGGTCCAGCTGGCCAGTAGGCCGCCGTATGAGGCGACGCAGCTGAGGCCAGTGCCGAACATCGACATCAGCTACAGGCGTGTGGTGAGCATGCGGCAGGTCGCTGCCGGCGCGCGGAGCATGTGCACCACAAGGATGGTGCCGAGGGCGCGGAGCCGGCGCGGGCGCACGGGCGCGGGCGTCGGCGCGGGGCAGTGCGCGGCTGGGTTAGGAGAGCTTGGAGTTGGTTACCGTGGGGTTGCGGGCGCCCAGGAAGAAGATGCCGGGGAAGCCGCGCGTCTCGAACTTGGCGCTGGGGTTGCGGCGCAGGGTCGAGTTTTCGATCTTCATCGTGCCGGTGCGGTTGTTGCTCACGAAGAAGACCGCGCCGCCGCCCTCGTTCGCCTTGTTGTTGTCGATGATCGTGCCGGCGATCCGTACGGTGAACTCGTTGCCGTCGCAGTAGATCGCGCCGCCGCTGCCGCCGCCGGGCGTGCCGGACTTGGCCGGGTTGGCGCCGCTGCCGATCGCCTCGTTGTCCCTGAGCAGGCTGTTCAGCACCACCCAGGAGACGCCGATGCTGCTCAGCGCCCCTCCGTTGGAGCAGGAACCGCCGTCGAAGGTGCTGCCCACGACGTACACCGGCTTGTTCTCGTACTGGCTCAGCACCCGGACGGCCGCGCCACCCAGGTCGGGGCCGGTGCGGTCGCAGCGGTTGCGGACGAAGCGCGAGTTGACCACCTTCAGTCGCCCACCGCGTACGAAGATCGCCCCACCGCCGCCGCCCTCGGCCTTCTCGCCAGTGGAGTTGCCGTCGGTGAAGGTGAGGTTCTGCACGGTGAGCTGCGGGTGGTCCTGGTTCTGGCAGTGCGAGGTGGTGAAGCCCTGGGCCTCGTCACAGGTGTTCATGTAGAGGATCCGGCGCTGTCCCTGGCCGCTCAGCGTGACCTTGCCGCCGCCGTCCAGCACGACCTTCGGCCCGTTGGCGTTGCGGACCTTCGCGGTGGCGGCCATCTTGATGGTCACCGGGGACGGTCCACAGTTGAACGTGATGACGCCGCCGGCCGCGACGGCCTTCACGACCGCCGCCGAGGTGCAGCTCGCCGGGGTGCCGGTGCCGATGGTCCGGGTCGGCTTGGCGGTGTCCACCGCCCGCCCCTCGGCCGGCACGGTGGCCTTGCCGTTCGGGTTGCCGGCCGCGAGCACCTTGTTGGCGGGCTTCGGGCTCGCGCTGGCGCCCGGGCCGCCGAGGCCGTCGCGGGCCCCCGGCGCGCCGGCCTGACCGCCGGTCGGCAGGG
>NZ_JAKKFF010000504.1 GCF_022229015.1 Micromonospora foliorum
GCCGTGGCGAGGCGCCCGCCGCGTGAGCGGCGGGCGGCCGCCCGGTGGCGCCCCGCTGACGCCCGAGGCTCCGGCCCCGTCGCGCTTTCCCCCCAGAATCGCCGACGGGGCCGGTCAGGCGCCCTCCAGCAGCTTCAGGACCACCCGCTCCGCCTCCTCGCGAGGCGCCCGCGGATCCACCGCCGCCACCACCCCGTCGTGGTAGAGGTCGACCACCCGAGGGTCCACGTAGGACGCGCGAGCCACCGTCGGCGTGTTGCCCAGCAGGTCCGCCACCTCACGCATCACGGCGACCACCGCCTTGCGCCGGGCGGTCACCGAGCGGGCCGGGCCGGCGGTGGCCAGCTCGGTGGCCGCGAGCACGGTGGCGTGCCAGGTGCGGAAGTCCTTAGCGGTCATCTCCCCACCGCTGGCGTCGCGCAGGTAGCCGTTGACCTCGTCGCTGCGCACGTCGCGCCACTCCCGGCCGTCCCAGTAGCCGAACAGCCGCTCCGCTTGTCGCCGACGACGGCGCAGGTTGACGAGCACCTGACACAGCTCCGGGTCCTCGATCCGGCGCACCTGCTCGATGCCCCCCTTGGCGGGAAACACGAACACCACGCAACCGCGCCGGGACCGAGCATGCTCGGGGCGCAGGGTGGCCACCCCGTACGTCGGGTCGTCGCCGTTCGCGTACTGGTCGCTGCCGACCCGGAACATCCCCATGTCCAGCAGTCGGGTCACCGTCGCCAGCACCCGGTCCCGGCCCAGTCCACGGCCGTCCAGGTCGCGTCCCACCCGCTCGCGCAGCGCCGGCAGCCGCCGGGCCACCTCCAGCATGTGGTCGAACTTCGCCTCGTCCTGCTTCTCCCGCCACCGCGGGTGGTAGACGTACTGCTTGCGACCGGCCGCGTCGATCCCGATCGCCTGGATGTGCCCGTTCGGGTGCGGCGCGATCCAGACGTCCTGCCAGGCCGGGGGAATGACCAGCTCCCGCAACCGGGCCAGGACATCCGGGTCCCGCACCGGAGCTCCGGACGGGTCGACGAAGAGCCAACCCCGTCCGCGCCGACGCCGTCCGTACCCCGGTCGACCCGGGTCGCTACGCCGCAACCGCACCGGAGACCCGCACCACCCTCTCCACCTCGGCCACGGCGGCCAGCACCTCGTCGAGGTGCAGAGCCGCCATCGTCGGGTGGCTTCCTACCCCGTCCCACCTGGGCCAATCCTGCTCGCCGGCCCAGAGCACCCGATGCCGTGGCCGGTCCGACGGTGGCCCCCACCGCGCCGGTGGCACCGGCCCGAAGAGGACGACCGACGGGGTGCCGTACCCGGTGGCCAGGTGGGCGACGCCGGTGTCCCCGCTGACCACCAGCCGGGCGTCGGCCACCAGCGCGGCGAGCGCGCCGAGGTCGGTCCGGCCGGCCAGTACGGCGTCCGCGGTCAGGCCCGCCGCGTCGGCCACCCGGGCCGCCAACGCCCGTTCGTCGGCCGATCCGGTCAGCAGCACCCGGTGTCCCTGGTCGGTCAGCACCCGGGCCAGCGCGGCGAACCGCTCGGCGGGCCACCGTTTGGCCGGGATCTTGCTGCCCGGGTGCAGCAGGGTGGCACCGCCGGGCAACCCCGCCGGCCCGGGTCGGCGCAGGCCGAGGTCGGCGCGGTCGGCCGGGATGTCGTACCAGGACAGCAGCCGGCACCACCGGTCCACCTCGTGCTCGTCGACGGCCCAGCGCGGGCCGTCGGCGCAGCCGGCGTCCGGGTTGGCGAAGGCGAGCAGCCGGCCGGGCCGGGTGGCCGCGAGCAGCCGGTGCGACTGTGGGCCACGCCCGTGCAGGTTGACCGCGACCCCCGGGGCCGACCCGACCCGGAGGGGTCGGTCCAGCCCGGCGGTGTCCACCAGCCGGTCGACGCCACCGACCAGGTCGACAAGCGGGGCCAGCCAGCCGGGCGCGGCGAGCGCCAGCTCCCGCGAGGGGTACGCGGCCCGCAGCGCCCGCAGCGCGGGCACCGCGGTCACCAGATCGCCGACGCCGAGGGCGCGCAGCACGAGGATCACGGGTACGAGGTCTCCTGCTCGGCGCAGACCACCATCTCGCGCACCGCGCAACCGGGCGGCTGGTTGAGCGCGAACATGATCGCGGCGGCGGTGTCGGCGGGCTCGTTGAGGATCGCGTCCGGCCCCGGCTTGTACTGCGGGTCACGTTCGTCGAAGAACGCGGTGCGCATCCCACCCGGAATGAGCAGGGTGACGCCGACCTGACCGGCCAGCTCGGCGGCGAGGGCCCGGGTGAACCCCACCACCCCGAACTTCGCCGCGCAGTACGCGGTGGCGTCGCCTACCGCCTTGACGCCCAGGGTGGAGGCGACCGTGACGATGCGGCCCCGGGAGGTCAGCAGGAACGGCAGCGCGGCCCGGATCACCGCCGCGGTGGCCAGCAGGTCGACGGCGACGATCCGGTCCCAGGTCTCCCCCGGCACGTCCGCGAGTCGACCCGGCACGTCCATGCCGGCGGCGGTGACCACCGCGTCCAGGCCACCGGCCTGCTCGGCGAGGTGCTGGGTGGCCACCTCGGCGGCTCGCGTGTCGGCCAGGTCGCACTCGGTCCAGGAAACCCCGTCGACCGGCGGCTGCCGGTCCAGTACGAGCGGCCGACCACCGGAGGCGGCCACCGCGGCGACCACGGCGGCACCGAGCCCGCTGGCGCCGCCGGTGACCAGGACGGTGGGCCCCGCACCGGGCCGGGTGGCGGTCATCGGATCCGCTCCGCGAGAGTGCGGACGATCAGGTCGGTGGTGGACCGACCGTCCAGGTAGGGCACCACAACGGTGTTCCCGCCCCACCGGCGAAGGACCTCCGCCTCCGGCAACGTGGCGTTCCCGTCCCCACCGCCGGTGGCGTAGTCACCGCCCTTGACCCAGACGTCGGGGCGTACCCACGACAGGGCCGCCTCCGGGGTCGGCTCGTCGAAGATGAGGACCGCGTCGACGCAGCTCAGGGCGGCCAGCAGCCGGCTACGGTCACCTTCGGACTGCACCGGCCGGTCCGGCCCCTTCAGCCCGGTCACGCTCGCGTCGGAGTTCAGGCAGACGATCAGGCAGTCACCGAGCTGCCGAGCCGCCTCCAGGGTGGCCACGTGCCCGGCGTGCAGCAGGTCGAAGCAACCGCCGGTCGCCACCACCGTGCCACCCGCGGCGCGTACCTCAGCCAGCAGCGTGGCGACGGCGGCCACCCCCACCCGGTCGGCCACCGCACCACCTCGCGGTCCCGGCCGGAGGGCTCGCGGCCCCGGCGCGCTCCTGGCCCGCACCGTGGGCGTCGACGGCGGCAGGGC
>NZ_JAKKFF010000505.1 GCF_022229015.1 Micromonospora foliorum
GGCGCCGGGCCGGGTGCTGCGACTGGCCGCCGCCGGCCCGGTGGCCTTCGTGGCGCTCTTCCTGCTCGTCTCGCCCACCTCTGCGGTGGTCCTGCCGCGCGGCGACGGCGGTGCGGCCGGCACCGCGCAGGGCTCGGCCGTGCACCCGCCGGTGGTCATGCTGATCCTCGACGAGCTGCCACTGGTCAGCCTGCTCGGCGCGGACGGGAAGATCGACGCCGGGCGGTACCCGCACTTCGCCGAGCTGGCCGGCGGCTCCACCTGGTACCGCAACTCCACCGGGGTCAGCGGGTGGACGCCGAACGCGCTGCCGGCGATGCTCACCGGCCGCTACCCGGCGCGGTCGGTCGCCCCGCACTACTCGCAGTACCCGGACAACATCTTCACGGCCTTCGGCGGCCTGTACGACATCCGCGCCGAGGAGAGCATCACCCGACTCTGCCCACCCAGCCGCTGCGAACAGCCGGTCGCCCCGGAGCAGGGGCTCGGCGTGCTGGTCCGTGAGACCGGCACACTGCTCGGCCGGGTCGCCGGGCCGACCGAGAGCGCGGTCGACCCGGAGGACTCCTACCGCGAGCAGACCCGCGCCGAGGCCGGCCTGGACGCCGCCGAACCGGCGCCGGCCGACCCGAAGTTCCGCTGGGACAGCCTGGACGACAACCAACCGGCCCGGTTCACCAGCTTCCTGGCCGGGCTGACGCCGGCGACCCGGCCCACCCTGCACTTCCTGCACCTGCTGATGCCGCACTCACCGTGGGCGTACCTGCCGTCCGGGGCGCGCTACGACGCACCCGAGGACCTGCCCAACGACGGCGCCGGCTGGGTCGACCTGGCCCGGCAGCGGCACCTCGCCCAGCTCGGCTACACCGACCGGCTGATCGGCGAGACGCTGCGGACGCTGCGCGCCAACGGCCTCTACGACCAGGCCCTCGTCGTGGTGACCGCCGACCACGGGGTCAGCTTCCGCCCCGGCGCCCAGGGCCGGGGCATGGACGCCATCAAGGCCGCCGCCGGCGAGGTCGCCTGGGTGCCGACGTTCGTCAAGGAACCCCGGCAACAGACCGGCCGGGTCGACGACCGCAACTGGGAACACGTCGACCTGCTGCCGACCGTGGCCGACGAGGCCGGCGTCCGGTTGCCGTGGCGGGTCGACGGGCGCTCCGCCCGGCAGGCCCCCCGCACCGACGGTACGAAGCACTTCTACGACCGCCCCGGCGAACCGGTCACCTTTCCCGGTGGGGTGCCCGCCCCGCCACCCCTGCCGCCACCGCACCCGCTGGTCGGCACCGAGGTCCGCGCCGGCCCGGCCGCCGGCAGCGCCCGGGTCGCCGACCTGGCCGCGTTCACCGCCACGGACCCGGACACCGGCACCCTCCCGGCGCTCGTCTGGGGCGACGTCCCGGACCGGATCCCGGACGGCACCCTGCTCGCGGTCGCCGTCAACGGCCGCATCGGATCGGTCGTCCCGGTGGTGCCGGCCGACCCCGGCGGACGCCGGTTCGCCGCGCTGCTCGCCGACGACAAGCTGTTCCACGCCGGCACCAACAAGCTCGACGTCTTCCAGGTGGCGACGGACGGTACGCTGCGACGCCTTGCGCTGTCGTGATCTGGCTTCCGGGCTCGGTCCGGCCGGGCTCCCGGGGTCGTTCGGCTCGGCTCCCGGGTACGGTCCGGTCTGGTCCCGCCTGGCGGGATGGCGGGTTTCCGGGCCGCCCGGTCGGGAATCGGGTGACGCATACCTCACCGCCGAACCACGGCGGGCGTTGTCCCCCGAGCCGCAATTACGGTAGAAGCGAAGGCAATTCAACGTAGATCTGCCGGCGAAGCGAGGAACCACATGACGGAAGTCAAGCTCGATCACCCCGGTGGGCAGCTGTCGATGCCGGTACATCCTGCGGTCGAGGGCCCCGCCGGTATCGGGGTGAGCAAGCTGCTGAAGGAAACCGGGATGACCACGTACGACCCCGGTTTCGTCAACACCGCCGCTGCCTCATCCGCGATCACCTACATCGACGGCGACGCGGGCATCCTGCGTTACCGGGGGTACCCGATCGAGCAGCTGGCCGAGAAGTCCTCCTTCCTGGAGGTCTCCTACCTGCTCATCTACGGTGAGCTGCCGACCGAGCAGCAGCTGACCGAGTTCACCGAGTGGATTCGGCGACACTCGCTGCTGCACGAGGAGATGCGCCGCTTCTTCGACGGCTTCCCCCGGGACGCCCACCCGATGGCGGTGCTCTCGTCCGCGGTGAGCGCCCTGTCCACCTTCTACCAGGACAGCCTGGACCCGTTCGACTCCGAGCACGTGGAGATCTCCACGGTCCGGCTGATGGCGAAGGTCCCCACCATCGCCTCGTACGCGTACAAGAAGTCCATCGGTCAGCCGCTGCTGTACCCGGACAACTCGCTGGGGTACGTGGACAACCTGCTGCGGATGACGTTCGGCGTGCCGGCGGAGCCCTACGAGGTCGACCCGGTGATGTCGAAGGTGCTGGACATGCTCTTCGTCCTGCACGCCGACCACGAGCAGAACTGCTCCACGTCGACCGTCCGCCTGGTCGGCTCCAGCAACGCCAACCTGTTCGCCTCGGTCTCGGCCGGCGTGAACGCGCTCTTCGGCCCCCTGCACGGCGGCGCCAACCAGGCGGTGCTGGAGATGCTCCAGCAGATCCACGCCGGCGACGGCGACGTCCGGTCCTTCGTCCGCAAGGTCAAGGACAAGCAGGACGGCGTCAAGCTGATGGGCTTCGGCCACCGGGTCTACAAGAACTACGACCCGCGGGCGGCGATCGTCAAGAAGGCCGCGCAGGACGTGCTGGGCCGGATGGCCAAGCCGGACCCGCTGCTGGACATCGCCATGGAGCTGGAGGAGATCGCCCTCGCCGACGACTTCTTCGTCTCCCGTCGGCTCTACCCGAACGTGGACTTCTACACCGGCCTGATCTACAAGGCCATGGGTTTCCCGACCAAGATGTTCACCGTGCTCTTCGCGCTCGGCCGGCTCCCCGGCTGGATCGCCCAGTGGCGCGAGATGATCTCCGACCCGGAGACCAAGATCGGCCGTCCGCGGCAGGTCTACGTCGGCTCCGCCGAGCGGGACTACGTCCCCTTCGGCGAGCGCTGACCCGCTCCTCGCTCCGCCAGCAGGCCGTCGACCCCTCCGGGTCGGCGGCCTGCCGCGTCCGGTGCGTCTGAGCTGCCTGCCCCGCCCCGGCATGATCGACTCGGTTTCCTTGAAGGCGCGGTGTCCGACGTGCCGGGATGCCCCGACTTCCGGGAAATCGAGTCGATCAACCGGAAGTCGGGGCATCCCCAGCACGGGGACACCCCGACTTCAAGGAAACCGAGTCGATCAAGCGCAGACGAGCCGGGCCAGCGGACCGTCAGCGCAGGCCGGCGGCGGCGAGGAGGTTGCCCTCGGGGATCGCCGGGAGGGCGCGACCCTGCGACATCCGCTGCTCGGCGCGCTCGGCGGTGAACGCGGCGTCGTGGTGGATGGCAGCGGCGTAGCTGGCGGCGGTGCGTTGGGCGATCGCGGCCCAGCCGTACTGGTCGTGCACCATCCGGCGGGCGTGGCGGGCCATGACGCGGGCGCGGTCGGCGTCGGACAGCAGCGCGTCCACGGCGTCGGTCAGGCTGTCCGGGTCGTGCGGGCGGAAGGTCATTCCGGTGACGCCCGGTTCGACGATCTCGGCGAGGCCACCGGTGGCGGCGACGGCGATGGGAGCGCCGGCTGCGGCGCCTTCCAGGGCGACCATGCCGAACGGCTCGTAGATGCTGGGCACGGCGAAGCAGTCGGACGCGGCCATCAGCGCCGGCAGCTCGGTGCCGCCCAGGAAGCCCGGCATGGTGACCATGCCGCCCAGGCCGCGGCGGTGCACCTCGGCCTCCAGTTCGGCGCGGTACGGGCCGTCACCGGCGATCACGGCGCGCAGCCCGGGGTGCCGTTCGCGCAGCCGGGGCAGCGCGGCGATCAGGTGCTGCACACCCTTCTCGTACACCAGGCGGCCGGCGAAGGTGACCAGCGGGCCGTCCCCGGCGAAGCGGGCGCGGGCGGCGGCCACGGCGCGCGCGGGCACCCGCCAGCGGTGCGGCTCCACGCCGTTGGCGACCACGTCGACCCGCCCGGCCGGTACGCCGAACAGCGCGTTCACCTCGTCGCGCATGTACCCGGAGCAGACGATCACCCGGTTGGACTCGCTGCTGAGCCACTGCTCGACGCCGTGGATGGTGCGGTTCATCTCCTCCGGCAGCCAGCCCTGGTGCCGCCCGGCCTCGGTGGCGTGGATCGTGCTGACCAGCGGGATGTCCAGGTGGTCCCGCAACGTCATCGCGGTGTGCGCCACGAGCCAGTCGTGGGCGTGGATGACGTCGTAGGAGCCGGCCTGGGTGGCGCGCAGCGCGGTGCGGGTGAGGGTGTGGTTGAAGGCCATGGTCCAGGCCAGCAGGGAGCCGGTGGCGAGGGGGAAGGTGACCGGGTCTTCGGGGGCGCGCAGGATGCGGACGCCGTCGGCGTACTCCTCCAGGGGTGCGCCTTCGGTGTGGCGGGTGACGACGGTGACCTCGTGGCCGGCGGCGGCGAGGGCGACGGAGAGGGCGTGCACGTGTCGACCGAGACCGCCGACGAGCACCGGCGGGTACTCCCAGGACAGCATGAGGATGCGGCGGGTCTGCGGGGGCACCCCGGGGCCGGACTGCGCCGGCACGGGCGTGCCGGGCTGCGCGGTGGGACCGGGCTGCGCGGGGGGCCGGGAGGTCAGGGTGGGCCGGTGGGCCCGGTCCTTGGTGGCAGCGAGCTGCTCGTCGACCCGCAGGGTCACATCAATCTCCGTCCATGCATGGTGGTGCGCGCCGGCGTCAGTGGCGGCGGAGCGAGAGGTGTAAGGGGTGGCAGATGGCCTGGCGGGCACGCGCGAACGCTTGTCCCCGGTCAAGGAAAGTGCATCGGACCCAAGAACGCATCTCGAAAAGGGTGATCGTGACGGAGGACACCCGATCGGTGTAGTGCGCATCAGACAGGTGGTTTCTGGTCACCGCCTGAAAGGATGGATTGGCGCGCCCGGGCCGGGGGCACTACCTGCGTGCGCGCGGGCGATCTCGGCCGGTGCGCACATAACCATGGTCTAAGGAGCGACATGCAGGTCTGGCCGGGCGAGCGGTACCCCCTGGGCGCCACCTACGACGGGATGGGCACCAACTTTGCCATTTTCTCCGAGGTGGCCGAGCGGATCGAGCTGTGTCTCTTCGACGAGTGGGACACCGGCGCGGAGCGCCGCGTCGAGCTGCGCGAGGTGGACGCGTACGTGTGGCACGCGTACCTGCCGGGCATCGAGCCGGGCCAGCGGTACGGCTACCGGGTGCACGGCCCGTACGACCCGGCGAACGGGCTGCGCTGCAACCCGCACAAGCTGCTGATCGACCCGTACGCCAAGGCCATCGACGGTGACGTGGAGTGGGACCCAGCGGTCTACGACTACGACCTGGACGAGCCGGAGCGGATGTCGGAGACCGACTCGGCGCCGTTCATGCCGAAGTCGGTGGTGGTCAACCCGTACTTCGACTGGGGCAACGACAAGCCGCCGCGCACCCCTTACCACCACTCGGTGATCTACGAGGCGCACGTACGCGGGCTGACCATGCGCCACCCGGACATCCCGGAGGAGTTGCGCGGCACGTACGCGGGCATCGCCTCCCCGCCGATGATCGACTATCTGACCCGGCTCGGGGTGACGGCGATCGAGCTGATGCCGGTGCACCAGTTCATCCACGACAACCGCCTCGTCGACCTGGGGCTGCGCAACTACTGGGGTTACAACACCATCGGTTTCTTCGCCCCGCACCACGGCTACTCGGCGCTGGGCCGGCTCGGCCAGCAGGTGCAGGAGTTCCGGGGCATGGTCAAGGCGCTGCACGCGGCCGGCATCGAGGTCATCCTCGACGTGGTCTACAACCACACCGCCGAGGGCAACCACCTCGGGCCGACGCTGAGCTTCAAGGGTGTGGACGCCCCGAGCTACTACCGGCTCAGCGAGGAGGATCGCCGCTACTTCGTCGACTACACCGGCACCGGCAACAGCCTCAACGTGCGCAGCCCGCACTCGCTGCAACTGATCATGGATTCGTTGCGCTACTGGGTGACCGAGATGCACGTCGACGGCTTCCGGTTCGACCTGGCGGCCACCCTGGCCCGGGAGTTCTACGAGGTGGACCGGCTCTCCACCTTCTTCGAGGTGGTGCAGCAGGACCCGGTGGTCAGCCAGGTGAAGCTGATCGCCGAGCCGTGGGACGTCGGCCCCGGCGGCTACCAGGTGGGCAACTTCCCGCCGCTGTGGACGGAGTGGAACGGCAAGTACCGCGACACCGTGCGGGACTTCTGGCGCGGTGAGCCGGCCACCCTCGCCGAGTTCGCGTCCCGCATCTCCGGTTCCGCCGACCTCTACCAGGACGACGGCCGCCGCCCGTTCCACAGCATCAACTTCGTCACCGTGCACGACGGGTTCACCCTCAACGACCTGGTGTCCTACAACGACAAGCACAACGAGGCCAACGGCGAGGAGAACCGCGACGGCGAGAGCCACAACCGGTCCTGGAACTGTGGGGTCGAGGGCGACACCGACGACGAGGCAGTGCTGGCGCTGCGGGCCAAGCAGCGGCGTAACTTCCTGGCCACCCTGATGCTGTCGCAGGGCGTGCCGATGATCGGCCACGGTGACGAGCTGGGCCGCACCCAGCACGGCAACAACAACGTCTACTGCCAGGACAGCGAGCTGGCCTGGGTCGACTGGGACAACATCGACGAGCAACTGCTGGAGTTCGTCCAGACGCTCACCGCGTTCCGCAAACGACACCAGGTGTTCCGCCGCCGCCGGTTCTTCACCGGCCTGCCCGTGAACGGGCGCGGCATCGACGAGCCGCTGCCCGACCTGGCCTGGCACACCCCGGACGGGCGGGAGATGACCGGCGAGGACTGGGGCAACGACTTCGGCCGCTCGGTGGCGCTCTTCGTCAACGGCGAGGGCATCCGCGAGCGTGGCCAGTACGGCCAGAAGCACCACGACGCGTCGTTCCTGCTCTGCTTCAACGCCCACGACGCGGCACTGGACTTCACCATGCCCGGCAGCGAGTACGGCCAGAAGTGGGAACGGGTGATCAGCACGGCGGAGCCCGAGCCGGGCGACGCCACGGTGATCAGTGCGGGCGGCACCATCCGGGTGCCGGACCGGTCCCTCGTCGTGTTGGAGAGGACGATCTGACATGCCGGCCACCCCTCCACAGACGACCTACCGGGTCCAGGTCCGCCCCGGGTTCGACCTGGACGCCACCGCCGCGATCGTCGACTACCTGGACGACCTCGGCGTCAGCCACCTCTACAGCGCCCCGCTGCTGACCGCCACCCCCGGCTCCCAGCACGGCTACGACGTGGTCGACCACCGGGCCGTCAACCCGGAGCTGGGCGGGGAGGCCGCCCGGCAGCGGCTGCTGCGCGCGCTACGCGACAAGCAGCTCGGCCTGGTCGTCGACATCGTGCCCAACCACGCCGGGGTCGCCGTTCCGGCCGCCAACCCGCCCTGGTGGGACGTGCTGCGCCGGGGGCGCGACTCGGCGTACGCCGAGTGGTTCGACATCGACTGGGACCGGGGCCGGCTGCTGCTGCCGGTGCTGGCCGACGACCCGGCCGCCCTGGACGACCTCAAGCTTGTCGACGGGGAGTTGCGCTACCACGAGCACCGCTTCCCGGTCGCCGACGGCACCGGCGACGGCAGCGCCCGGGAGGTGCACGACCGGCAGCACTACGAGCTGGTCTCCTGGCGGCGCGGTGACGCCGAGCTGACGTACCGCCGGTTCTTCGCCATCGCGGGCCTGGCGGGTCTGCGCGTGGAGGACCCGGCGGTCTTCGCCGCCACCCACGAACTGGTGCTGCGCTGGGCCGCCGCCGGTGAGGTCGACGGCATCCGCGTCGACCACCCGGACGGCCTGCGCGACCCCGCGGGCTATCTCGCCCGGTTGCGGGCCGCCGCACCCAACGCCTGGCTCGTGGTGGAAAAGATCCTGGAGTACGGCGAGGAGCTGCCGGACTGGCCGGTCGACGGCACCACCGGCTACGACGCCCTGGCCGCGGTCAGCGGGCTCTTCGTCGACACCGACGCCGAGGGTGACTTCACCGCGTTGGACAACCGCCTGACCGGGCGGCACACCTCCTGGGAGGACCTGACCCACGCCACCAAACTGGCCGCCGCCACGCAGTTGCTCGGCACCGAGCTGACCCGGCTGGCCGCCCTCGCCCCCGAGGTGCCCACCGAGCAGGCCCGCGCGGCGCTCGCCGAGCTGGCCGCCGCG
>NZ_JAKKFF010000506.1 GCF_022229015.1 Micromonospora foliorum
TGACGCGCTGGTGGTGCAGCTCACCACGGCCGGCGGCGTCGTTCCGCCGGACCGCGCCGGCTACGCCCTGCCGTTCCCGGTCACCGACCGGGCGAGCGCCCTGCGGCTCGCCGCCGAGGTGGAGGAGCGCACGGCCGCGCACTGGCGGGCCGCCCTGGCGTCCACCACCGGCGCCGACCGGGACCAGGCGCTGGCCGCCCTGGTCGAGTACGCCGTGCGGGCCACCCGGTGGCGCAAGACGGCCGGGCTGACCCCGCTGACTGTCGCGTTTCCCGGTCGACCGGCCTGAACCGGTCCGCCCCGGTTGCGGTGCGCATACCAGGTATGCATACTCCGTTGCCATGTCCATCCGTCACGGGTTGCTCGCTCTGCTCGAACGCGGCCAGATGTACGGCTACCAGCTGCGCGCCGCGTTCGAGGAGTCGACCGGCTCGACCTGGCCGCTGAACATCGGGCAGGTCTACACCACGCTGTCCCGGCTGGAACGCGACGGTCTGGTGCGCCCGCTGCCGGAGAGCGAGGCCGGGCAGCGCCCGTACGAGATCACCGACGCCGGCCGGGCGGACCTGGCGCTGTGGTTCGCCACCCCGATCAGCCGCACCGACCGACCCCGCGACGAGCTGGCGATCAAGCTGGCGCTGGCGCTGACCACCCCCGGGGTCGACGTCCGGTCGGTGGTGCAGGCCCAACGCAGCGCGACGATGCGGGCCCTGCAGGAGCTGACCCGGTTGAAGTACGGCAGCAACCGGCCGGAGGACCTCCCCTGGCGCCTGGTGCTGGACTCGATGGTGTTCCAGGCCGAGGCCGAGGTGCGCTGGCTGGACCACTGCGAGACCAGTCTGGTCCGGCACCAGCCCAGCGGCCCGGCGCCTCCCGCTCCCCGGTCCGGTGACGACGACGCGCGGGACGCGGCTCGATGGGCCGGCGAGGAGGCGCGACGGTGAGCGGGTCGGACGACGCGGTGCTGGAGCTACGCGCCGTCCACCGCACCCACGGCGCCGGGCCGGCGGCGGTGCACGCGCTACGCGGCGTCAGCCTGGTCGTCCGGCCCGGCGAGCTGGTCGCGGTGATGGGGCCGTCCGGCTCCGGCAAATCGACCCTGCTGGCTCTCGCCGGCGGGTTGGACCGCCCGACCGGCGGCGAGGTCCGGGTCGAGGGGCAACCGCTGGGGACGTTGGACCGCCGCGGGCTGGCCCAGCTGCGCCGCCGCCGGATCGGCTACATCTTCCAGCAGCTCAACCTGCTGGGCAGTCTGAGCGCACTGGAGAACGTGGCTCTCCCGTTGGAACTCGACGGGACCAGCGGACGTCGGGCCCGCGCACTGGCCATGGCCGCGCTCACCGAGGTGGGCCTGCCCGCGTTGGGTGACCGCTTCCCGGACCAGCTCTCCGGCGGGCAGCAGCAGCGGGTGGCGATCGCCCGCGCACTGGCGC
>NZ_JAKKFF010000507.1 GCF_022229015.1 Micromonospora foliorum
CCCGATCAGGGCGGCCCGGGTCTCCTCGGCCAGCACCGCGCCGCCGCCGAGGGCGAGCACGCCCGTGCCGGCGGCCAGCGCCGCGGCCACGGCGGCACGTTCCAGGGTACGGAAGTGCGCCTCACCCTCGTCGATGAAGATCTCCGGGATCGGCTTCCCGGCCATCTGCTCGATGTCGGTGTCGGTGTCGCGGAACTCCACGCCGAGGGTGGCGGCGAGCGCCCGCCCGACGGTGGTCTTGCCGCAGCCGGGCGCGCCGACCAGCACGACGACCGGTGCCATCAGCGGATGACCAGCGCGTCGAGGTACCCGGCCACGTTGCGGCGGATCTCGGCGATCGAGTCGCCGCCGAACTTCTCGGTGGCCGCCTCGGCGAGCACCAGCGCCACCATCGCCTCGGCGACCACCGCCGCGGCGGGCACCGCGCAGACGTCGGAGCGCTGGTTGATCGCGGTGGCCGGCTCGCCGGTGGTGATGTCCACGGTGGCCAGCGCCCGGTTCAGCGAGGAGATCGGCTTCATCGCGGCGCGGACCCGCAGCGGCTCACCGGTGGTGATGCCACCCTCCAGCCCGCCGGCCCGGTCGGTGACCCGGCGGACGCCGGTGGCCGACGGGATGATCTCGTCGTGCGCCTCCGAGCCGCGGGACCGGGCCTGCTGCCAGCCGTCGCCGATCTCCACGCCCTTGATCGCCTGAATGGACATCAGCGCGGTGGCCAGCCGGGCGTCGAGCTTGCGGTCCCACTGCACGTGGCTGCCCAGCCCCGGTGGCACCCCGTACGCCAGCACCTCGACCACGCCGCCGAGGGTGTCGGCGGCCTTCTTCGCGGCATCGACCTCGGCGACCATCAGGGCGCTGGCCTCCGGGTCGAGGCAGCGCAGCGGGTCGGCGTCGATCCGGGCGGCGTCGGACGGCGTCGGGCGCAGCCCTGGCTTCGCGGCCACCGGACCCAGCTCGACGACGTGCGAGACGATCTCGATGCCGAGCGCCTGACGGATCAGCGCCTTGGCGACCGTGCCGACGGCCACCCGGGCGGCGGTCTCCCGGGCGCTGGCGCGTTCCAGGATCGGCCGGGCGTCGGTGTGGCCGTACTTCTGCATGCCGGCCAGGTCCGCGTGGCCCGGCCGAGGGCGGGTCAGCGGGGCGTTGCGTGCCTGCCGGGCCAGCTCGTCGGGGTCGACCGGGTCGGCGGCCATCACGGTCTGCCACTTCGGCCACTCGGAGTTGCCGACCCGGATCGCCACCGGGCTGCCCAGGGTCACGCCGTGCCGCAGGCCGCCCAGCAGCTCGACCTCGTCCCGCTCGAACGACATCCGGGCACCCCGGCCGTAGCCCAGCCGCCGACGGGCCAGCTCGTCGGCGATCTCGGTGGTGGTCACCTCGATGCCGGCCGGCACCCCCTCCAACATCGCGACGAGGGCGGGACCGTGCGATTCACCTGCAGTCAGCCAGCGCAACACAGCGGTCAGTCTGTCACGGCGGGCCACCGCCCCGGCGCGCTCCCCGGGGCGTCCCGCCCAGCGGACGTCGCCGCCCGCTCGCGCAGGCGGCGGCTCAGATCCCCCGACCGCGCTTGTGCAGGGTGCGCAGCACCGCGTCGGCCCGGACCACCCGACCGGCGACGGCGAGGGCCAGGTAGGCGCGCGGCTCGCGGGGGTTGCTCCGCAGGGTGCGCCGGGCCCAGCGCAGCGCACCCCGGCGGTCGCCGGAGGCGGCCTGGGCGAACGCGATCTGCCCGGACACCCGGGCCTCGCCGGCCGGTTGACTGGCGAACTCCGGGTAGCGCCGCAGCAACCACTGCAACGCCTCGGAGATGGTGTCCCAGCGTTGCGCGAAGTACGAGCGCTTGTGCCAGCGGACCAGCACCGACGGCGTCCGCAGGTTGATCAGCGGGGCGCTGCGCGCGGCCCGGAGCAGGAACTCGTAGTCCTCCGCGTAGCTGCCCGGGATCTCCTCGTCGACCAGCCCGAACCCGTTGCGCAACGCGGTGGCGCGGATCAGGAAGGTCGACGGGTGCAGCTCCGTCATCCGGTCGCGGAGCAGGTCGTCCAGGGTGATCCGGTCCTTGTCGAGCACCCGGTCGACGGTGTGCCCGTCGTAGTTGACGCGGATGCCGCAGCAGACGAACTCGGCGGCCGGATCGCCGGCCAGCGCGTCGACCTGGGCGGCCAGCTTGCCGGGCAGCCACTCGTCGTCGTCGTCGCAGAACGCGACAAGCTCACCCTCGGCCGCGAGGGTGCCGCTGTTGCGCGCACCGGCCAACCCGGGGGTACGGGCGTTGCGGATCACCCGTACCGTACGGGCCGGGCCGCCGCCCAGCTTGGTCAGCGACTCGTCCGGCGCGGACTGGTCGAACACCACGACGACCTCGATCTGGCCCGGGTAGTCCTGTGCCAGGATCGCGCGCACCGCGGCCCGCAGCAGCTCGGGGCGGTCCCGGGTGGGCACCACGACGCTGACGCTCGGCTGCTGGGTCATCGAGTCTCCTTCGTACCCGGACGCGGCCGGGACCAGGCCCGCCACCGGGGTGGGCGCGGGGTCGAGCGGGCCACCAGGTCGTCGATGATCTGCCCGACCCGGGCCACCGCCGCCCGTCGTGCCTCGTGTGCCGCCGGGTCGGCGGCCACCGCGTACCGGGATGGATCGGCAACCCCGGCGGCCAACGCGTCGTGCAGCGCCTCCCGGGTCTCGCAGAGAGCCACCAGCCCGGCGGCGCCGAGCCGGCGGGCGAAGAGAAGCTGGTGGTTGTCGACGTGCTCGCCGCGAGCCGGATCGCGGGGCACCACGATGGGCAGGTGGCCGTGCCGGCGGGCCTCCAGGATGGTCGCCGGACCACCGTGGCAGACCACCAGGTCAGCGTCGATCATCGCCTGTTGCAACGCGTCGTGGCCGAGGAACGGCACCGCGCCGGGAAGCTGGGGCGCCCTGGTGTGCCCGTGCTGCACGGTCAGCCCGATCGGGCCGGCGGCCTGCGTGTGCCACTGGGCCACCCAGTCGACGAGCCGGTCGAAGGGGTGCTTGTCGGTGCCCACCGCGACCAGCAGTCGCAGCTGGGCGATCGGCGAGCTGTCGCGCTGGCGCGGCAGGCGGGCCGCCTCGGCGCTCGGCCGGGGTTGCGGACGCCGGGCGGTGCCGGTCTCCCCGGTCACAGCAGCGTCCCGACGACTGTCGCCTCGGGGTACTGCCGGCGCTGCTCGTCCCACTGCACGAGCATCGCGGAGAGGAACGGCCGGCAGAGCCGCGCGGTCAACGTCGGGGTGTCGATCCGGTCGTACACCTCGATGTAGACGGTCGGGATGCGCCGCAGCCGGGCCAGCACCACGAACGGCACCGCCACCCCGGCGCCGGTGGTGACCACGGCGGCGACCCGCCGTGCCCGCAGCACCTGCCAGGCCAGCAGCGCGTTGCGCAGCAGGTTCGGCACGTTGCGGGTGGTCGGGTGGTGCGCCGGGACCAGGTCCTCGCCGGCCAGCAGCGACACCGCCTCCGGGGTGTCGAAGGTGACCCAGCAGCGCCGCCACTGTTCGTACCAGGGCCGCAGGGCCAGTAGTTGGGCCAGATGGCCGCCGCTGGAGCCGACCAGCAGCAGCACCGGAGCCCCACTGTCGTCGTTCTTCGTGTCCACGCGACTCCCCACAAGTTCGCTTGGAATTTCAGTTCACGCCACGCAGAAGCAGATCACACGATCCCCGGTCGTTGAATAGCGCGACCGGCCGAGACGACGATCTCCACAGCGGGTGGTTCGGCGCACCGAACGTCCGAGGTCCATCGATCGTCATCACCACCTGCGATTTTGTCGTCACTCTACGGCGTGCCGTCGCCGCCGCGATTCCTCCCGATCAGCCGCTATGTCTTTTCTCGATGACGTCCAAGAGTGCGGGATGCAGGGCGGCGTTCCAGCCCGCGCCCGCGTCGGCCAGCCGCCAGGTCCGCAACCACATCTCCACCAGGTACGCGTCGGCGACGAGCCGGCGACGAGCCGCGTCGAGGCCGAGCCGCTCGCCGTGCCGGCCCAGGTACCCGTCGACTGCCGACGCGGCTGCGGCGGCCGGCTCCCCCCGCAGCACCAGGGCCCGCTGGAACGCGTCGTGCGCCAGGTCGAAACCGACCGGCACGTCCGGCCCGCTGTGCTCCCAGTCCCAGGCGACCAACCGGCCGGCGTGCCAGCCCAGGTTCCACGGCACCCAGTCACCATGCCAGTGACCGAACTCGACGCTGGTGTCGCCATGCCGGCGGGCCAGCGCGGATACCGCGGCGACCGCCCGTGCGCCGGCCGGCTCGGTAGCGGCGGCCCGGCCGGCCTGGTCG
>NZ_JAKKFF010000508.1 GCF_022229015.1 Micromonospora foliorum
GGGTGCCCGGCCAGCAGCTCCACGTACTCCAACTCGCGGTCCGGGTCCCGGTAGCTGTTGCAGATCATCAGCAGCCGGCCCTGGTCGGTGGCGACCCGTTGCAGTCCCCGGGTGATCTCGGCGAAGTACGGGTCGGAGACGTCGTGCACGATCACCCCGACCGCGCTGCGGTGTGAGCGGGCCAGCAGTTGGGCGTGCGCGTTCGGCACGTACTGCAACTCGGCGACGGCGGCGAGCACCCGCTCGCGCAGCTCGTCGGTGACCGGTTTGCTGCTGCCGTTGATGACGCGGGAGGCGGTGGCGGGTGAGACGCCCGCCCGGCGGGCCACATCGGACAGGGTCGCCATGGCCCGCCCCCTCGATCTGTTGACGGCGTTTCGTCGTGCCGGCTAGCGTCACCGTACCGCAGAGAAAGCCCTTTCCCGCAGGGAGGCCCGGCCATGTCCGATCGCTTCGCGGTACTTCAGCTCGACGACCTTCCCGCCCGAAGCTGCTCGTGCGGGACCACCCGCCGAGGGTTCATCGCCGAGAGCGAGGGCCAGGCCAGCGTGCATCTGCTCCAGGTGCAGGACGCGGTGACCCACCACCACCGGATCGCCACCGAGTACTACGTCGTGCTC
>NZ_JAKKFF010000509.1 GCF_022229015.1 Micromonospora foliorum
CTGCTCGCGGCGGCAAGGCCGGCGGGTGCCTGGTTTCTGGCGGCGGCCGGGCTGGCGGTGGGCCGTCGGCCGCCGCGTCGGGTCCGCAGCAGCAGGCCCGCGACCACGAGCGCCAGGTAGGTCGCGGCATCGAGAAGCAGCGGTACGCGGGTGCCGAACTGCCCCACCAGCAGGCCGGCCAGCACCGGGCCGCCGAGCGCGCCGAGCGAGACGGCGGTCTGACTGATCGCGCTGGCCCGTGGCAGGTCGGCCGGGCGGACCATCGCCGGCAGCAGCGCCGCGAGGCAGGGTTGCGTCACCGCGAGCCCGCAGGCCAGCAGGGCGACGAGCCCGACCACCAGGACCGGATGCTCGACGACGGCGAGGAGCGCGCAGATCACGGCCTGCCCGAACCCGATGGTCACCAGCAGGGTACGGCTGTCCGTCCGGTCGGCGAGGCGGCCCGCGAGTGGGGCGAGCACCACCAGGGGCAGGGTGGCGGCCAGCAGCAACCCCGACACGGCCAGCCCGCTGGCACCAGCACCCTGCAGAGCCAGCGCCAACGCGGTCGCGGCAAGGAAGTCACCGCAGATAGTGGTGCCCCGAGCGGCGGCGGCTAGCCAGACGTCCGACCAGCGCGACTCGTCATTTGTGAAGGACATACTTCGAAAATAATCCTTCACAACTGATTCATGCAAGCCTGGCTATGCCAGCGGCACCGTCCGATACTGCACAGCGACCGTGCGAGCCCCCGGCGGTGGATCACCTTGCCGCCGTCGCGGGTGGTACGGCCGGAGCAGTGCCAGCACCGCCTCGTTCACCTCGGCCAGTTCCTCGGCGGTGAGCAGCAACAGCGTGTCGCTGAACAGGGCCTTGTCGTACCACTCGGCCGGCTCGTCCCCGGCACGCCGCAACCAGTCCCGGGTCCGCTCCATGGCCCGGACCGCATGCGCCTCCACCAGCGCCTGCTCGGCCGCGCGCGCCTCGGGCCCGGCATCACGACCCGCCTCGACCAGCACACTCACACTCGGCACGCGCCACAGCCGCTCGCGCGCGTCCCCCCGGCTCGGCGCCTGCTCGACCAGCCCGAACTTCGCCAGCGCCCGCAGGTGGTAACTGGTTGCGCTCGGCGACAGCCCAACGATCTCGGCACACTCGGTGGCGGTCCCACCGCTCTCGCGACTGTTCAGGTACTCCATGATCGCGATCCGGGCCGGATGGGCCATCGCCCGCATCACCTGCGGGTCGCTGATCGTCATCCGGCGCGAATCGGGGCGGGCCTCGGTCATAGGCCCATGATCCCGGCAGGCACCCCAACCTGCCATCACCCCCGCGTTCCGCTCCGACCACCTCCCGTCGGCCACGCCCGCAAGCTTGCGGAGTTGACGGCGGGTACGGCTCGGCGCTGCGGCCGACTTGGCGGCGCAGCGGGCGGGCGTGGCGCGAGGAGGCGAGTCCAGCGGCGCGGCTCCAGGGGCGCGGCTCCAG
>NZ_JAKKFF010000051.1 GCF_022229015.1 Micromonospora foliorum
CGACTTCGGCACCGGCTACTCCTCCCTGCAGCACCTGCGCCGGTTGCCGCTGGCCGAGGTGAAGGTGGACCGGTCGTTCGTCCTCGGTATGGCCGAGGACGCCGACGACGCGGCGATCGTCCGGTCGATGATCGAGCTGGCCGGAGCGCTGGGGTTGCGGGTGGTCGCCGAGGGTGTCGAGGACGAGCGGACCTGGCGGATGCTGCACGCCGCCGGCTGCGACGCCGCTCAGGGCTGGTTCTACGCCCGGCCGATGCCGGCCGAGGAGTTGGTCACCTGGCTGGCCCGGTACCGGCCGGTCCGCCCGACCGGCGGGCACCCGCAGCCGGATGTCGCTCGCCGCCCCACCCGCTGACCCCGCACGAGGGCCGCCGGAGGGGGAGTCGGGGACGCGGCACCGGAGCGGAACAATAGACTCGCTCCGGTCACCGCGTGTCACGCTCCACCTGTCGCGCGGCCGGCACATCGCCCGACCAGCAGGAATTCAGAAGGGGGCACGGATGGCCGCCATCTCCCGCGAGGAGGTCGCGCACCTGGCGCGCCTGTCGCGGCTCGCCGTCACCGAGGAGGAGCTGGACACGTTCGCCGGCCAGCTCGACGTGATCCTCCAGGCGGTCGCCCAGGTCGGCGAGGTCGCCGCCGCGGACATCCCGCCGACCTCGCACTCGGTGCCGCTGACCAACATCTTCCGCGAGGACGTCGTCACGCCGTGCCTGACCCCGGAGGAAGCGCTGTCGGGCGCGCCCGACGCCGAGGACCAGCGGTTCCGCGTCCCGCGGATCCTGAGCGAGGATGTGGCCTCATGAGCGAGCGCCAGCGAGCGAATCAGCAGTGCAGCGCCGTGGTGCCTCATGGCGTCGCGGAGCGAAGCGGAGTGACGGCATGAGCGATCTGATCAGCATGACCGCGACGGAGATCGCGGCCCTGGTCGCCGGGGGCGAGACTTCCGCCGTCGAGGTGACCCAGGCGCACCTGGACCGGATCGCCGCGGTCGACGACAGGGTGCACGCCTTCCTGCACGTCGACACCGAGGGCGCGCTCGCCGCGGCCCGCGCGGTGGACGAGCGCCGGGCCGCCGGCGAGGAGTTGGGCCCGCTCGCGGGTGTGCCGGTCGCGGTCAAGGACGTGCTCGCCACCCGGGGTGTGCCGACCACCGTGGGGTCGAAGATCCTGGAGGGCTGGCGCCCGCCGTACGACGCGACGATCGTGCAGCGGCTGCGGGAGGCCGGCACGGTGATGCTCGGCAAGACCAACATGGACGAGTTCGCGATGGGCTCCTCCACCGAATACTCGGCGTACGGCCCGACGCACAACCCGTGGGACCTGAGCCGGATCCCCGGTGGCTCGGGTGGTGGCAGCGCCGCCGCGCTGGCCGCGTACGAGGCGCCGCTGGCGATCGGCTCGGACACCGGCGGCTCGATCCGTCAGCCCGGCGCGGTCACCGGCACCGTGGGTGCCAAGCCCACCTACGGCGGCACCTCCCGTTACGGGCTGGTGGCCTTCTCCTCGTCGCTCGACACCCCGGGCCCGTGTGCCCGTACGGTGCTCGACGCGGCCCTGCTGCACCAGGTGATCGGCGGGCACGACCCGCGCGACTCCACCTCCATTCCGCAGCCGGTGCCGGACGTGGTGGCGGCGGCGAAGCTCGGCGCTACCGGTGACCTGACCGGTGTGCGGCTCGGCATCGTGACCGAGTTCGTGGGCGAGGGCGCCGAGCCGGGCGTGATGGCCGCGTTCCGTGAGTCGGTGGACGCGCTGACCAAGATGGGTGCCGAGGTCGTCGAGGTGTCCTGCCCGACGTTCGCGTACGCCCTGCCGGCGTACTACCTGATCGCCCCGAGCGAGTGCTCCTCCAACCTGGCCCGGTTCGACGGCGTCCGGTTCGGCCTGCGGGTCGGCGACGACGGCAACCGGTCGCTGGAGGAGGTCATGTCGCTGACCCGGGAGGCGGGCTTCGGGCCGGAGGTCAAGCGTCGCATCATGATCGGCACGTACGCGCTGTCGTCGGGTTACTACGACGCGTACTACGGGCAGGCGCAGAAGGTCCGGACGCTCATCACCCGGGACTTCACCGCCGCGTTCGAGCGGGTCGACGCGCTGATCTCGCCGACCACCCCGTCGGTGGCGTTCCCGATGGGCGCGCGGACCGCCGACCCGTACCAGATGTACCTGGCCGACCTCTACACGATCCCGACCAACCTGTACGGCGGGCCGGGCATCTCGGTGCCCTGCGGCCTCTCCGAGGGGCTGCCGGTCGGTCTGCAGGTGATGGCCCCGACGATGGCCGACGACCGCATGTACCGGGTCGCCGCCGCGCTGGAGTCCGCCGTCGGCACGTTCACCCCACCGACGCTGTGAGGCAGGAGCCCCGATGACGACGACACTGCCCGCGTACGACGAGGTCGTTGCGCGCTTCGAACCGGTGATCGGCCTGGAGACCCACGTCGAGCTGGGCACGAACACCAAGATGTTCTGTGGTTGCCCGACCGACTTCGGTGGCGAGCCGAACACCCGGGTCTGCCCGGTGTGCCTGGGCCTGCCCGGTTCGCTGCCGGTGGCCAACAAGGCGGCCATCGAGGCGATCATCCGGATCGGCCTGGCGTTGAACTGCTCGATCGCCGAGTGGTGCCGGTTCGCCCGGAAGAACTACTTCTACCCGGACATGCCGAAGAACTTCCAGATCAGCCAGTACGACGAGCCGATCTGCGTCGACGGTTACCTGGACGTCGAGGTGGGCGGCGAGACGGTGCGGATCGAGATCGAGCGGGTGCACCTGGAGGAGGACACCGGCAAGACGCTGCACGTCGGTGGCGCCACCGGGCGGATCCACGGCGCGACGGAGTCGCTCGTCGACTACAACCGGGCCGGCATCCCGCTTGTCGAGATCGTCACCAAGCCGATCACGGGCACCGGTGCGCTCGCTCCCGACGTGGCCAAGGCGTACGTCGCCGAGCTGCGCGACGTGATCCGCACCCTCGGCGTCTCCGACGTGCGGATGGAGGAGGGTTCGCTGCGCTGTGACGTGAACACCTCGCTCAACCTGCCGGGCGCGGAGTGGGGCACCCGTACCGAGACGAAGAACGTCAACTCGCTGCGGTCGGTGGAGCGGGCGGTCCGCTCGGAGATGCTGCGGCAGGCGTCGGTGCTCGACGCGGGCGGCCGGATCACCCAGGAGACGCGCCACTTCCACGAGGACACCGGTGACACCACCCCGGGTCGCTCGAAGGAGACGGCCACCGACTACCGGTACTTCCCCGAGCCGGATCTGGTGCCGATCGCCCCGGACCCGGCCTGGGTCGCCGAGCTGAAGGCCGCCCTGCCGGAGCTGCCCCGGGTGCACCGGCGTCGGCTCCAGCAGCAGTGGGGCCTCTCCGACCTGGACATGCAGTCGGTGCTGAACGCGGGCGCGGTCGAGCTGATCGAGGCCACCGTGGCCGCCGGCACCACCCCGGCCGCGGCCCGCAAGTGGTGGCTGGGTGAGCTGTCCCGCCGGGCCAACGAGAGCGGCGTGGAGCTGGCCGAGATCGGTGCCACTCCCGCCCAGGTCGCCGAGCTGCAGGGGCTTGTCGACGCCGGCAAGCTCAACGACAAGATGGCCCGCACGGTGCTGGAGGGCGTGGTCGACGGTGAGGGCTCGCCCACCGAGATCATGACCAACCGGGGCCTGGAGGTCGTGTCGGACACCGGCGCGCTCACCGCGGCCGTGGACGAGGCGATCGCCGCGAACCCCGGCATCGCTGACAAGATCCGCAGCGGCAAGGTCGCGGCGGTCGGCGCGCTGGTCGGCGCGGTCATGAAGACCACCCGGGGCCAGGCCGACGCGAAGACCCTGCGTGAGCTGATCCTGGAGCGCCTCGGCGTCCAGGGCTGAGACCCACCCGGAGCAGGCCGCCGCCGCGACCCGGCGGCGGCCTCCCGCAACCCCCTGTCGACTACGCGGCCACCCCGCACCCCTCGCGAGGGCGTCAACGGCGACGCCTGGATGGAGCCACCGTGACCGAGCACGACCTCGATGTCCTCGACGAGATCCAGCGGCGGGTGCTCTGGCTCGCCACCCGGATCGTGGACGCCGCCAACCATGACCGGGCCACCGGCGACGGTGTGAAGGTCGGCGGCCACCAGGCGTCCAGCGCCTCCCTGGTCACGGCGATGACGGCGCTCTGGTTCGCGCACCTGGACGCCGAGGACCGGGTGGCGGTGAAGCCGCACGCGTCCCCGGTGTTCCACGCCATCCAGTACCTGCTCGGCAACCTGGACCGCTCCTACCTGCCCCGGCTGCGGGCCCGCGGCGGCCTCCAGTCGTACCCGTCACGCACCAAGGACCCGGACGAGGTTGACTTCTCCACCGGTTCGGTCGGCCTGGGCGCGGCGGCGCCGCTCTTCGCCGCCGCCACCCGGCGGTACGTCGACGCGCACTTCGGGGCCCGCCCGCACTCCCGGTTCGTGGCGCTGATCGGCGACGCCGAGCTGGACGAGGGCAACATCTGGGAGGCGGTGGCCGACCCGGCGACCACCGGTCTGGGCAACGTCATGTGGCTTGTCGACTTCAACCGCCAGTCGCTGGACCGGGTGGTCCCCGGCATCCGGATCAACCAGTGGCGGGGCCAGTTCGAGGCGGCCGGCTGGCACGTCGTAGAGGTCAAGTACGGCCGCCGGCTCGCCGAGGCGTACGCCCGGCCGGGTGGCGAGGCGCTGCGCGACTGGATCGACGCGATGCCCAACGAGCAGTACCAGTCGCTGTTCGGGTTGACCGGCCCGCTGCTGCGCAAGCAGTTCCTGGACGGCGCGCCGGCCGGCATCGACGAGCTGATCGCCCACGTCGACGACGAGGAGCTGGGCCCCCTCGTCACCGACCTGGGCGGGCACGACCTTCAGGCGATGCTGGACGCGTACGCCCAGTGCGACGCGGTCACCGACCGGCCCAGCGTCGTCTTCGCGTACACCGTGAAGGGTTGGGGGTTGCCCATCGCCGGCAACCCGCGCAACCATTCCGCGCTGCTCAGCTCGGAGCAGGTCGACACCCTGCGCGCCGCGCAGGGGTTGACCGCCGAGACCGAGTGGGACCGCCTCGACCCGGCGTCACCCGCCGGGATCCAGGCCGGCGCCCGCCGGGAGGCGCTGTCCCGCGCGCCGCGCCAGCGTGCGCTGGGGGTCACCGTTCCGGAGAGCACGGGAGTACGCGGCAACAAGCCGATCTCCACCCAGGAGGCCTTCGGTCGGGTGCTGGTGGACCTGGCGCGGGACCGGGAGGTGGGCCGCTACCTGGTCACCACCGCCCCGGACGTGGCCACCTCCACCAACCTCGCCGGGTTCATCAACAAGACCGGGGTCTTCGCCCCCACCGAGCAGCGCTCCTGGACCGAGGACCGGATGCTGCGCTGGACGGAGAGCCCCGCTGGGCAGCACATCGAGCTGGGCATCTCGGAGATGAACCTGTTCCTGCTGCTCGGTCAGCTCGGGCTCTCCTGGGACCTGTCCGGGCAGCCGCTGCTGCCGGTGGGCACGGTCTACGACCCGTTCGTGCTGCGCGGCCTCGACGCGTTCCTGTACGGCACGTACTCCGGTTCCCGGTTCGTGGTGGCCGGAACCCCGTCCGGCATCACCCTCGCCCCGGAGGGCGGCGCCCACCAGTCCACGATCACCGCGTCGGTCGGCCTGGAACTGCCCGGGGTGACCTTCGTCGAGCCGGCGTACGCGGCCACCCTCGACTGGCTGCTCTGCGACGCGCTCGGTCAGATCGCCGGCGGGTCGGCCCCGGCCGCGACCGCCGCGCCCGCCGAGGACGGCGCGTACTACTTCCGGTTGAGCACCCGACCACTGGACCAGGCGCCGTTCGAGGCGGCCCGGGCGCGGCTCGGCGACGCGGTGCTGCGCCGGCAGGTCGTCGCCGGGGCGTACCGGCTGGTCGACGCGCACCAGGCGTACCCGCACCTGGCCGACGCCCCGGTGGTGCAGCTGGCCGCCTCCGGCGCGGT
>NZ_JAKKFF010000510.1 GCF_022229015.1 Micromonospora foliorum
GGCCGGGTGGGGTGGGGTGGGGTGGGGTGGGGTGGGGTGGGGTGGGGTGAGGCGGGGTGGGTGGGGTTAGCGGGTTATGTTGCGGTGTTTGCTGCGGAGGCGGAAGGGCATGAGTGCGCTCTCCACCTTGGTCGCGGTGGTCATCTTGGAGACGCCGTCGCGCCGCTCCTCGAAGCGGATCGGCACCTCCAGGATGGTGTGCCCCAGCTTGGTGGCGAGGTAGTGCATCTCCACCTGGAAGCTGTAGCCGTTGGACTGCACCCGCTCCAGGTCGATGTCGCGCAGGGCGTCGGCCCGCCAGATCTTGAAGCCGGCGGTGAGGTCCCGGATGCGGACCCGCAGCAGGGTGTGCACGTAGAGGTTCGCCCAGCCACTGAGCGCCCGGCGGTAGAGCGGCCAGTTCTCGTCCAGCTCGCCGCCGGGGACGTACCGGGAACCGATCACCACGCTGGCCTGGGTGGAGAGCAGCGCGCCCAGCATCCCCGGCAGCGCCTCCGGCGGGTGCGAGAGGTCGGCGTCCATCTGCGCCACGTACTCCGCGCCGCCCTCGATCGCCCGACTCATCCCGTCCACGTACGCCCGGCCGAGGCCCTCCTTGCCGGCGCGGTGCACGACCTCGATCCGGTCGGGGTGCTCGATGGCCAGCTTGTCCGCCACCTCGCCGGTGCCGTCGGGGGAGTTGTCGTCGGCGACGAGGATGCGCAGCCCCGGCAGCGGCAGCGCGAGCAGCCGCTCGACCAGCGCCGGGAGGTTGCCCGCCTCGTTGTACGTGGGCACGACGACGGTCAGGCGTGCGTCCCGCCACGGCGACGGCAACTGCACCGGCTTGATCATGTCGGTCATCCTCGGTTTGCGGACAAGGGTCATGGAAAGGGTATCCAGTTCCCGCATTCGGTCCGAGGGAGGCACCCCTCCCGGGCGTTGCGAACCCTCCCCGCCCGCCCCGCGCGAGCGTCGAAGCCCTGGTCAGGGGCTTGTGCCGGTCAGCGCCGGCGGCGAGCGGCCGCGGTGAGAGCGAGCGCCGCGACGGCGAGCGCGACACCGGAGAGCGCCGGCTTGTGGGTGCCGACCCAGAGCGCCGCCGAACGGTCACGCGCCTGTTCGGAGAACACCCCCGCCGTGCCCCGGTCCGTGTCCGCGTCGCCGGGGTGATCCAGGTTGTCCCGCCAGGCCGCCGGGTCGATCTCCTCACCGGTCTGCTGACTGTCGTAACCGTCGCGGGCCAGCTTCCGGTCGAGCAGGCCCGGAAACAGGGCGTCGGCCAGCCGGGCCCGCCAGGTCGGGCCGCCCACGTTCAGCTCCCGGGTGCCGCGGTCGGCGGCCCAGACGACCGCTCGGGCGGCCAGCTCCGGAGTGAAGATCGGCGGCACCGGCTGCGGGTGCCGGGGCAGTCGGGTGCGGACCCAGGAGAACTGCGGCGTGTTGATCGCGGGCAGCTGCACCATCGACAACTTCACCCCCGGGCAGTCGTGCAGCAGTTCGGCGCGCAGCGAGTCGTTGAACCCCTGCACGGCGTGCTTGCTCGCGCAGTACGCCGACTGCAGCGGGATCCCCCGGTAGGCCAACGCCGAGCCCACCTGCACGATCGTGCCCCGCCCGTGCGCCCGCATATGCCGCAGCGCGGCGAGGGTGCCGTGCACCGTGCCCAGGTAGGTGACCTCGGTGACCCGACGGAACTCACGCGCCGGAATCTCCCAGGCCGGCGCGAACACCGACGCCATCGCGTTGTTGACCCACACGTCGACGCCACCCCAGTGGTGCACCACGTCGTCGGCGGCCTGCTGCACCGCGCCCGCGTCGGCCACGTCCACCCGGTACACGCGCACGTCGGCCGCGCCGCGCAGCCGGCACTCCCGCTCGGCGGCGACCAGACCGGCCTCGCCCCGAGCCAGC
>NZ_JAKKFF010000511.1 GCF_022229015.1 Micromonospora foliorum
CGGTTCGCCCGCCGCGGACGAGGACCCGGGCCGAGCGGCGGGCGCCGGGCCGACGCCTGAGGGTGGGCTCGCGCCGGAGCGACGCGACGCGCTGGCCGGTGGCCGGCTGCCGTGATCGACCCCACCGCAGAGCACGCCGGGGGCCGGGGCGGCTCCCGGCGCCCTGGTTTTCCAGGTCGTCCGCCCGCCGGGTGGACGACGACAGCACCACCGCACCCCGGTGCGGACGTACCTGAGTAGAGGTCGGAATGACGGCGACAATCAAGATCGGACCGCACGCGGTCGGTGCCGGGGAGCGACCGTTCGTGGTCGCCGAGATGTCCGGTAACCACAACGGCGATCTGAACCGGGCACTGGCGATCGTCGACGCCGTGGCCGAGAGCGGGGCGCACGCGCTCAAGCTCCAGACGTACCGGCCGGACACGATCACCATCGACGTCGACACCCCGGCGTTCCGGATCTCCAGTGGGCACGAGCTGTGGGGCGGGGAGAACCTGTACCGCCTCTACGAGCGCGCGCACACCCCGTACGAGTGGCACGCGCCGATCTTCGAGCGGGCCCGCGAGCGTGGCCTGACCGTCTTCTCGTCGCCGTTCGACGCGACCGCCGTGGAGCTGCTGGAGTCACTGGACGCGCCCGCGTACAAGATCGCTTCGTCGGAGCTGGTCGATCTGCCGCTGATCCGGCTGGTGGCCAGCACCGGCAAGCCGATGGTGATCTCCACCGGAATGGCGACGGTCGCCGAGATCGACGCCGCCGTGCGCACCGCCCGGGACGGCGGCGCGGCGGGCATCGTCCTGTTGGCCTGCACCGCGTCCTACCCGGCGCCGCCGGCCGACAGCAACCTGCGCCGGCTGCCGGTGCTGGCCGGTGCGTTCGACGTGCCGGTCGGGCTCTCCGACCACACGCCCGGCATCGGGGTGGCGGTCGCCTCGGTGGCGCTCGGCGCCTGCTTCATCGAGAAGCACGTGACACTGGACCGGGCCGACGGCGGCGTGGACTCGGACTTCTCCCTGAACCCGGCGGAGCTCACGGCCCTGGTCGCCGAGTCCGGCCGGGCGTACGCGGCGCTGGGTGGCACCGCGATCGGCCCCACCCCCGCCGAGCGGGAGGGGCTGCGGTTCCGCCGCTCGCTCTTCGTGGTCGAGGACGTCCGGGCCGGCGACCCGGTGACCGCGCACAACGTCCGCTCGATCCGGCCGGCCGGCGGTCTGGCCCCCGTGGAGATCGACCGGGTCCTGGGCCGCACCTTCACCACCGACGTCCCCCGAGGCACCCCCCTGAGCTGGGACCTGATCTGACCGGTACGCGCACCGCCCCTTGATCACTTGATGCTCAGCAGCTGAATCCAACCGCCGGCAGCTACTCAGCATCAAGTGATCAGGGGGATCCGGTGGTGCGGCTGTTGGGGGCGAAGCCGACGGTTACCACCAGGTCGGCCACCGCGAGGGTGCGCCAGACCGCCGCTCCGTCGGACGGCGCTCCCAGGCCGTGGCGCCGCCACCAGACCGCCACCGGCACGTCGGCCAGCTTGCAGCAGCACTCGGCCCGGGTCCACCGGGCCCAGAAGTCGCCCGCGCCGAACCGGCGGGCCAGCGCCGGGGGCACCGGGGCGTCCGCGCGCTCCGCGTCGATGGCCA
>NZ_JAKKFF010000512.1 GCF_022229015.1 Micromonospora foliorum
CCCCCCCCACCCCCACCCCCACCCCCGCGATCTTGCACTTCCTGTCGCGGCATAGGGGGCGAAGTACGCATATGGCCAACAGAAACTGCAAGATCGCGGGAGTGCCCGCGGGACGGGGGACGGGCTGATGCCGCAGGGACAGCCGAGTTCGGTGCCGCTCGACGGGTTGACCACCCGGCAGCGGCGGCACCGGCCACTGATGATCGTCCACACCGGACAGATGAAGGGGAAGTCGACGGCGGCCTTCGGGCTGGCGTTGCGGGCCTGGACGGCCGGCCTGCCGGTCGGGGTGTTCCAGTTCGTCAAGAGCGCCAAGTGGCGGGTGGGGGAGGAGAACGCCTTCCGGGCGCTCGGCGAGGTGCACGAGCGCACCGGCCAGGGCGCGCCGGTGGCCTGGCACAAGATGGGCGAGGGCTGGTCCTGGATCCAGCGCGGCGGCGACGCCGACCACGCCGCCGACGCCCTGGAGGGCTGGCGGCAGATCCAGCGTGACCTGGCCGCCGAGCGCTACGGGCTGTACGTGTTGGACGAGTTCACCTACCCGATGAAGTGGGGCTGGGTGGACGTCGACGAGGTGGTCGCCACCCTGGCCGACCGGCCCGGCTTCCAACACGTCGTGATCACCGGTCGGGACGCCGACCCGCGCCTGGTCGCCGCCGCCGACCTGGTCGCCGAACTGACCAAGGTCAAGCACCCGATGGACGCCGGCCAGAAGGGCCAGAAGGGCATCGAGTGGTGACCGCACACTGGGCGCTGCCCCGGGTGGTGGTCGCTGCCCCGGCCAGCGGTCACGGCAAGACGACGGTGGCCACCGGGCTGCTCGCCGCGCTGCGCCGACGGGGCCTGACGGTCAGCCCGCACAAGGTCGGCCCCGACTACATCGACCCCGGCTACCACGCCCTCGCCGCCGGGCGACCCGGGCGCAACCTCGACCCGTTCCTGGTCGGGGCCGACCGGATCGCCGCCCTGCTGCGGCACGGCGCGAGCGTCCCCACCCCCGCCGACATCGCCGTGGTCGAGGGCGTCATGGGCCTGCACGACGGCGCGGTGGGCCGCCGCGACTACGCCTCCACCGCGCACGTCGCCCGGCTGATCGAGGCGCCCGTGCTGCTGGTGCTGGACACCACCGCGCAGGGCCGGTCGGCCGCCGCGCTCACCCTCGGCATGGCCGCGTTCGACCCGGCGGTACGCATCGGCGGGGTGATCCTCAACCGGGTCGGCTCGCCCCGGCACGAGACGCTGCTGCGCGACGCCCTCGCCGAGGTGGGCGTACCGGTGCTCGGGGCGGTCACCCGCGCCGCCGAGGTGGCCGCGCCGGCCCGGCACCTCGGGTTGGTGCCGGTCGCCGAGCGGGCACCCGAATCCGTCGCGATCGTCACCGCGCTCGCCGAACTGGTCGAGGCCACAGTGGACCTCGACGCCGTGCTCGACCTGGCCCGGACCGCCCCGCCACTGACCGCCCCGGCGTGGGACCCGGTCGCCGCCGTCGGCGGGCCGGCCGGCGTTGAGCGACCACGGGTCGCGCTCGCCGGTGGTCCGGCCTTCACCTTCTCGTACGCGGAGACCGCCGAACTGCTCACCGCAGCCGGCGCGGTCGTCGTCACCGTCGACCCGCTGCGCGACCCGGCGCTGCCCACCGGCACCCGGGCGGTGGTGATC
>NZ_JAKKFF010000513.1 GCF_022229015.1 Micromonospora foliorum
CGGCGACCGCCGAGTGGGTGGGCGCCTACGTGGACGGCGTCAACGCCGGTCTCGCCGCCGGGGCGGCGCGGTCGCCGGAGTTCGCCGCCACCGGGCTGCGGCCGGGCCGGTGGGAGCCGTGGACACCGCTCGCGGTCTGGCTGGGCCACCACATCCTGTTCGCGGGGTTTCCCGGCAAGCTCTGGCGTGAGCACGTGGCGCAGCGGCTCGGGCCGGACGCGGTCGACCTGTTCGCCACCGACGGGCCGGCAGTGGCCGGCAGCAACGGGTGGCTGCTCGCCGCCGAACGCACCGGCACCGGGGCCGCGCTGCTCGCCGGCGACCCGCACCGGTTCATCGAGGATCCCGGCGTCTACCAGCAGATCCGGCTGGCCTGCCCGGAGTACGACGTGGTCGGGCTGGCGGTGCCGGGCGTGCCGGGCATCGCGCACTTCGGGCACACCGGCGGGGTGGCCTGGGCAATCACCAACGCGATGGCCGACTACCAGGACGTGTACGCGGAGCGGCTGCGCCGCGACGGCACCCGGGTGCAGTCGCTCGGCCCGGACGGCTGGCGTCCGGCGCACCGCCACGTCGAGACGATCGACGTGGCCGGGGCCGACCCGGTCGAGGTCGAGGTGGTGGAGACCGACCGTGGTCCGGTGATCGACGGTGGGCCGGACGACGAGACGGCCGTCAGCCTGCGCTACCCGCCCCGGGTCCGGGGTGACCTCGGTTTCGCGACACTGCCGGAGCTGCTGCGCGCCCGTACCGTGGCCGAGGTGGACCACGCGCTGCGGCACTGGGTGGAGCCGGTCAACGTGGTGCAGGCGGCGGACACCGCCGGAGGGCTGCTGCACCGGGTCGCCGGGGCGGTGCCGGTACGGCACCCGGGAAACGGCCGGCGGGTGGTCCCCGGATGGGACGCCGCGCACGCCTGGCAGGGCTGGCACACGCCGATGCCCCGTGCCGAGGTGGTGGGTCGGGCGGTGATGGCCAACGAGCGCGGACTGGCGGCGCCGTTCGGGGTGGAGTTCGCCCCACCGCACCGGGCGCACCGCATCGCCGAGCTGCTCGACGCCGGTTCGGCCTGGACGGCCGACGGGATGGCCACGGTGCACACCGACACCTATCTGGGCGCGGCCGGGCCGCTGCTGGCGATCCTCGCCGAGTCGACGGGGCTCGGCCCAGCCGCCGCCGCGCTGCGCGAACGGCTGCTGCGCTGGGATCGCCGGATGGCCGCCGACAGTACGGACGCGGCGGCCTACGCCATCCTGCGGGCGGCTGTCGTACGCCGGATCGCCGCCCACCCGACGCTGGCCGCGCTGGCGGAGCCGCCCGCGTACCCCGAGGTGTTCGCGCCCTGGCTGGCGCTGACGCCGCGGGTCGGGTACGCGCTGGAGCACCTGCTCGGCGCGACCCCGCTGCCCGGTGTGGACATCACC
>NZ_JAKKFF010000514.1 GCF_022229015.1 Micromonospora foliorum
CATCGGCAAGCGGCTCACCCGGCGCTGCTTCCACGGCAACAACCACAACGACGTGCGGGCGGCGTTCGGGCGCGACGTCGCCGGCTGGCTGCGCGAGGTCACACTGTCCTACGACGGGACGATCGTGGACTGCATCGAGAACGCCCCGGCCGCGTTCCTCGGCCTGCTGCGCTGCGACAACCTCGGCAAGATGTTCGTCATGATGTTACGTAGACCTCCTGCACGGCGGCCGACCCGATCGGGTCGGCCGCCGTCGCGCGTGCGGAGGATAGGCTCGCGGCATGACGGTGGCGGTACGGGTGATCCCCTGTCTGGACGTGGACGCCGGACGGGTGGTCAAGGGGGTCAACTTCCTCGACCTGCGGGACGCCGGTGACCCGGTCGAGCTGGCCGCCGCGTACGACCGGGCCGGCGCGGACGAGTTGACCTTCCTCGACGTCACCGCGTCCTCCAGCGACCGCGGCACCATGCTCGACGTGGTGCGCCGCACCGCCGAGTCGGTGTTCATCCCGCTGACCGTCGGCGGTGGGGTCCGGCAGGTCGCCGACGTGGACACACTGTTGCGCGCCGGGGCGGACAAGGTCGGCGTGAACACCGCCGCCATCGCCCGCCCGGAGCTGATCGCCGAGATCGCCGACCGGTTCGGCCGGCAGGTGCTCGTGCTCTCCCTCGACGTGCGTCGGTCGCCGAACGGCGGCACGCCCAGTGGCTTCGAGGTGACCACGCACGGGGGCCGGCGCGGCACCGGCATCGACGCCGTGTGGTGGGCACACCGGGGCGCCGAGCTGGGCGCGGGCGAGATCCTGCTCAACTCGATGGACGCCGACGGCACCAAGGCGGGCTTCGACCTGGAGTTGATCGCCGCGGTGCGCGCCGTGGTGGACGTGCCGGTGGTGGCCAGTGGGGGCGCCGGCGAGGTGGCCCACTTTCCGCCCGCGATCGGCGCCGGCGCGGACGCGGTGCTCGCCGCCAGCGTCTTCCACTTCGGTGAGCTGACCGTCGCCGAGGTCAAGGACGCGCTGCGCCTCGGTGGACATCCGGTGCGCTGAGCCGGTCAGCGCTCGCCGGAATGCCCCTCCGGTGACCGACGCGGGGTGGGGATCGAACGGACCGCGTACTCCTGGACGGCAGCCGCGTGGTCGGCCTCGTCCAAAATCCAGTCCGCGCTGCCGGGCGCGTGCCGGCGGATCAGCACACCCTGCACGGTGTCCACCATGGTCGCCACACCCGCGCGCGGGCGGGTACGCCACAGCTGCTCACCCTCGGCGGTGATCCGGAACCAGCCGTCGGCCACGCTGACCAGCCCGGCGCCGACCAGCCGCCGGACCGCGGCCTCCACCTCGTGGCGCTGCGGGATCGCGTGGTTGAGGTGGTCGGCGGTGGAGAGCACGTCGGTCAGGCGGACGCCCTCCGGCCGTCGACTTGTCGCCGACCGACGGTGCCGTCCGGCCCCGCTCGCGATGACGAGCGACACGAAGATCCAGGCGTCGTTCCAGCGCCAACCGTTCTCCCCCATGCAGAGATGATGACGGCGCGCGTCGCGGAAGGGAACACCCACCCTCCATCCGGTACGCGGCACCACCGCCACGTACCGGTCCGCGGACGGTCGGTGAGGGTTCAGCCGGCGGGGGTGGCCGGCGCGGGGCTCCCCGGCGGGGGCGTGGCGCTGTCGGGCGCGGCGCTGTCGGGCGCGGCGCTGTCTGGTGTGGCGCTGTCTGGTGTGGCGCTGTCTGGTGTGGCGCTGTCTGGTGTGGTGCCCTCCGGCACGGCGAACAGCGGGATGAAGAACTGGGCCAACGGACCGATGGCCAACGCGTACGCGACGGTGCCCACGCCGACCGTGCCGCCGAGCAACCAGCCCAGCGCCAGCACGGTGACCTCGATGACGGTGCGCACCAGCCGGACCGACCGGCCGGGCCGGCGGGCCACGTACCCG
>NZ_JAKKFF010000515.1 GCF_022229015.1 Micromonospora foliorum
GGCGGCGGCAGCCTCGGCGAACCAGGGCCGCAACGGGTTGACCCGCAGCGGCGGCGGGGACAGGTGCCGGGCCTGGGCCTGGGTCCACACCTCGGCGACCGTCCGCCCGGCGTCGGCCACCGGCACCGACGCGCAGCCGCCGAGCCAGCGGGAGCCGCGCAGGTGCAGGTACCGGATGATGCCCGCCCACATCAGGTTGATCACCGCGCCGGTGCGGTGGTCCGGGTGCACGCAGGACCGACCCGCCTCGACCAGGTCGCCCCGGAGGGGGTCGAGCGGGCTCAGGTCGAACTCGTCCTCGGCGTAGCGCCGGGTGGTACGCCCCGGCGGCAGCAGCCGGTACGTGCCGACCACCTCGCCGGTGCTGTCCTCGCGGACGATCAGGTGGTCGCAGTACGCGTCGAAGGGGTCCACGTCCAGCCCGGCCGCGCCGGGTAGGAGGGTGGCGCCGAGTTCGGTGGCGAACACCTCGTGGCGCAGGCGTTGCGCGGCCGCGACCTGGGTGGGGTCGTCGGCGATCAGCAGGGTGTATCCGCTGGTCTTCAGGGGTGTGCCAGCGGCATGCAGAACGGCCATGGGATCTGTGTAGGTGCCCGGGTTGCCATTCACGGGGACCACCGGTGTCGATCGGATGAACGCCGGCAGGCGAGACCGCTAGCGAGGCCCGGTGGAGCCCGTGCGAGGCTGCCCGGGCAGGCCGGCGAAGGCGCCGACACGCACCACCGGAGGTCGACGATGCGCATCGAGTCCCGCTACAACGGGCCCGCCGGCTCCGGCAACGGCGGCTGGAGCGCAGGGATCTTCGCGGCCGGGGCGGGCGGCGGCGGGCCGGTCGAGGTGACGCTGCGCCGGCCGCCACCGCTGGAGACCGAGCTGACCCTGGTCGACGGCGAGGTCCGGGACCCGGCCGGCGAGTTGGTGGCCGAGGTGCGCCCGGCCGGCGTGATCGATGCCGTCGTACCCCCGGTCGACCTGGAGACGGCGGTGGCCGCCGCGGCCCGCTACCCCGGCCTGGTCGAGCATCCGTTCCCCAGCTGTTACGTCTGCGGGCCGCAGCGGGCCGACGGGCTGCGGATCTTCCCCGGCCG
>NZ_JAKKFF010000516.1 GCF_022229015.1 Micromonospora foliorum
CCGTACGTTCGTGACCACCTGGAACGACTATCTCGGCCCGCTGATCTACCTGCGCAGCCCGGAACTGCGCACCATCCAGTTGGGGCTGAACACCTTCATCTCCCAGTACAACGCCGAGTTCGCGCTGATCATGACGGGCTCGGTGCTGTCCGTGCTGCCCGTCGCGGTCATCTTCCTGCTCGGCCAGCGCTACTTCATCGAGGGCATCGCCTCGACCGGACTGAAGGGTTGAGGGGCATGCGTTCGCGCCACCACACCATCACCGCCATCTTCGACGGGTTCTATGTCGCGCTCGTCAGCAACCTGCTGCTGGTACTCGGTTGCCTGCCACTGGTGATGCTCGCGTTCACCACCGACGCGGCCCGCTCCTGGCCGCTCTACGCGCTGACCGCCCCGCTCTGCGCGCCCGGGCTCTGTGCGGTCTTCGCGGTCATGTCCGCCTACTCCGCCGGCGACTCCGGCGGTGTGCTGCGCACCTACGGCCGCGCCTGGCGGGCCACCGCCCGGCCGGCGATGCTCTGGACGGCGGCAGCCATGACCGCCCTGGTGGTGCTCGCCGTCGACGCCCGCGCCGCGTGGGGCCACCGGGTCGGGGCACTCGCCCTGCCGGTGCTGGCGACCCTGATCGTCCTCACCGTCGCGACCACGCTGCTCGGGCTGGTGACCCTCGCCGATCGACCCACCGCCCGGTTACGTGAGGTGGCCGGTGCCTGCGCGTATCTGGCGGTACGCCGGTGGTACCTCACCGCCGTGTCTCTGCTCGTGCTCGCGCTGCTCGCCCAGATCCTGGCGGCCCGCCCCGCGATCGCGCTCGGCCTCGCCGCCGCGCCACTGCTCTACGTCGTCTGGGCCAACAGCCGCTTCACCATGCGGGCCGTCCTCGACGCACCGACGGCCGCACCCCAGAACACCTGACCACCACGTTCCGGCCACCGAGCCGGGACGCCGATGACACACCTGCCCGGCACCGGACCGGACCCACGAGGGAGAACAGCATCCATGACGGCGACCGACGTCCGTCCCAGCTCCGACGCAGAGGCCACGGCTGCCGCGGTGGCTGCCGCGATACGCACCGTCGAAGCGAACATCGCCACCTCC
>NZ_JAKKFF010000517.1 GCF_022229015.1 Micromonospora foliorum
CGCGGCGGCGGCCGCCGCCGCGAAGTGCATGGCGGCGGCCGGCGACGGCGGCCGGTCCAGCCAGTCCAGGTGCCGCTCGACCAGCTCGACCGCCCGCGCCTCGTTGCCGGTCAGCGTGCAGAACTCGATGTGGTCCGCGATGTCCCACAGGTCGGCGAGGTTGCCGCGCAGCCGGCGGTACGCCTCCCGGTGCGCGTCCCGCGCCTGGTCACCCCGCCCGGTGCGCAGGTACGGCAGGAGCAGTGCGGTGAGGATTGCCTGCGGCTGCTCGGTGCAGGTGAGCCGGCCGGCGAGCACCGGCTCGGCCAGCGCCACCGCCTCGGCGTCCCGCCCGGTGTCGGCGAGGTAGCCCACCTGGCTCGTCGGATCACAGCCGGCGCAGTCGGAGAGTTCGTCGCGCGGGCTGGTCTGCCAGAGCCGGTACCAGTGCGCGGCGGCCTCGGCGTCGCCCACGTGGTCGGCGACCCGGAACCGGTGCTTGTGCACGGCCTGCAGGCTGTGCCCGCCAGCCCGGTAGCGCCGCTCCATGTCGTCCAGCACCGCGTAGGTGCGGTCCAGTGGCACCTCGGGGAACTTCAGCAGGCCGGACGCCATGTACTTGAAGTGCCACAGCAGGTTGTGCAGGTGACGCTGGTGGTACGGCTGCGGGTCCCGGTCGAACTCCGACAGGCACCAGGAGAAGGTCACGAAGGACTTCGCCGGCTCACCGCCGTAGATGTAGCCGGTGGTGGCCTGCATCCGGGTGACGAACGCGAGGTGCCGGTCGTCGGCGGCGTCCACCCGGCGCAGCAACTGCTCCAGCGCGGCGATCTGGCCCGCCCCGTACGGCATGTCGGCGATGCCGCGCAGCACCCGCCACAGATCCTCGTCGCTCATGCTCACTCCCGTCCCGGGACAGCCCGGCCGAGCAGGCCGAGGAAGGAATCGTTCAGCAGCGCGGCGTCGGCCGCGCGGATCGGATGGTGGCCGAGCAGCAGCGCCTGCCCGTACAGCGCCTCGATGGCGAGACCGACCAGCTCCGGGTCGGCCAGCATGGTGACCCGTCGGACCAGCGGGTTGCGGTGGTTGAGCACCAACTGCGGGCGGTCCGGCGGGGCGGTGGCGGCGAGCGCGTCGAGCACACCACCCCACAGCTCGTCAGCCCTGTCCCGGCTGGCCGCGAGCTGGTCGTTGAACGCGGCCGACCGGCTGACCAGATAGAGCGCGGGCAGCGACACCGGGTCGTACGCCCGGATGACCACCTCGCAACCGGAACGCTCGACGGCCCGCTGCGCCGCCGCGAGGAACGGTCGCAGCGCCAACTCCACCTGCGGGTCGAGCGCGTCGAACCGGGTGGTGAGGTCGCTGGGCTCCAGCCGCTCGATCAGCACCGAGCGGTCCACCGCCGGCAGCCGCTCGATCAGCTCGGTGTCGTACGTGTAGCCGGCGTTGACCACCGCCAGGTCCTGCGCGGCGGCCACCGCGGCGAGCTGACGGAACTCGTCGAGGCTCGCCGCGTAGCGGACCACGCCGTGGCGCTCGCGGAACTCGGCGAGGGTGAGCGTGCCGACGTTGGTGTCCATGGGCCACCACCGGTCGACCAGCCGGAGCATCTCGTCGTCGTGCAGTGCCAGGGCCTTCACGCCGAGGTGGTGCACCTGGAGGAACTCGGCCAGCCGGTGCGGGTCGTGCCGGGCCAGCCGGACCAGCCAGCCGCGCACCTGGTCGCCGAGCGCCTCCCGGGTCGCGGTCAGCAGAGTGTCCTCGTAGAGGGCCTCCCGGCTGGCGGTCGGGCGCAGCTCGGTCGCGTCCACCACGCAGTGCGCGAAGAACGCCCACTCCGGCAGCAGCCCATCGGCGTTCTCGGTGAGCAGCATCCGCTTGAGGTAGACGCGGTGCCCGGCCCGGGCCGCCGGGTTCACCGGGGTCGGCAGGATGACGGCGACGCCGGTCAGCCCGGCCTCCGGCACGGCCAGCGGCAGCACGTCGAACGGGTCCACGCCGAGCGTCTCCCGGGCGTACCGGATCAGCGCCGCGCGGTCCAGTGGCGCACCCGGCGTGGTCGGCCAGGGCGGTTCCCCGGTGGTGGTGACGACATCGCCGACGCGGACGGTGACCGGCAGCAGCGCGCCGAAGAGCCGGGCCAGGTCGGTGACGGTCGGGGTGGTGAACCACTGGTCGGCGTCGCGGCGGGGCACCAGCGCGACAGTGGTGCCCGGCTCGGCGCGGGCGGCCTCCGGCGGGGCCACCGTCACCGCGTAGCGGCCGTCGGCGTACCCGGTCCAGCGGACCGTGGGGTTGTCGCCGTGCCGGGTGAGCACCTGGATCTCGTCGGCCACCAGGAAGCAGGAGAGCAGGCCGATGCCGAACTGGCCGAGGAACTCGTGTCGGGAGAAGCCCAGCTCGTCGCGCTTCGAGCTGCGGCCGATGGTGGCCAACAGCTCGTGCACCTGCGCCTCGGTCAGGCCGATGCCGGTGTCGTGCACCCGTAGCGTGCCGTCACCGGTGCTGTCCGGGGGTTCGATGCGGACCAGCGCAGGCGCGTCCGGTTCGGCCCTGCGCCGCGCGGTGATCGCGTCCACCGCGTTCTGGAGCAGCTCGCGGACGTAGACCCGCGGGCTGCCGTAGAGGTGATGACTAAGCAGGTCGACCACGCCACGGAGGTCGACCTGGAAAGTGTGGTCCACGAGTGATGTCTCCCCGGTCCCGATGCCGGCGCTCACCGTACCCATGATCACCGACAGGCGCGGTCCCCTTTTCGCCGGCGGCTTGACCCTCGACCGGGTCGAACCGGCACGGTCGCCGGCATGACTTCCCCCGCTCTGGGCCGGGACTTCCGGCTCCTGTGGTCCGCGGCCGTCTCGTCCCGGTTCGGAGACGCGCTGCGTACCCCGGCCCTGGCCCTGTTGGCCGCGGCCGTGACCCGCGACCCGCGGATCATCGCGGCGGTCACCGTGGCGGCGCAGGTGCCGCCGTTGCTCTTCGGCCTGCTCGGCGGCGTGTACGCGGACCGCTGGGACCGCCGTCGGACGATGGCCCTGGTCGACGGGGTACGCGCGGTCGTGGTGGCGGCACTGGCGGTGGTGGTCGCGCTCGACCTGGTCAGCGTCCCGGTGCTGCTGATGGCGGCGTTTCTGCTCGCCACGTTGGGCACTCTCTTCGACTCCGCCTCGTTCGCGCTGCTCCCCGCGTTGGTGCCGCCGGACGCGCTACCCCGGGCGAACGGCCGGCTCCAGGCGGGGGCCGCCGTGGCCGGTGGCTTTCTCGGGGCACCCGCCGCCGGTGTTCTGTTCGCCGTCGCCCCGGCCCTCCCGTTCGCCCTCGACGCGGTCACCTTCGCGGCGGCCGCCCTGCTCGTGCTGGCCCTCGCCCCCGTCGGGAACCCGAACGCACGGCCGAGAACCGGGCGCGGCTCGGTGCGGAGCGAGATCGCCGAGGGGCTGCGCTGGCTGCGGGCGCACCGGACCCTGTGGCGGGTCACAGTGCTCACCGCCGCGAGCAACCTGGCGATCAGCGGAATCATGGCGGTGCTGGTGCTCTACGCGCTGGACGTGCTGCGGGTGCCGCCGGCCGGGTACGGGCTGTTCACCGCCGCCGCCATCGTCGGGGGCGTGGCAGGGGCTCTCGGCGCGGGTCGGCTCGCCGCCCGGCTCGGCACGGTGCCGGCGCTGCGCGCCGTGCTGGCCGTGGAGACCGTGGCGCTGACCGGCTTCGCGCTGGCCCGGCACCCGGTGCCGGGCGGGATCGCGCTGGCCGTCTTCGCCGCCGGCACGGTGGTGTGGAACAGCCTGTGGGCGTCGTACGGGCAGCGGAACGTGCCGAGCGAACTGCTCGGCCGGGTCGGTGCGGCCCAGCGGATGGTCGGTCTGCTCACCGCACCGCTCGGGGCGGCGCTCGCCGGGCTGGCCGCCGCGGCGTACGGCACGGTGCCGGTGGCGGGCGCTGCGGCGGGGACGTTCGCGCTGGTCACCCTCGCCGCCTGGCGGACCCTGCGGCCGGTCGCTCCCGCCGTTGTGAGCCGCGCGGCCTAACCCTGCGTCCGCTCCCGGTCCGACAGCCCGGACAGGCGCAGCGCGATGCGCCGACGGGACGGTGGGACGGCACCGAGCCGCCCGAGCATCACGAGATCGGAAGAGCCCACGTTTTCACCTCAGTCACGTAGCCATAACTCGTGTGACGTCTTCGTCCTGAACCTAAATAACAGAAGACGAGACCAAGGTG
>NZ_JAKKFF010000518.1 GCF_022229015.1 Micromonospora foliorum
CGCGGCGCACCGACCGGCCGGCCGCCCGGCGGCCGTCCCGCAAGCCGCGACGCCCACCGAAGCTGGCCGACTCGCGGCTGCGGCTGCGGCTGGGCACCGTGCTCGCCCTGACGCTCTTCGCCACCATCGGGATCCGGTTGATCTTCCTCCAGACGGTCGACGCCCCGGCGTACGCCGGGGGTGGAACCGCCGACCGACTCCGCACGGTCGAGCTGCCGGCGCCGCGAGGCGGGATCTACGACAGCACCGGCGCGCCGCTGGCGCGCAGTGTCGAGGCGCGGTACGTGTACGCCGACCCGACCGAGGTGAAGGACCCGCCCGGCGTCGCCAAGGCGCTCTCCCCGCTGCTCGGCATCCCGGCGTCGAAACTCGTCGAGCTGATGAAGCCCCGCAAGCTGGAGGACGGCAAGGAGTCCCGGTTCGTGTACCTGGCGCGGGGGGTGGAGATCTCCACCGCCAAGCGGGTGCAGGCGCTGGACCTCCTCGGCGTCGGGGTGCACCGCGACGAGCGCCGTGAGGTGCCCGGCGGTGACCTGGCGGCCAACCTGATCGGCTTCACCAGCCAGGACATGGTCGGGTTGGAGGGGCTGGAGGCCCGCTACGACGACGTGCTCGCCGGTCAGGACGGCAAGCGGGTGTACGAGGCCGGCCTCGGTGACCTCGCCGCGCCGATTCCGGGCGGCTACAGCCGGACCACTCCCGCCAAGCCGGGCAGCTCGCTCGCCCTCACCATCAACCGCGACCTGCAGTTCCGGACGCAGCAGATCCTCAGCGCGGGCATGGCCCAGCAGCCGGGCGGCACCGGCGCGGCCGTGATCATCGAGATTCCCTCCGGCGCGGTGCTGGCCCAGGCCAGCAACCCGACGTACGACGCGGCGAAGCCGACGCCCAGTGACCCGGTCGCCCGGGAGGACGCCGCGACCAGCTTCGTGGTCGACCCCGGCTCGGTGCACAAGGCGATCACCTACGGCGCGGCGTTGCAGGAGGGGGTGATCACGCCGGACACCACGTTGCCGATCGCCAACAGCATCAAGAAGGGCGACACCTGGTTCTCCGACACGCACCCCGCCAACGGCAGGCGGATGAGCGTGCCGGGGATGCTCGCCTTCTCGTCCAACGTCGGCACCATCACCATCGCCGACCAGCTCGGTCCGGACCGGCTGATCGACTACCAGAAGCGGTTCGGGCTGGGTAAGCCCACCGGCGAGGGGATGCCCGGGGAGGCCAGCGGACGACTGCTGCCGGCCGACGAGTGGAGCGGGTCGTCGGCCGGGTCGGTGCCGATCGGGCACAGCGTCGACGCGACCCCACTGCAGATGGCCGCCGCGTACGCCGCCATCGCCAACAACGGCACGTACGTGCAGCCGCACCTGGTCAAGGAGGTGATCGGGTCGGACGGCAAGCGCACGCCCGCGCCGGCCCCGGTGACCCGGTCGGTGCTCAGCCCGCAGAACGCGGCGGCCCTGCGCACCATGCTGGAGGCGGTCACCACTGTCGACGGCGCCACGGGCGAGGCCGCCGCGGTTCCCGGTTACCGGGTCGCCGGCAAGACCGGCACCGGGTGGCGGCTGGTGAACGGCAAGAAGCAACCCGGCGAGGTGTCCTCGTTCATCGGGATGGCCCCCGCCGAGAACCCCCGCTACGTGATCGCCGTCTTCGCGTACGCGCCCAACGGCGGGGGCGCGGCGATCGCCGGGCCGGCGTTCCGGGACATGATGCAGTTCACTCTGCGTCACTACCGGGTACCACCGTCCGCCGGCGGATCCGCGCCCAAGTTCGTGGTCTATCCGCGCTGAGCAGCAACGGCGGGACATCATCGGTGAGTGCCGACGAACCACCGGGGCGGCTGTGCGGCCGGAACCGGACGACCGGGTAGGGTCTGACGCCGTGCCCGGCAATCCACGTCCACGTACCGTGACCGGAGTCCGGCTCGGTGATCTCGCCGTCCGGCTCACCGTCGACCTTCCGGCCGACGCCGCCGCGGTGGTCGTCAGCGGGGTCACCCACGCCAGCCAGGAGGTTCGCCCCGGCGACCTGTACGCGGCGCTGCCCGGTGCCCGTCGGCACGGCGCGGAGTTCGCCGCCGGCGCCGCCGAGGCGGGCG
>NZ_JAKKFF010000519.1 GCF_022229015.1 Micromonospora foliorum
ACGAGGGCCACCAGCACCGCCACGCCACCGGAGAGCGCCGCACCGACGATCGGGATGAACGCGCCCAGGAAGACCAGCGCGGCCAGCGGGAAGGCGAACGGGATGTCGAAGACGACCAGGAAGATGCCGATGCCGACCGCGTCGATGAAGGCGACCAGCACGGTCGCCCGGACGTAGGCGCCGAGCGTGTGCCAGGAGGCGCGGCCGGCGTCGTCGACCTTCCACCGGGCGGCCACCGGCAGCAGCCGGACCAGGAAGCGCCAGATCCGGTTGCCGTCGCGCAGGAAGAAGAACGTCGCGAAGAGCACCAGCAGCGTGCCGGTCAGCACCTCGGCCAGTGTCGCGGCGGTGCTCAGCGCGCCGCTGGTGAACTTCGACGTGTTGTCGTTGATCCAGGCCTGCGCCTCGTCGATGTAGCGGTCGAGTTGGGTGTCGGAGAGGTGCAGCGGGCCGGTCTTCAGCCAGTTCTGGATCTGCCGGACGCCCTCCGACGACTTCTCGCTCAGCTCCGGTACGCCACGAATGAACTCGTTGACCACCAGCGTCAGCGTGCCGATCACCGCCGCCAGGCCGCCGACCAGCACCACCGCCGTCGCCAGCGAGCGGGGGAACCGAACCCGCAGCAGCCAGCCCACCGCCGGGGCGAGCAGCGCGGAGAGCAGCAGCGCGATGGCCAACGGGATGATCACGATCTTGATCGTGCCGACGATCCGCAGCAGCGCCCAGGCCACCACGCCGATCACGATCAGTCGCCAACACCACGCGGCGGCGATCCGGAGCCCGTGCGGAACGTCGGCGTCGTCCCGACTGGTGGTGGAGCTGTGCAGGTCCACCGGAGCTTCCGCTCCGTAGACCGTGGCGCTCGGCGGCGCGGTCGGCCCCGGCACGGCCGGCGACGCCACCCGGGCGGAGTCCGACGCGTCGTTGAGCGCGTCACTCGACGCGCCCTCGTCGGCGCGCGCCGACTCCTGTCGTGACTGGTAGGCGCGGCGAAGCCGCCCGCGTACCCGCTCGAAGCGGCTCAAGCGCACCTCCTGGCAGAAAACCCGGCCCGCCAACGGCGACAGGTCGGACAGCATACGTCCGTTCCCGACACCGTAGGGCGGTTCCGCCACACAATGCCCCGACCATCTCCGGCGTAACCACCGGCGGGCCACCGTCGGCCACACGGTAGCGTCTGCTGCGTGACCGCCGACAACGATCTCGACGCCGGCCTGCCGATCCGCCTGCTGCACGACCGTGTGCTGGTGCGGATGGAGGGCAGCGAGGGCGAACGCCGCTCCACCGCCGGCATCGTCATTCCGGCGACCGCCGCGGTCGGCAAGCGCCTCGCCTGGGCCACCGCCGTCGGGGTGGGGCCGAACGTCCGCGCCATCGTCTCCGGCGACCGGGTGCTCTTCGACCCGGACGACCGCTCCGAGGTCGAGCTGCACGGCCGCGGCTACGTGCTGCTGCGGGAGCGGGACGTGCACGCCGTGGCCGCCGAGCGGATCGAGAACGACTCGACCGGCCTCTACCTCTGACGCGCCTCCCCCGGCCACCAGGCCCCACCGCGCACCGTTTGCCCAGCCGCACGACGGGAAGCCATCCGGCGACCGTGGCCCTGGGGAGGGACGATGCCGGTATTCGTGAAGAAGCTGTTGACCTGGGGCAGTGTCGCGTTCCTGATCTACTTCATGGCCTTTCGGCCGGACGGCGCCGCGCAGATGTTCCGGGGGATCGGGGCCGCGCTGATCGCGATGTTCCAGGGCCTCGGTGACTTCCTCACCTCGCTGCTGGCCTGAACCGCCAGCCGTCAGCTCACGGCTCAGGTCAGCAGCCGTCAGGGGTGCGTCGGCGGCCAGGGCGACGCCGGGCGCAGGCCGGGCCAGCCGGGCGGGGCGTACCCCACCGGAGCCGGCGCGGGAGTCAGCACCACCGGGATCGGCACCACCGGCTCGTCCGGCGCGTCCACCGGGCGCTCGGTGCCGTCCGGGAAGCGCAGGTGGTAGCGGCTGCCGTCCCAGACGCCCGCCGGGGCCTGCGGGTCCCGACCGACGAAGAACGACCGGTACTCGGTGATCGCGTCCAGCAACTCCCGCTCCTCTCGGGCGGTCCGCTCCTGGTCGGCGGGTTTGCGGTCCAGGCCTCGCAGCGTCCCGTCGCGCAGCAGGGCCAGCCGGGTGGCGGCGGACTGGTAACCCCGCATCGCCCGTACCCCGGCGTCGCCGGCCACCCGCCGTGCCCAACTGCGGGCGGCGTGCCGCCGGCCGAGACTGCTCAGGGCGGCCACCTCGGGCGGGCTGAGCCAGCCGGCGCGTACGTAGTCGGGCAGGACCCGCTCGGTGAGCCGCCCCTCCCAGGCGCGCAACCACAGCGCCAGCCCCACGGTGCCGAAGAAGACCGGCACCATGAGGCCCAGGAAGCCGTACAGCATGATCATGGCCTCGCCGGTGGCCTGGGTCAGCGTGGGCAACAGGTTCCACGTGCCGTGCAGCATCATCGCCAGCAGCAGGCCGGCGATCGGTGCGAGCACCCGGATGCGCCGGTCGGCCGTCCGGGAGGCGATACCCAGCCCCACACCGGTCATCGAGGTGAAAAGGGGATGGGCGAACCCGAACAGCAGGATCCGCAGGATGAAGATCGCGATGACCTGCTGGATGCCGGTGGCCGGGCCGTACCGGTCGGCGCCGGACGCGTACCCCAACCCGCCCAGGTAGAGGATGTTCTCCACCATCGCGAAGCCGACCGCGGCGAGCCCGCAGTAGACCAGGCCGTCGGTGATCCCGGACCACTCGCGGCGGCGGAACACCAGCAGCAGGATCGGGCCCAGCGCCTTGGTCAGCTCCTCGATGAACGGCGCCACCAGCACCCCGGTGAGCGCGGACGGCAGGCCCCAGTCGGCGAAACGGTTGGCGGCGAAGTCGTTCACCGTGAGCGAGGCGGCGGTGGAGACGAACGCTCCCCAGGCGAAGCAGAAGATCAGATACTTCAGCGGCTCGGGTTCGTACCGGTCCAGCCAGAGGAAGCAGGCGACCAGCACCGGCACCGGCAGGATGGCGGCGACCACCCCGATCAGCAGGGCCTGCACACCGAGCGACTGGCCGAGCGTGAAGACCATGAACACCGCGCACGCCGCGATCAACAGCACCACCCCGGCCAGCACCAGGAACCGCCGCCAGCCCAGTCGGCGCAGCGGCATCCGGGGCGTCTCGCCGGCAGGCGGGGCGGCGGGCGCAGGCGGGGCGGCGGGCGACGGCGGCAGTGGTGAACCGGGCGGGGTGTCGGCCATGCGGTCAGCGTAGCCATCCGCCGCCGGCTGGTTCGGCCGCATCGGTAGGCGCTATGCTGCCGGCAGGTCACGAGCGCCAGCGTCAAGCCCCGGCTTGCTGGCCGGCAACCCTCGTCGAGTTCGCGGTGGGGTGCCCCGGGTGATGACCGGGCCCAGCCCGATCGGTGTGCTGGGCAAGCGCGGACCCCGTCCCGATGCCACACCCGGGGTCCCTGACCCCGGAGGTTCCGGCGTGTCCGTCACTCTCGTACCCTCACTGCCCAGCCTGCCCACCGTGCCGTCGGCGACGTCCGCGCCGCTCGACGTCCTCGGCGTGCCCGACGAGACCAACCTGGACTACGCGGCCAGCGCGCCGTGCGCGCGGGCCGCCGCCGACGCCGTGGCCGAGCTGCTGCCCTGGTACGCCAGCGTGCATCGCGGAGCGGGAGCGCTGTCGCGGCGCTGCACCCTCGCGTACGAGCAGGCCCGGCAGACGATCGGTGACTTCTTCGGCGCTCGCGCCGACGATCATGTGATCTTCACCCGCAACACCACTGACGCGCTCAACCTGCTGGCGCGGGCCGTGCCGGCCGGCACCACGGTGGTCACGAACGCCTCCGAGCACCACGCCAACCTGCTGCCCTGGCCGCGCGGGTCGGTACGGCTGCCGGTGCCCGCCGACCCCGACGGGGCGGTACGCGACCTCGCCGCCGCCCTCACCGAGCTGCGCCGGGGCAGCAGCCCGGCGCTGCCGGTGCCGGTCGCGGTGACCGGTGCGAGCAACGTGACAGGTGAGCGGTGGCCGGTCGCCGAGCTGGCGCGGGTGGCCCACCGGCACGGCGCCCGGATCGTGCTCGACGCCGCGCAACTCGCCCCGCACGCCCCGGTCGACCTGCTCACGCTCGACGTCGACTACCTGGCCGTGTCCGGTCACAAGCTGTACGCGCCGTTCGGCGCGGGCGTGCTGATCGGC
>NZ_JAKKFF010000052.1 GCF_022229015.1 Micromonospora foliorum
GCGGCCGCATAGGAGGACAGAAAAAGGGCGAGGAAGGTCGCCCCGTGCACCGCGACCAGGGTGACCATGGCCAGCCCGGCGGCGGCCGCGAACGGGGTGGCCAGGTGCGCCACCCCGGCGACGTGCCCGTCGGCCTGGAGTGGCACGCCCTGCAACAGCGCGGCGAGGAGCACACCCCAGCCCAGCGCGGCGAGGGCGCTGCCGACCACCAGGACGCGGTCCCAGCGGGCGCGGCTCCGCTCGTCGGTGGGCCGGCTGCGTAGCTGCACCCCGACGGTGACCAGGATGACGCCGACCAGGGCGCCGACGACGGCCGGATAGCAGCCGGCGAGCAACTCGCCCTCCAGGAGGGGGAACGCGCCGAAGAGGATGCCCACGGTGGCCACCAACCAGACCTCGTTGCCGAGGAAGAACGGGCCGAGGGCGGTCAGCGCCTCCCGCCGCCCGGCCGGACCGACGCCGCGGGCGAGCAGCAGCCCGACGCCGTAGTCGTAGCCGGCGAGCACCAGGTAGCTGGCGAAGAAGAGGCCGAGCAGGGCGTACCAGGCGAGGTCCACTGGTTACTCCTCAGAGGAGGGCGGGTTCGGGGTGGGCCGGCTCGCTGGGCGGTGCCGGTGGGCGGCCGAGGGCCGGGTCGGCCGCGCCGCGCCTGGCGTGCCGGGCGAGCAGCACCCAGTTGGTGACGGCGAGGGCGCCCAGCAGCAGACTGAACCCGATCAGCGAGGCGAGCATCAGCGGTGCGCTGACCGGGGAGACGGCCTGCTCGGTGGGGAGCAGCCCGTACGCCACCCAGGGTTGGCGGCCGACCTCCCGGGAGATCCAGCCGAGGATCACCGCGACGAACGGCAGCGGCAGGGCGAGCAGGATCAGCCAGAGCGGGAAGCGCAGTCGGATGATCCAGTCCCGGAAGAGCAGGGGCAGCAGGAGCCAGACGCAGCCGAGGGTGAAGCCGATCAGGATCATGAAGCCCAGTCCGACGCTGGCCAGCACCGGCGGGGCGTAGTCGCCGGGGCCGAACCGGCTGGTCCACTCGGCGATCAGGGCCTGGGCCTCCGGGCTGTCGCCGCCGAACTTGGTCGGCTGCACCGCGCCGACCGGGCCGAACTGGGCGAAACCGAAGCCCTGCACCATCGTGATGGCCAGTGCCGCGGTGACCAGGCCGATCCGTAGCGAGGTGCGGAAGAGCGCGAAGTCCGGGGTACGCCGGATCAGGTGCCCGGCGCTGACCGCCGCCATCAGCATCCCGCCGACCAGCAGCGCCGCCGAGACCACGTGCCCGAAGGCCATGCCGAGGCTGGGGTTGGTGAGCAGCGCCCCGAAGTCGGTGAGGTGGGCGATCCCGTCGCGGACCTCGTAACCGACCGGGTTCTGCAGCCAGGAGTTGGCCACCATGATCCAGAACGCCGAGGCGTACGCGGTGATGGCCACGCCCCAGAGCAACGCGAGGTGGACGCCCTTGCCGAGTCGGTGCCAGCCGAAGATCCACATCCCGAGGAACGTGGACTCCAGGAAGAACGCCACAAGCGTCTCGATGGCCAGGGGCGCCCCGAAGACGTTGCCGACGTAGCGCGACAGGCCACTCCAGTTCAGCCCGAACTGGAACTCCATCACGATGCCGGTGGCGATACCGAGCACATAGTTGATCACGTAGAGCTGGCCCCAGTAGCGCGTCAGCCGCTCCCACTTCGGGTTGCCGGTGAGCACCCAGGCGGTCTGCATGCCGACCAGCAGGGTGACCAGCCCGAGCGTGACGACCACGAACAGGAAGTGGATCGAGGTGGTGGTGGCGAACTGCAGGCGGGCGAGGAGCAGGGTGTCCATGACCAGCCCTCCCTAGCGTTGGCTCCCTTGTCGTAGCCACCCTACACGTAGCATCGCTACATGTCTGCCTACTACGCCCTGTCGTAGGTGACATTACTACGCCACGTAGTACTGGGGGAAGATCGCGCTCGACCCTGGATGTAGTGGTCTCGCGGCCCCGGGATGCCCCTCGATCCTGGATCGAGCGCGATCTTGCGAGGGGGGTACGGGCTCGCGGTGCGGGCGCGCGGGCTGGCGCAACCCGCGCGGTTCTGCCCGCGTGGGCTCAGTGGTGCGGTGTGGGCGTCAGCTCAGGAACAGGGTGATCGGCAGGGCGACCAACGTGGTGGCGACCGCGAGGGCGGTGGCACCGAGCACCCGGGGCGGCCGGTCGCTGACCAGCAGGCGCTGCACCCGTACGTCGAGATCCCGGTCGCCCATGCCCAGCGCGCCGGCCGGGGTGATCCGGTGCCCGGCGGCGGCGAACCGGCGTAGCGCCCCCGCCAGCGGGGCTTCGGCATGCAGCTCGCGGGCCTTGTCGTCGGCGCGCATCTCGACCAGCAGGGCGACCCGCTCGTGCGCGTCGCGCACCCAGCCGAACCACGGCAGCGCCCGGCACAGCGCGGTGAACGGCAGTAGCACCAGGTCGTGCCGCTCGTGGGCGTGCGCACGCTCGTGGCTGAGCACCGCGGCCAGCTCGGCCCGGTCCAACAGGCTCAGGGTGCCGGCGCTGACCACCACCTGCGGCTTCACGCCCGGCAGGCAGTACGCGGCGGCGCTCGGATGATCCAGCACCAGCGCGCCCGGCGCGGCCGGGTCGTTCCGGGCGACCAGGGAGAGCAGGTCCCGGTGGCGGCGTTGGGCACGCACGGTGCCGTGGATGCTGCGCACCGTCGTGGTGACCAGCACCGCCCCGATGCCGAAGCCCACGCCGACGCCGGCCAGGTGGAAGGTGCCCACACCGACCGGCAGGGCACCGTGGGCGAGGTCGTTGGCCAGGGCGAGCAGTGCGCTACCGGTCGGCCGCTCGTACGCGCTCAATCCGAGCGCCATCGGCAGGCCCATCGCCGAGAGGCCCAGCGCCAGCCCGACGGCCTGCCAGCAGACGATCGCCACCCGGGGGCTGCGCCACGTCCAGGTGGAGCGCGCCAAGACCTGGGCGGTCAGATAGCAGGCCAGCATCGTGGCGGCGAAGTGCACGGCGTAGGCCATGGCGTGCGCCCTACCGCTCCGCTGCCTCGCCGGCGGGTCGCCGGCCCGCCGGCCCGTCCACCCGATCGGTCAGGGCGTCTGCCCCGCCTGCGTTGCTCCCGGTGGAGCCCGAGCCGGTCAGGCCGGCCTCGCTGCCCAGGGCCGCCCGCAGCACCTCGGCCTCGGTGCCGGTCACCGAGCGGGCGAACCGCACCAGCGCGGCGTCCCGGCTGCCACCCAGGTCGAGGGCGTCGAGCATGAGCTGCGCGATGTGCGCCTCGCGGCTGGCGGCCGGCCGGTACCGCCAGGCCCGACCCTCCCGCTCCCGTTGCACCATGCCCTTGCCGGCGAGTCGGTCCAGCACGGTCATCACCGTGGTGTACGCCAGCTCGCGGCCATCGAGCGCGTCGGCCACCTCGCGCACGGTCACTCCGTCCGACGTGCCGGGAACCACGTCCCACAGCACGTCCATCACCGCACGCTCAAGATCGCCCAACCGAGTCACAAACCAATCCTACCCCCGGTAGTAGACCCCCACCCACCGAGCCGTCCCCGCCCTCACCCCAGCGGTGATCATGGGGTTGGCCGGGCCGAGCGAGATCAAAAACCCGCCAACCCCATGATCACCCAGCCCAAGGGCCGAGGAAAAACGATCACACCCCCTTGGGGTGCCACACCGTCTTCGTCTCCAGCAGCGCCGTCATCCGATCCAGGCCCGGGTCGACCGACCAGTCGTGGTCGGCCGGGGCCGGTCGGAGCACCCGCTTGAGGTTCTCCGCCGCCTTGACCTCCAGGTCGGTGGCGAGCGCGGCGTCGGTGACCCCGGTCAGGTCGATCGCGTTGACGTCCATGTGCGCGGCCAACGTCGGGGCGGTCTCGGTGATCGCGCCGGTGAGGATGTTGACCACTCCGCCGGGCAGGTCGGAGGTGGCCAGCACCTCGGCCAGCGTCACCGCCGCCAGCGGCTCGGTGGGCGAGGCCGCCACCACCACGGTGTTACCGGTGACGATCGCCGGGGCGATCACGCTGACCAGGCCGAGCAGCGCCGGGCGCTCCGGGGCGACCACCGCGACCACGCCGGTCGGCTCCGGGGCGGAGATGTTGAAGTACGGGCCGGCGACCGGGTTGGCGCCGCCGTACACCTGGGCGACCTTGTCGGCCCAGCCGGCGTACCAGACCCAGCGGTCGACCGCGGCGTCCACCTCGTCGCCGGGGATGCCCAGGGCGACGAACTGCTCGCGGCGGCCCTCCAGCATCTCGGCGGCCCGGTAGAGGATCTGACCCCGGTTGTACGCGGTCGCGCCGGCCCAGCCCTTGACGGCGGCGCGGGCGGCGACCACCGCGTCCCGGGCGTCCTTGCGGGAGGCCAGTGACACATTCGAGGACTGCACGAGATACGACCGTCCCGACTCGCTGCGCGGGAACTTCCCGCCGATGAAGAGCTTGTACGTCTTGCGTACCGCGACCCGCTCAGACATTGAGGTAGCCCTCCAGCCCGTGCCGGCCGCCCTCGCGACCGTAGCCCGACTCCTTGTAACCACCGAACGGCGAGGTGGGGTCGAACTTGTTGAAGGTGTTGGCCCAGACCACGCCGGCGCGCAGCCGGTCGGCCATCCACAGGATCCGGGAGCCCTTGTCGGTCCAGATCCCGGCCGACAGCCCGTACGGCGTGTTGTTTGCCTTCTCCACGGCCTCGGCCGGGGTGCGGAAGGTGAGCACCGACAGCACCGGGCCGAAGATCTCCTCGCGGGCGATCCGGTGTGCCTGGGTGACGCCGGTGAAGATGGTCGGCGCGAACCAGAAGCCCCGGTCGGGCAGGTCGCACGGCGGTGACCAGCGCTCGGCGCCCTCGGCCGAACCGGCGTCGGACAGTTCGCGGATCCGCTCCAGCTGGGCGGCCGAGTTGATCGCGCCGATGTCGGTGTTTTTGTCCAGTGGGTCGCCGACCCGCAGTTGGGCCATGCGTCGCTTCAGCGACTCCAGCACCCGGTCGGCCACGTTCTCCTGGACCAGCAGTCGGGAGCCGGCGCAGCAGACGTGCCCCTGGTTGAAGAAGATCCCGTTGACGATGCCCTCGACGGCCTGGTCGATGGGCGCGTCGTCGAAGACAATGTTGGCGGCCTTGCCGCCCAGCTCCAGGGTGAGCTTCTTGCGGGTGCCGGCGACCGACCGGGCGATGGCCCGGCCCACGTCGGTGGAGCCGGTGAAGGCGACCTTGTCCACGCCGGGGTGCTCGACCAGCGCCCGGCCGGTCTCGCCGGCGCCGGTGACGATGTTGACCACGCCGGCCGGCAGGTCGGCCTGCTGGCAGATCTCGGCGAAGAGCAGCGCGGTCAGCGGGGTGGTCTCGGCCGGCTTCAGCACCACCGTGTTGCCCGCGGCGAGCGCCGGGGCGATCTTCCAGGCCAGCATGAGCAGCGGGAAGTTCCACGGAATGACCTGCGCGGCCACGCCGATGGGGCGCGGGTTCGCGCCGAAGCCAGCATGACCGAGCTTGTCGGCCCAGCCCGCGTAGTAGAAGAAGTGCGCGGCGACCAGCGGCAGGTCGACGTCACGGGACTCCCGGATCGGCTTGCCGTTGTCAAGCGATTCCAGCACGGCCAGCTCGCGGGAGCGCTCCTGGATGAGCCGGGCGATCCGGTACAGGTACTTCGCCCGGTCCCGGCCCGGCATCGGACCCCAGACCTTGTCGTACGCCTTCCGGGCGGCGCGCACCGCGCGTTCCACGTCCTGGGCGCCGGCCTCGGCGACCTCGGCCAGCACCTCCTCGGAGGCGGGGTTGATCGACTTGAAGCTGCCACCGTCGGTCGGGTCGACGAACGTGCCGTCGATGAACAGCCCGTACGAGGGTTTGAGGTCCACCACCGAGCGGGACTCGGGGGCGGGGGCGTATTCGAACATCGGCTATCAGTCCAGGGTGAAGTAGTCGGGACCGGAGTAGGTGCCGGTCGTCAGCTTGGTGCGCTGCATGAGCAGGTCGTTGAGCAGGCTGGACGCGCCGAAGCGGAACCAGTCCGGGTCGAGCCAGTCCGGGCCGACGGTCTCGTTGACCATCACCAGGTACTTGATCGCGTCCTTGGTGGTCTTGATGCCACCGGCGGGCTTCACGCCCACCTGCCGCCCGGTCGCCTCGCGGAAGTCGCGGACCGCTTCCAGCATCACCAGGGTCACCGGCATCGTCGCCGCGATCGGGACCTTGCCGGTGGAGGTCTTGATGAAGTCGCCGCCGGCCAGCATGGCCAGCCAGGAGGCCCGCCGCACGTTGTCGTAGGTGGCCAGCTCGCCGGTCTCCAGGATCACCTTGAGGTGGGCGTCCCCGGAGGCTTCCTTGGTGGCCACGATCTCGTCGTAGACCTCCTTGTAGCGCCCGGCCAGGAACGCGCCCCGGTTGATCACCATGTCGATCTCGTCGGCCCCGGCCGCGACGGCGGCCCGGGTGTCGGCCAGCTTGATCTCCAACGGCGCCTGACCGGACGGGAACGCGGTCGCCACGCTGGCCAGGTGCACGCCACTTCCGCGCAGTACCTCGGCCACGTAGGGGACCATCGCCGGGTAGACGCAGACCGCGCCGACGTGCGGGCAGGACGGGTCGGCCGGGTCCGGGCGTAGGGCCTTCGCGGCGAGCGCGCGCACCTTGCCCGGGGTGTCCGCCCCTTCCAGGGTGGTCAGGTCGACCATCCGGATCGCCAGGTCGATCGCCTGGGCCTTGGCGGTGGTCTTGATGGAGCGGGTGCCGAGCTGTGCCGCCCGCTGCTCCGCGCCGACCTGGTCCACGCCGGGCAGGCCGTGCAGGAAGGTCCGCAGAGCGGTCTCGGATCGTCCCAGCTCGGAGAGCTCCGACCGGGCCGACGTCGTTGTCGCCGTCATGCCGAGAAGTCTACGCACCGGACCGCCGAGTGATCTTGCTCACGAGCGCTCGGTGACGCTCCGACGTGAGCGGCGTCCCTGGTCCGACCGCACCCGCACCGCCGCGCGCTACGGACCGGTAGGTTGAGCGATCGTGGACGTACACGTCATTGACCACCCGCTGGCCCAGTCCAGGTTGACTGCCATGCGGGACGCGCGCACCGATTCCTCGACGTTCCGGGCGGCACTGCACGAACTGACCACCATGCTGGTGTACGAGGCGGCGCGCTCCTTCCCCGTCGAGCGGTACCCGGTGCAGACGCCGGTCACCGGCACCGAGGGCACCCGGCTGGCCAACCCGCCGCTGCTGGTGCCGGTGCTGCGCGCCGGGCTGGGCATGGCGGACGCCGCGCTGGGCCTGCTGCCCGAGTCCTCGATGGGGTTCGTGGGCCTGGCCCGCGACGAGGCGACCTACGAGCCTCGCGCGTACATGGAGTCGCTGCCGCGCGACCTGGCCGGGCTGCCGGTGCTGGTGCTCGACCCGATGCTGGCCACCGGTGGTTCGCTGGAGCACTGCTGCCAGCTGCTGGCCGACCGCGGCTGCACCGACATCACCGTGCTCTGTGTGCTCGCCGCCCCGGTCGGCATCGAGCGGCTGGAGCGCTCCGGCCTGCCGTTGCGCCTGGTCACGGCCTCGATCGACGAAGGGCTCAACGACCGCATGTTCATCGTCCCCGGGCTCGGCGACGCCGGTGACCGCCAGTTCGGTGGAATGCCCCGCTTCTGAGGTGATACCCGGTCGGTGCCGGGTCCGGCGGGTCCGTGCGCGAGGTGCGCGGACCCGCTAGCGTCTCCGGCCATGACTGGTGTTGCGCTCGCCGAGGAGTTGTTGCTCCTCGCCTACGACGACACGACCGGCAAGGCGACCATGCCGCGGATCAGCCTGGACCTGGGCATGGCCGCCGCGGTGCTGGTCGAGCTGGCCCTGGCCGGCCGGATCGCGTACGCCGACGGATCCCTTACGGTGATCGACCCGACGCCGACCGGCGAGCCGTTCAGCGACGATGTCCTCAGCCGGATCGCCGCGGACACCCCGCACACGCCGGCGTCCTGGGTGCAGCGTCTGCGGCACGGCCTGCGCGACCGGATCCTCGCCGACCTGTGCCGGCAGGGCGTCGTCCGGGACATCGACGAGACCGAGCTGGGCTTCATCCACGTGCACCGTTACCCGGTCGTGGACACCTCCGTCGAGGCGGAGACCCGGCAGCGGCTGGCCGAGGCACTGACCGGCGCGGCCGCCCCGGACGAGCGGACCGCAGCGCTGGCCACCCTGGTCGTGGTGCTCCGGATGGAGTCCGCGCTCGGCGTGAGCGGCGAGGCCGCCGCCGATGCCCGCCGCCGGTTGACGGAGATCGCCACCGGCGCCGGGTTCTCCGGCGAGGTGAGCACCGACGACTCGGTGGTCCGCCCGTCGGTCGGCCTGGTGGTCGCCGCCCTGGGCAGGGCCGTCGACCAGGCCCTCGGCCCGCGCCGCTGACCGTCGGGTCGACCCCGCTCGGCGTGCCCTTTGCTCTGCACCCGCCCGGGCACCACGGACCGACGGTTGAATGGCGCTTCCGCGGGTGCAGAGCAAAGGGCGGGCTTGTTGTGGGTGGGTGCTGCGAAGTCAGAGCCCAAGGGCAGCGCTGACCTCAGCGCGAAGCGCGGCGACGGCCGACGCCGCCCTGCTGCGGGCCGTCCGGACGTCACCGTCCACGACCGGTTCCACCACCTCCAGGTACGCCTTGAGCTTCGGCTCGGTCCCGGACGGGCGGATCACCACCCGGGCCACCGCGGTACGCAGGATCACCACGTCCGACTCGGGTAGCAGGTCCCGGACGCTGTCCACCGGCTGCCCGAGCAGGGTGGCCGGGGTGACCGCCCGGATCCGGGCCATCGCGTCGGCGATGACCCGCAGGTCGTCCACCCGGGCGGAGAGCTGGTCGGTGTGGTGCACGCCGAACTCGGCGGCCAACTCGTCCAGCCGGTCGGTCAACGAACGACCCTGCGCCTTCAGGCCGGCGGCCAACTCGGCCACGGTCAGCGCGGCGGTGATGCCGTCCTTGTCCCGGACGTGTTCCGGGGCGACGCAGTAACCGAGCGCCTCCTCGTAGCCGAAGACCAGCGGCGCGCTCCCGCCGCCGGCCCGCACGATCCACTTGAAGCCGGTAAGCGTCTCGTCGTAGGGCAGGCCCCGGGCCGCGCACATCGCCCGCAGCAGTGACGACGACACGATCGTGGTGGCGTAGAGCCCGGTCACCCCCCGACGCATCAGGTGGTCGGCGAGCAGGACACCCACCTCGTCGCCGCGCAGCATCCGCCAGCCGTCGCGGTCGTCCCGGACGACCACCGCGCAACGGTCGGCGTCCGGGTCGTTCGCGATGGCGAGGTCCGCGCCGGTGGAGTCGGCCAGGGCGATCAGCCGGTCCACCGCACCCGGCTCCTCCGGGTTGGGGAACGACACGGTGGGGAACGCCGGGTCCGGCTCGGCCTGGTCGGGCACCACCCCGGGGGTCGGAAAACCAGCGCGGGCGAAGGCGGCGGTGAGCACCGCCGCGCCCACCCCGTGCAGTGGGGTGTACGCCACAGTCAGGTCCCGTGGCCCGTCCGGGTCGATCACCGCGGTGGCCCGTTCGACGTACGAGGCGACCAGATCGTCGCCGAGGACCTGACCGGGCTCGCCCAGCGGCACCTGGGCCAGCGGCCCGACCGACCGGATTGCCGCCTCGATGCCGGCGTCGGCGGGGGGCACGATCTGCGCCCCCGCGCCCAACTCGCCACCCAGCTCCGCGCCCAGGTAGACCTTGTAGCCGTTGTCCTGCGGCGGGTTGTGACTGGCCGTGACCATCACTCCGGCCACGCCGCCGAGGTGCCGCACGGCGTACGCCAGCACCGGGGTGGGCAGCGGGCGGGGCAGCAGCAGCGCCGGGCGACCAGCGCCGGTGGCCACCTGGGCGGTGCGCTCGGCGAACTGCCGGGAGCCGTGCCGGGCGTCGTACCCGATCACCAGCGGGCCGGTGCCACCCTGGGCCGCGAGCCAGGTGACCAGGCCGGCAGCGGCCTGGGTGACCACGGCGAGGTTCATGCCGTTCGGGCCGGCGCGCAGCGGGCCGCGGAGGCCCGCCGTGCCGAAGGTCAGCGGGCCGGCGAACCGGTCGGCCAACTCCGGGGCGCTCGCCGGCAGCCCGTCGAGCACCGCCGTCAGCTCGTCCCGGCTGACCGGGTCGGGGTCGTCGGCCAACCAGCGCCGGGCTTGCTCGCGAATGTCGTCGATGTCAGTGGTGTCCGCCGCCATGCCCCTTGATAGCACGGCGACGGATCACCCCTGTGGGTTCCCTCCGGCTCAGCCGTTCCCGGTGAGCTGGAACGTCCGCGCCATCTCGTCGAAGATCGGCTTGCTCTCGGCGAACTTGGCGTCCGTGGCGGTGAGGTAGAACGAGTACGCCTTGCCGTCCTGCGCCACGCCCCGCCAGACGCCGTGCCGCATCACGTCACCCTCGCCGCAGGTGTACTCGAATTCGGCGGCCGGCTTGCTGGCCAGCTCGGTCTCGGTGGAGGAGATCTGGTTGTACGGCTTGACGCAGGAGGTGCTCCTGGTCTTGAGGCCGTTCTCGGCCGTCTCCGCCCAGCGGACCGAGCTGCTGGACCACTTCTCGGTGATGATGCGGACCTTGCGGCCGCTGTCCTGCGGGTCGATGTAGTCGGTGTACGAGCCGCCGGTGGCCTTCTTCCAGCCCTTCGGCACCATGACCTGGATCCCGCGGGCCGTGTGCTCCTGCATCTCGACGGTGGGCGCCGCCGGGGCGGACGCGGTGGGCTGCGCCGCCGGGGTGCTCGGCGGGGTGTCCTCGCCGCCGGAGAGCGCCACCGCGGTGAGCAGCAGCACGACGACCAACCCGCCGGCCGCGGCGAGCTGGACCTTGCGCGGCCAGCCCTTGACCGTGGTGACGAGCTGACCTCCGGTGGCCCGGACCTTGTCCAGGGCGCTGCCGCCCGAAGCGGCCGGGGTGGTGGCCCAGGGCTGACCGGTGCCCGGCACCGACCACTGGTTGCCGCCGCCGTAGGTGCCGCCGATGCGCTGGGTGGCCTCCGGTGCGCCGCCGTACCCGACCTGCTGGGTGGCATCGGCCGGGTTGCCGTAGCTGACCCGCTGGGTGGCGTCGGGGTGCCCGCCGGCGTCCACCCGCTGGGTGGCGTCGGCGTTGCCGCCGTAGGTGCGCCCGGCCGCCGGCCGGCCG
>NZ_JAKKFF010000520.1 GCF_022229015.1 Micromonospora foliorum
ATACTACGTCTTGTTCTGTTTTTTTTAAATATAGCGCGCCCCCCCAGTGCTACACCATTTCCCTCACCGCCGCTCTTCCGTTCTCCGCCCCGGTTCACCCCGTTGACGACCGCCGGCACCACCGCCGATCAGCCCGGGCCGAGTGTGGGCTGGCCGGCAGCGACCCGGCCGGGCGACGTCGACGGCCCCGCCTCGGGCAACGGCAACGGTGGCACCCAGGCGGCACCTCGGCGCTCCTTCTTCGACCCCAGCCCCACCCGCGACCCGGCCCCGAGCGGGGGTCGTCCCGGTGACCGGGCGGCCCCGCCAACCCGGTTCGGGCGAGGCAGCCAGCCCTTCCCCCGCCGCCGCCCAGCCGACGCGCCGGCCGACGAGACCGCGACGCGGGCCTTTCCGATGGCGGCGGACCCGGCAGTCACCCAGCCGACGCGCCGGTCGGCGGACAGCCTCGGCGCGTCCCGTGGGGTGGGCGCACCGCCCTCCGGTGAGGAGATCACCCAGCCGCTGCCGCCGCGTCGGCACAACCCGCTGGCCGAGGAGCCCACCCGCGCGTTCCGGATGACCGGCGAGCCTCCACTGGCCGGTGCGCCTGGGCGACCCGATCCGTCGGCGGAGGAGACACAGGCGATCCCCCAGGACAGGCCGGGTCGGTTCGGGCCGGCGGAGGATCTGCCGGCCTCCGTCGCGGAACCGGTCTCCGGGCCGCCCGCGCCGCGCCGCGGCTTCACGCCCATCGTCATCGAGGGCACCATCATCGAGTCCCGCGACCTCACCGACCCGGTCGAGAGCAGCGCCCCGGCCGAGGCCCCCCGCCGGCCCGGCCCCGCCGAGGCCGCCCCGCCACCGTTCGGCTCGACCCCCTCCGGTCCGGGCCTGTTCGGCGTGTCGTCCACCAGCCCCACCGAGGCGGCCCCGCCGCCGTTCGGCTCGACCCTCTCCGGCCCGGGCCTGTTCGGTCCGCCGTCTCCCGGTCCCGGCCCGTCCGGGCCCGCGTCGTTCAGCCCCGGTCAGCCCGCCCCGAGCCCGTCCATCCCGCATTCCGGCGGCCCGACCGAGGCCGGCCATCAGGGGATGGGCGGAATGTGGACCGACGATCCGGTCTACGGCCCGGTCAGTGACGACCGTGCCGACAGCGGGTCGTCGGCCGGTCTGACCGGCACCGACCGGGTCGGCGGCGAGAGCCTGATCGCGGGCGACGGTGTGCACCCGCCGGCCGACGAGCCGCCGCCGGTCGAGTTCGAACCGGCCAACACGGTCGAGGAGGACCTGCTCAACGCGGCGGGCTCCGGCAGCACCGACACGTTCCTGTCCACTCTGCTGCTGGCCCGGGTGCTGCTGCCGGCGGCACCGGAGTCGGTGCCGGGAAGCCGCCCCGGCGACCCCGGCTTCGTCTGGCGTACCGGGCAGCTCGACGGCGAGACGTACGTGGTGGTCTACACCTCGGCGGAGCGCCTCGCCGACCATGTCGAGAGCGACGTCGACACGGTCCGGGTGAAGTTCGCCCAACTGATCCGGCGCTGGCCCGACGAGGACTGGTCGTTCGCCGTCAACCCGGGCACCCCGGTCGGTGCCAAGTTGCCCGGCGAGCAGATCGTCGCGTTGGCCAACTGGGCCGCCGAGGTGGGGCTCGGCGACGACCTGGAAGTGGACCAGGTGGAGGCGCCGGCCGTGGCCGAACCCGCCGCCCGCCCCCGGTACGCTCCCGCGGCGGTCGACCCGACCCGGCCGACGGTCATGCAGAAGGCCATCGCGCCCAGCCAGCTCGCGTACTACCTGGATCGTGGGTACGACCGGGTGTCCGGGTTCGTGCACCGGGCCGGTGAGCTGTCCCACCTGACCACACCGGCCCAGCTGCACGAGGCGCTCGGCCTCAGCTACCCCGGCTCACCGTTCGCCCCGGACGCCGATGAGATCTACGTGCTGCGCTGGCCGGCGCACCGGCCGAGCCTCTACCGCATCCCGTACGGCGGTCAGAACGAGCCGGCGATGCGGGCCATGGAGGGCTGGGTCATCGAACGCCCGCCGTTCCGGGGCAACGGCTTCGCCCCGGGTGAGAGCAGCGACGTGGTGGCGGAGTTCAAAGTGGACAGCGCCCGCCTGCCGCACGGCGCCCAACTGTGGCGGATCGGCGCGGACGGCACCGAGCGGGTGGTCGCGGAACTGGACACCGACTCGGTCACCTGGCGACGGGTCGGGGAGGCCTGATGCGCGACGGTTACGTGGCCCGTTGGCAGGGCCGGGAATACCAGGCCAGCCCGGACGGCGACGACATCCGCCTCTACCAGCCCGAACCGGGTGAGGGCTTCGAGGAGGTCCGCGCGGGCCGCTACGTCCGCGTGCTGCCGGCGAGCGAGATCGAGGACCTGGCGTACGTGCGGACCACCTGCACCTGGCAGGGGCAGCCGTTCATCGTGCTCGGTGAGCACGACGCCTGGTTGCGGGTGGAATACACCGGTGGTCGCTGGCCGGTGGCCGAGGCGATGCGGCTGGAGGTCTTCGACTTCGGCGTCTACCAGGGTTGGGCGCCGGCCGCCGAGGTCACCGACCTGCGGGAGCAACGGGTCTGACCGGTCAGGTCTTCGCCCACCGCAGGATTTCGCCGAGCACCAGCTCCGGTGCCTCCAGGTGCGGGAAGTGCCCCACCTCGTCGAGCAGTCGCCACTCGTACGGGGCGACGACGTACCGGCCGGAGCCCAGAGCGGTGCGGGGCAGGGAGGCGGTGTCCAGGGCGCCGTGCAGTTGCAGGGTGGGGGTGGACAGCGGCTTCTGCATCAGGCGCACGAACCGGTAGCCGTGCAGCCGCAGCAGCGAGCGGAACGCCCAGCGGTAACCCTCCAGCGCGCAGAACGCGGCCTGCGGGATGCACATCGCCTCCCGGCACCGCTCGGCGTACGCCTCGAAGTCCGGACCGGCCACCCACTGTGGGCCGCCCCAGCGGCGCATGATCTCGCCGACGGCCGCGGCGCCGTCGCGGGTCAGCACGTGCTCGTAGCGGGGTAGCTGGAACTTCAGCGCCGGGGTGGAGGCGGTGAACTGGCCGCGCGGGTCGGCGAAGATGGCGGCGCGCAGCCGCAGCGGGTGCGGTGCCCCCAGCACGACGAGCCGGCGGACCAGGGACGGGTGGAACGAGGCCACCGTCCAGGCCACCATGCCACCGAGGCCGCTGCCGACGATCGTCGTGGATCGTTCACCGAGGGCGCGGATCAGCCCGGCGATGTCGGCGGCGAGGGTGTAGCCGTCGTACCCCCGGGGTGGTTTGTCGCTGGCGCCGTAGCCGCGTAGGTCGACGGCGACCGCCCGGAAGCCGGCGTCGGCGACCGCCGGCAGCATCTGGTGCCAGGCCCACCAGTGCTCCGGGAAGCCGTGCAGGAAGAGCACCATCGGCCCGGTGCCGGCCTCGACCACATGGAACCGGCTGCCGTTGGCGCCGACGAAACGGTGTGTCCACGGCCCCTCGGTGAGGACACGGGACTCGTCGACGGCTCCGTCGCGCTGGTCGGTCATGGCAGACAGCCTAGGACCCGGTTGCCGCAGGTGGCCCTGGTGGTCGCGTTGAACAGGGGAAAGCCCCGGGTTGTCCCGGACCGGGACCAGGGCGCCGGGTCGACTGCCCCTGGAGAAATCCGGTCCGGGCCATCCGGTAGGTGGCGCACAAAGGGCGACGCCCGGGCAGTGAACCTGCCCGGGCGTCGCTGGTTGGTGCGGGATCAGTGGTCAGCTGACCCGGATCTTCATCGAGGTGCCGTCCTGCTCCACAACCTTGATCTTGACACCGGCTGCGGGAAGCTTGACGCCGTGGTTCGGCAGCTCCTCGTAGAAGTACTTCTTGGTGTCGTCGAACAGCGGCTCAGCGGCCTGGCCACGGATGTACTGCGGCTGGCTGTTGAGGTGCAGGGTGAACGAGTCCGCCTTGTTCAGGCTGAACGGTGCGTCGTACACCTGGACCCGGGCCCGCCACGGAGCGCCGGTCAGGTTGTAGATCGGGCGCGGGTGCGCGTCGATGTACAGGTTGCGGCCCTCACCCGGGTGACCACCCGGGTTGGACTCCGACGCCGGGGCGGTGTTGTTGTCCGACCAGCGGGTGTTCCAGTACGAGATGAGCAGGCCCTCCTGGTACGCGTAGTGGTCCACCCAGTCCGGGCGGGTGTTCGCGTAGCCGAAGAAGTACGGGCCGGTCTTCAGGTACTTGTCGTACGAGACGTACGACCGGTTGCCGGCGATGTAGAAGTTGTCGAACAGCCGGGTGTAGGTCGCCCCGACCACCTGGAACTTCTCCAACGCCCAGCCGGCGTCGGTCTCGGCGCCGTCGCTGAACACGGTCTGGCCGTCGGCGGTCACGGTGATCGCGTCACCGAAGAAGCCGCCCTCGGAGACACCGCCGTCGGTGACGTAGTGCAGGCGGACCTGCGCCACCTTCCCGGCGACCGAGGTCAGCGGGATGTTGATGTCCGCCCAGGCGCCCTTGCTGGTGCCGGCGAGGGCCGGACGCCCCGCGCCGTCCTTGCCGATCGGCGAACCGTTGACGGTGCCGTCCAGGTCGGTCCAGGTATTGCCGCCGTCCGTGGACGCCTCGAAGTAGAGGTAGTCGTAACCGGCCTCGATGCTGTACTTGCCCTTGAGCGACAGCGCCGCCGTGGACTTGCCGGTGAGGTCGAACGTCCTCGTCATCTTGCTGTCGAGGCTGTCCTCGTTACCGGAGAAGTACTGCTTGGCGCCCTCGAACGGCGCGCCGTAGTTGAACGTGTACTCCCGCTGCGGCAGCACGACCACGGCGGCCTGTGCCTTGTCCGAGTTGTACTCCTGCGGGCCGAGCTCCAGCGAGCGCTTCTGCCCCGCAACGATCACCTCGTAGTCGAGCCAACCGAGCTGGAGCTTGTTCCAAGCGCCGAGGTCGCCGCCCCGGTCGCCGATGCCGACGTCGTTCTTGGCGCCGAGCCGGCTCTGGGCCATCAGGGTCCAGTGCTCGTTGTTGTTGTCCGCCGGTCCGTAGTCGTCCGGCAGGCCCAGGTCGTGGGCGTACTCGTGGTAGAAGACGCTGCGGCCGCCGTTTTCCGGCTGGATCGTGTAGTCGCGGATCCAGACGCCGGTGTTGCCGATCTGGGTGCCGCCGATCGGAAGGTTCGGCGGGCCGACGGGCGAGCTGTTGAAGGCCGACCAGCGGTGGCTCCAGATGGCGTCCTCGCCCTGCTGCGGGTCACCGTCGGCCTGGTCGCCGCCGGAGTGGACGATCTGGAAGTGGTCGATGTAGCCGTCCGACTCGTTGAAGTCGCCGTCACCGTCGTAGTCGAACCGGTCCCACTGGTCGAAGGACTTCATCTCGGCGGCGATCTGCGCGTCCGTCCGGCCCTTGGCCTTCTGGTCGGCAACCCACTGGTTGGCGGCGTCGCGGACCAGCGCCCAGGTGTTCGAGCAGACGTTGTCGGGGCAGACGGCCAGGTCGTCCCGCGGGTCCGGCTGCTGGCCGGGCTCCGGGTCCGGGATCGGGTCGTCGGAGCGACCGTAGCGGGCCTCGTTGTACCGGACCTTGACCCAGTCGGTCACCTCACCGTCGACGGTGTACCGACCCGAGGACTGGGCCTCGTAGTACTGCTTGAGCGACTCGTCGCCCGGGTTGGTGCCGAAGTAGATCTGGCGGAAGTGCTCCGGGCTGAAGTCCGGCTGCCAGATGGTGGAGTTGTCCACGGCCCGGTTGGGCTCGGGGATCTTGTTGTGCAGCGGCCCCTCGAAGGTCGTCGGCCCGGCGATGTCCGGGTTCATGTCCTTGTCCGGGTAGGACGGGTGCCGCTCGTCGCCGAACTCGGCCAGGATCACGAAGATCTTGTCGGTCCGCTCACGCTTGAGCTCGACGTACTGGTCCTTGGTCTGCTTCGCGCCAGTGGCGGTGCGGGCGCTGAAGCCCGACCCGCTCGTCTCGCCGACCTTGACGACCGTGCTTCCGTTGCGCTCGATCGGCTTGCTCCGACCGCTCAGCACGTCGCTGAGCCCCTGCTCGCGCAGTGCGCGGCGCTTCTCCTCGAGCTTGTCGGGGAGCTCATCCTTCAGCGCCTGCGGTTCGGCAGCGGCCGGTGCTGCGGCCGGCAGTTTGGGCTGAGGCGCCGCCGAGGCGGACGGGCCGAAAGCCAGGCCTGTCGCCGTCAGTGAGAGCCCGAGCAGACCCACTGCGACTTTGCGCACGTGGTACCTCCGGTGTGAGGGAACCGGCCCAACGGGGGTACGGGCCGGTGGGAGATCGATCCCACTAGTGGGACCATTGGTGAACATAGTTACTGGCGGGACGGGTGGGAAGACGAACGCGTCGATTTGTTGCAAGATTTTGTTGGGAATGCTTTTCACCGTCACACCCCGCCGGTTCATCAGCCGCGTTGACCAGCGCGGCCCGGCCGCGAACGTATACAACGACATTTCTCAATCACGCTGATCGCACATACGACAGTGGGGCCGGTGGCGTCTCCGCCACCGGCCCCACCGTCAGTTGTCGATCTGCGAAACCGTTACTTCGTCGCCGGCGTCACGTAGATCATGGCGGACGAGTTGTCCGCGGCCGCCTTCTTGATCGTCAGCGAGACGCCGTAGTTCACGCCCTGGTCGCCGGGGTTGCCGGTGCCCAGCACGATCGCGCCGCCGCCCAGGGTCACGCCGTAGAACTCCGGCGCGGGGCTGCCGTCCGGGTGGGTGACCCGGGTGGTGTACGGCGCGTTGTCGCGCGACGGTAGGACCACCGACGCGTCGTTGTCCCGGGCGTAGGCAGCGCCATCGCGCATCTCGATGCCCGGGTACCAGCCCTTGGCGTCGGTGAACGCCTTCACCGGTGCCTGACCCTTGAACTTCGTGCAGTACGCGCTGTACGGCTCGTCCGCCGCCTCCAGGCACTCGGTGAACGGGTACGTCCGCTGCAGCGAGAAGGCCGCGTTCGACGACTGCGGGCGGCTGGGCAGGTTGTCCGTCACCGACGGGTCCTTCACGGCCGCCTCGCCCGTACGCCGGTACGGGTCGAAGTGCGAGTCGACGATGAGCAGGCCGCCCTTCGCGCCGTAGCTGGGCAGCGCGGTCATCTGCCCGGTGACGTGGTTGACGTCGCCGAGCGCGGTGTCCCGGTACCAGACCAGCATGCCCGGCGCGTTGTAGGAGATCCGGTCGACCTTCCACGCGTCGTGAGAGTAGATGGTGTCGTAGGCGTACTTCAGGCCCTTGTCGAAGCCGTCGAAGTTGCGCCACTCCGCCAGGTAGTACTGGGCGTGCACCTCGGTGCCGCTGGAGATCGTCCAGCCCTCACCGGTGGTGTCGACGAAGGTGCCGCCGGTGGCCGTCCAGCCGTTGGCGCCGCCCTCGACGTCGTCACTCCAGGTGGTGGCGCCGCCGCCGGTGACCGAGAAGTCGTCGACGAACCAGTTGCGCTCCTCGAACGCCTCGTCGGTGGCGAGACGCAGCCGCACCTGCACGGTCGTCCCGGCGTACGCCGACAGGTCGACGTAGTCGTGCCGCCACCCGTCGGTGCTGCCGGTCAGGCCGTACTTCTTGCCGCCGAAGTCGTTCATCCGGCCGTTCGGGTCGGCGTAGCCGTCCGGCGTGGTGACGACCGTGCCACCCTCGTCGTACACCTTCTGCTCGGTCCAGGTCGTACCGCCGTCGGTCGAGAGCTCGACGAAGCCGTAGTCCCAGTCCTCCTCGATGATGTAGTTGTTCCACATCCAGAACTTCGAGTCGGCCGCCGCCGGCACGTCGACCGAGCGGCTCAGCTTGACGTCGGCCCACTCCTGGTCGTTGTTGCTGTGCCACATCTTGGTGCCGCTGTGCGGCGTCGCCAGCGTGGTGACCTTGTCCGGCAGGTCGACCTTGATGCCGTCCTCGGAGTCGATCGGGGTCCGCGACGTCTGACCGAGCTTCACCTCGCGCGGGTTCGACCCGGGGCGGATGGTCAGCGGGTCGGCCCAACCGAGCACCCACTTGTCCCAGATGCCCATGTGCGTCGGCAGCGCCTGGAAGATCTCACCCGAGTGCGAGCCCGAGGCCATCAGGTCCCAGAAGTCCACGTCGGAGTCGGCGTTGCCGGACGTGTCGTAGAGGTCCGGCAGACCCAGGTCGTGGCCGTACTCGTGGGCGAAGACGCCGACGCCGGCGTCCTCCGGCTGCACGATGTAGTTCGACGCCTTCAGGTTGGTGCCCGGGATGGTGTAGCCACCGGCGACCGTGGAGGAGTGCGCCCACACGGCGTACACACCCTCGGCGCCGCCACCGCGGGACTTGCCCTGGCCGGCGTGCACCAGCACGAGGTGGTCGATCACGCCGTCCGGCTCGAAGACGTTGCCGTCACCGTCACGGTCGGCCTGGTCCTCGATGTCGTAGTCGGCCCACGGGAAGTTCGGGTCCTTCGCGACGAGCGCGTCGATCGCGTCGGTCGCCAGGCGGCCCGCGCCGGCCGGGTTGTCCGGGTGACCGTTCATCGACTGCTCACGGCCGGGAACCCACGCGCCGGTCTCGTCCTGGAAGCAGCGGTTGGCCGCGTACCAGCCCTCCGAGTGCGGCACGGTGATCCACGGGCTGGCCTGCCCGTCCACCGTGTACGCGTTCTTGGACATCTCCAGGTACATGTTGTGCATTGTGCGGCCGGAGAGGTCGATGCCCTTCTTGCCGTCCGGGCCCTTCAGGTCCGTGCGGACCCGCTCGGTGATGCCCTTCTTGCTGTAGAGCATCTTGCTGTAGTGCTGCGGCGAGAAGTCCGGCACCCACATCGAGTTGTTGTCCTCGTGGGGCAGGCGCGCCGGGTCCGGGATCTTGTTGTGCTTCGGGCCGTTCTGCACGGTGCCGGGGACGCAGGTGCGGTCCTCGAACACCGTCTTGGGGACCATCACGCCGGTGAAGTCGTCGTTGGCCGTGTCGTTGAACTCGACAAGCAGCGTCAGCAGCTTCGCCGTCTGGGTGGTCGGCGCCTTCTTGAACTTGCGGGGGTTCTGACCCGTCCGCAGCGACTTGGCCTCGTCCTTGGCCAGCTGCCGTGCGGTCACCGGGTTGCCCCGGGCGTGCTTCCGGTCGAACGCACGCGCGGACTCCGCGGCGGGGGTGTAGATGCCACCCTTGCCCTTCACCTCGCGGCCGGTGGTGTCCGGCTGCACCTCGGGCTCGGCGTAGTTGATGTAGTGCTCGTCCGCGCCGATCACCGCCTGGGGGGTGCCGGACGGCGCCTGGGCAGCCGCGCTGCCACTCACGGTCAGTGACGTGGCGGCGAGGGCGATGGCGGGCAGCGCGACGAGTAGTCGTCGCCGCGCCCTGGACTGCGGTTTGTGGTTCATGCCGCTCCGTTTCTCGGGCATGGGGAGGAGGACGTTGGCGTGGCCGACCATCGAAGCGATGTGTGTCGAACTCTTCCAACCTGCGTGAACCTAAAGCACAACCGGCCGAAAGGACAGAGGTGATCTACGCCTGTGCCCGTTCAGCTTCTCTCGACTCCCCCGACCGACCGATGTGACAGTGGCGAGGCGGCGCGAACCGTACGCGTAAGACATGACGGAGGGTGGCGGTCCGCACGGACCGCCACCCTCCAATTGGTACGCCTACCGTCAGTCCTCGTCGGACTTCGTACCGCTCATCCCCGAGGAGATCAGATCCATCACCGAGGAGTCCTGCAACGTGGTCACGTCGCCCAGCGACCGGTTCTCCGCCACGTCCCGCAGCAGCCGGCGCATGATCTTGCCGGAGCGGGTCTTCGGCAGCTCCGGCACCAGCATGATCTGCCGCGGCTTCGCGATCGGGCCGAGCGTCTTCGACACGTGGTTGCGCAGGTCGGCGATGAGTTGCTCGCCCGCGTCACCGACGATGTCCGTGCTGCCCCGCGGAATGGCGAACGCGACGATCGCCTGACCGGTGGTCGGGTCGGTCGCGCCGACGACAGCCGCCTCGGCCACCGACGGGTGCGACACCAACGCCGACTCCACCTCGGTCGTCGAGATGTTGTGCCCGGACACCAACATCACGTCGTCCACCCGGCCGAGCAGCCAGATGTGCCCGTCGTCGTCCTTCTTCGCACCGTCGCCAGCGAAGTACATGCCCTGGAAACGTGACCAGTACGTGTCGATGAAACGGTCGTCGTCACCCCAGATGGTGCGCAGCATCGACGGCCACGGCTCGCGCAGCACCAGGTAGCCGCCACCACCGTTCGGCACCGACTGGCCCTGGTCGTCCACCACGTCGGCCACGATGCCCGGCAGCGGCGTCATCGCCGACCCCGGCTTGGCCGCCGTCACCCCCGGCAACGGCGAGATCATGATGGCGCCCGTCTCGGTCTGCCACCAGGTGTCCACCACCGGCAGCTCGCCCCGGCCGATGTGCTGCCGGTACCAGATCCACGCCTCCGGGTTGATCGGCTCGCCGACGCTGCCCAGCAGGCGCAGCGAGGACAGGTCGAAGCCGGCCGGAATGTCGTCGCCCCACTTCATCATCGTCCGGATCAGGGTGGGGGCGGTGTACAGGATGCTCACCCCGTACTTGTCGATGATCTCCCAGAACCGGCCCTTGTGCGGCGTGTCCGGGGTGCCCTCGTACATCACCTGGGTGGCCCCGTTGGAGAGCGGGCCGTACACGATGTAGGAGTGCCCGGTGACCCAGCCGATGTCGGCCGTGCACCAGTAGACGTCCGTCTCCGGCTTCAGGTCGAACACCGCGTGCGTCGTGTACGACGCCTGGGTGAGGTAGCCGCCGGTGGTGTGCAGGATGCCCTTCGGACGGGCCGTGGTGCCGCTGGTGTAGAGGATGAACAGCGGGTGCTCGGCGTCGAACGGCTGCGCGGTGTGCTCGGCCGACGCGGTCTCCACCGTCTCGTGCCACCAGTGGTCCTTCTCCGACCACGCCACGTCCTCGCCGGTCCGGCGGACCACGAGCACGTGCTCCACCGACGGGGAGTTCGCCACCGCCTCGTCCACCGTGGGCTTCAACGCCGACGGCTTGCCCCGCCGGTAACCACCATCCGCGGTGATCACCACCTTGGCGCTGGCGTCCTGGATCCGGTTGCTCAACGAGTCCGCGGAGAAGCCACCGAAGACCACACTGTGCGCGGCGCCAATCCGGGCGCACGCCAACATCGCCACCGCCGCCTCCGGGATCATCGGCAGGTAGATCGCCACCCGGTCGCCGGCGGTCACCCCCAGGTCGGTGAGCGCGTTCGCCGCCCGGCAGGTCAGCGCGTGCAGCTCGGCGTACGTGATGGTGCGGGTGTCGCCCGGCTCGCCCTCCCAGTGGATCGCCACCTTGTCGCCCCGGCCCGCCTCGACGTGCCGGTCCAGGCAGTTGTACGCCACGTTGAGCTGCCCACCCACGAACCACTTCGCGAACGGGGGGTTCGACCAGTCGAGCACCTCATCCCACTTCTTCGACCAGGCCAGCCGATCGGCCTGCTTCGCCCAGAAGGCCAGCCGGTCGGCCTCAGCCTCGGCGTACGCGTCGACGGTGACGTTGGCGTGCGCGGCGAGTTCGGCCGGCGGGGGGAACTGGCGCGTCTCGTTCAGCAGATTGGCCAATGCCTCGCTCATGCCGTGACTCCTCATCCTCGGGGTGACCTGCGTCTCGATGGCACGAGGGTAGTCGCGGGGCCCTCGACCGGCCACGGCTGCCCACTGCGTCGCGCCGAGTGGCCCCCGCCGCGCGCCCGACGGCCCGTCCCGCCTCGCCCGGCCCCGCTCCGCCCGGCCCGCATCGGTGCGCGCGGGCTCGAGGCACCTTGATCAACACGGGTTCAGTGAAATTGCGGTGTCCAGGCCAGGCGGACACCGCGACTTCAAGGAACCCGTGTTGACCTTGGCGGAACGGGTGTCGGCCTGAACGGGGTGCCGGGTCGGGTGGTCCGGGTCGCGTTGCGGGCGGGTGCGGCCCGCCGCGCCGGGTCGTGTCGTTAGCGTGGCGGGGTGACCACCGACCCGCTCGCCCCGTTGCTCGCGCTCGCCGACATCGCCGCCGCCGTCGA
>NZ_JAKKFF010000521.1 GCF_022229015.1 Micromonospora foliorum
CACGCTGCACTATTACGTGCTATTGTAGAGCATACGATCCGCGCGTCTACACTCTTCAGTCATACTATGTTCTAGTGTTACGGCGCCCCCCGATATCTTCACTCTCTCCCTCCACGACGCTCGTCCGATCTCCCCGCTCGCCCAGCGCGGCGGACCCGGGCTGCACGTCGTGGTCCTCGACGACGGGTCCACCGACGGCACCGCCGACGTGGTCCGCCCGGTGGCCGACGACGACCCCCGGGTCACGCTGCTCACCGGGGTAGCCCCGCCGCGCGGACCACGTCGGCGGTGCCGTCGGTGGACCCGTCGTCGAGGACCACGACGCGCAGCCCGGGTACGCCGCGCTGGGCGAGCAGGGCGCGCAGGCAGGGTGTGACCCGGGTGGCCTCGTCGCGCAGCGGCAGCAGCACGGCCACCGGCTCGTCGACGTCGTCGGGCCGGTCGGTGGGCCGACGCAGCCAGCGGGCGGCGTTGAGCCAGGTGTGCCCGGTCAACGCGGCGGTGGCGATCAGCAGGGCGAGCAGGACGGTCATCGGGTCGCGTCGACGCCGGGGCGGTGTGGCTGGTGGGCCTCCCGACCGGAGTCACCGCCCCGGCCGGCACGCAGCAGGGTCACCGCCAGGGGTACGGCGGTCACCGACATGCCGGCGGCGCCCCAGAGCGCCGAGGCGGGCAGGTCGAGGAAGACGGCGTGGGCCAGGATGCTGGAGAGGTACGTCCACAGGTAGAGCGCGACCATGGGGTGGTCCCGCCGGTCGGTGTGCTCGGCGGTCGGCCCGGCCAACGGGCGCAGCGCGCTCATCATCAGCACCGCGAAGAGCAGCCAGCCCAGGTAGTTGCTGACCGGGATGCCGGCCAGGCCGGGCAGGGCCGGGGTGGCGTCGCGCCAGACCCAGTAGCCCTCGGCCACCATCTGCGGGTCGAGGAAGAGGTCCCAGGCGGCCAGCCCCACCGTGGCCAGCGCGATCCGCGCCACCCATCGCCGCACCGTCGGCCCGCTGCCGCCGGCTGTCGGCTCGGTGCCGCCCGCCGTTGCGGCGGTGCCGCCGGCTGTTGCGGCGGTGCCGCCGGTCAGCCGGACCGCTGCCAGCCACGCCGGCCAGGCCATCCAGGTCCAGGCCAGCGGAATGATCAGTGGCACGCCGGCCAACTTGGGGCCCAGCTCGCCGGAGTAGTCGTAGCTGCCGAACGGCACGCCGGTGGCCACCCCGACCGCCTCGATCGCGAACCCGCCGCCGGTGGCCACCGCGACCAGCGCCGCCGCCACCCGCGGGCCCCGGCTGAGCAGCGCGTGGCCGACCGAGAGCAGCCAGCCGAGGACGACGGTGGCCACGGTGAGCCCGGCCCGGGTGGCGCCGGTGGTGAGCGGGTAGCAGATCTGGGCGAACACCAGGACGGCGAGCAGCGTCCAGGAGATCCGCCGGGTCATGACGCCGGTGGCTCGAGTGGCAGATCCCGACCGAGTACGCCGAACGGTCGCTCGTCGCCGGGGAAGTGGAAGTCGCGCAGCACGTCGACGAAGCCGAACCGTCGGTACAACCGCCAGGCCCGCGAGGTCTGCTCGTCGGCCTCCGGGGTGGACAGCAGCACGGTGTCGCCCTCCGCCATGCCGAGCAGCGCGCGCAGCTGACCGGTGCCCAGACCGTGCCCCTGCGCCGGTGGCCGGACGTGCAGCTCGACCACCTCGAAGCAGTGGGTGAGCCAGCGCGTGCGGGTGGGGGCGTCCAGCGCACGGTGCACCTGGTCGTGCCACCACTGACCGGAGGCCCCCAGGTAGCCGTAGCCGAAGCCAGCGAGGTGACCCTCGCTGGTCAGGCTGGCGACCGCCCGGAAACCCGGCCGGCGGACGTGGGTGGCGATGTAACCGCGCCGGGCCTCCAGCAGGTCGGTGCGGTATCCCATCGCCTCGCCGTAGACGGCCACCACGTCGTCCAGCCGCCGGACGAGATCGTCCGGCGTCCAGCGCACCAACCTCATGCCCGTCCACCCTTCACCGTTTCCGGGCCGCCGTCGGCGACCCACCCGAGCACCGACCGGTCGCCGACCACGTCGCGCACCTCGAACCGGGCGAACAACTCCTCGGCGTACCAGCCCGCGGTGGGGGTTCGCATGATCGCCGCCCGGTGCTCCGGGTGACGGTACGCGAACGCCACCAGGTCCGTCGGGTCGCGCCACACGCTCACCGTGCCCTGCCAACCCAACGGGGCCTCTCCGACCCCGAACCGGGCCAGCAGCCCGGGCGCGTCGCGCAGGGCGGCG
>NZ_JAKKFF010000522.1 GCF_022229015.1 Micromonospora foliorum
TCCCTGTTATGCTCCGTTTCTCACTCACTATTGGCTGCTTATTATAAGATGATAATCTTCCTGGTTTGCAGTGTCGCTTCGTGTTACCGTCCCTACGATCATGTACTCATGAACGTATCTACTGTGGGTTTTGCTAGTTTGACCGTAACTATCGGAGTACCGACTGTGATGTCATTTAATAATCTATGTCGTCCTTCCTGTCCTTACGCGACTGCGTTCGTCATCGCTCCTGTTTTTTTTTTTTAATGATCCGGCACCCACGGAAATCTACACCCTTTCCCTACCCGACGCTCTTGCGCTCTCGGCAGTCTGCTCGACCTGCGCACCCCGGCCCCGAAGCCGGTCGACGCGCCGGTGGGTGCGTTCAGCGCCGGCCGGGCGTACGAGGACGTCCAGGTGATCGCCGCCCGGTCGCACGTCGCCGGCAGCCCGGCCAACGAGCAGGTCCGCGCGCACCTCGAGCGGCAGTTGCGGGGGCTGGGCCTGGAGACCGAGGTGCAGGACACCGTGGCACCGGAGGCCGGCCAGCTCAGCGGGGCGGCGGGCGGGGCGACCCTGGCCCGGGTCCGCAACGTGGTGGCCCGGCTGCCCGGCACCGACTCGACGGGCCGGGTCTTCCTGGTCGCACACTACGACTCGGTGCAGACCGGGCCGGGAGGCAACGACGACGCGGCCGGCACGTCGACCATCCTGGAGGTGGCCCGGGCGCTGACCACCGGTCCCCGGCCCCGCAACGACATCGTCTTCGTGCTGACCGACGCCGAGGAGGCGTGCCTCTGCGGCGCGTCCGCGTTCGCCGCCAGCCACCCGCTGGCCGCCGACGGTGGTGTGGTGCTCAACCTGGAGGCGCGGGGCTCCACCGGGCCGGTGATCATGTTCGAGACGTCCCGGAACAACGCGAGGCTGGTGGACGTCTTCGGCCGGGCCGCCCCACACCCGGTCGGCACCTCGTTCGCGGTGGAGATCTACCGCGCGCTGCCCAACGACACCGATTTCACCGCCTTCCTCGACCAGAAGTTCGTCGGGCTGAACTCGGCGTACATCGACGGCGGGGCGATCTACCACACGCCGTTGGACACCCCGGCCGCCATGGACCGGGGCAGCCTCCAGCAGCACGGGGACAACGCGTTGGGCCTGGCCCGGGAGTTCGGTCGTACCGACCTGACCGAGCTGCGCTCCGGGCACGACGCCACCTACTTTCCCGTCCCCGGTGGGCTGGTCCGCTACCCGGGCTGGCTCACCCTGCCGCTGGCCCTGCTCGCGGTGGCCCTGGTCGCCGCCCTGGGCTGGCTGACCCGCCGCAGCGGCCGGGCCAGCACCGGCCGGCTGGCCGCCGCCTTCGCGCTGACCCTGGTGCCGATCGTCGCCGCGCCGGTCGCCGCCCAACTGCTCTGGCTCGCGATCACCACGATCCGACCGGGGTACGCGGAACTGCTCGACCCGTACCGGCCGACCTGGTACCGGCTGGCCGTCCTAGCGCTCGCCACCGCCATCCTGTTCACCTGGTACGCGCTGACCCGCCGCCGGATCGGC
>NZ_JAKKFF010000523.1 GCF_022229015.1 Micromonospora foliorum
CCGCCCAGAGAGGAAACCGCTGCGGCCCGGAGAGCACCGGCGAGCAGGAGCGCCCGGCGGACCGCCTCCACCGGCACGTCGGCGGCCCGGGCCACCGAGTACGCGAGGAGCCCGGCCTGGGCGCCCTGGCGCAGCTCGCCGCTGAACAGGCCGGTGAGCAGTCGCTGCTCATCGGCCGTCGCCGCCGCGTAGAGCGCACCGAGCAACGCCCGACGCCGGGCCTGCGAGCCCGAGCCGTGCACCGCGGCGATCTGCGCGACGGCCGCGTCCACGGCGGCCACCGTCAACGTCGGCTCGGCGGCCGGTGGTGGCAGGTCACGCAGGCTCGCGTAGCCGACCCCGGTCTGCCGTTGGCGCAGCTCACCGGCGAGATAACCGGCGCCGGCCTCGACCTCGTCAGGGTCAAGCCGGCGCAGCGCGTCAGCGAGCAACTCCACCTTGGCCCGTCGGCCGCTGGTGGCGCCGACGGCGGCGGAGGTTGCTGCCAGATCGAGGAACCGCACGCAGCTCATCCTGCCAGTCACCTCCGACACCGCCCGGGCATTGCCGTGCCCGGGCGGTGTCGGCAGGGTGCCGCCCGCTCACGCGGACGACGGGTCAGGGCCTAGGCGGAGATGGGCTCCTCGATGCGCAACCCTCGGGCGCGGACCTCGCCGGCGACCCGCGAGAGCACCGAGTCGAGGGCGACCAGTGCGGCGGAGAGCTCACCGAGCTGTTCGTTGAGCGTGTCCTCGGACCACGCGGAGACATCGACATCTCCCAGTGCGCTGACAGCGGCCCCCAACCGGGCCATCACCTCGTTCGTACTCATGTACGAAAGGCTATAACAGCTGACCATCCGACACGCCGTAAACTCCCAGATCAGGCCCAAAGTTGCCGTTCTGACGCCTAACTGCCGGCCGCCGCCACATTGCGCAGGAGCAGCGCCTCGGCGAGGCAGACCCGGGCGAACTCCCCCAGGTGCAGACTCTCGTTCGGGCCGTGCGCGCGGGCGTGCGGGTCCTCCACACCGGTCACCAGGATCGCCGCCTTCGGGAACATCTCCTGGAAGGTGGCGATGAACGGAATCGAGCCGCCGACGCCGATGTCCACCGGGTCGGTGCCGTCCCAGGCGGTCCGGAAGGCCGAACGGGCGGCGTCGAACATCGGGCCGGACGCGTCGATGACGCACGGGTCACCGTCGTGTTCGAAGGTGACCGTCACCTGGGCACCCCACGGCGCGTGCTGCTCCAGGTGCGCGCGCACCGCCGCGTACGCCCGCTTGGGGTCGTCGCCCGGGGCGAGGCGGATGCTGAGCTTCGCCTTCGCGGCCGGGACCAGGGCGTTCGGTGCCTCACCGGTGGACGGCGCGTCGACGCCGAGGATGGCCAGCGCCGGCTTGGTCCAGAGCCGGTCGGTGATCCGGCCGGTGCCGATGAACTGCACGCCCTCGGCGAGCCCAGCCTCGGCCCGGACCCGGTCCTCGGGGTAGTCGACGGTGGCGCCCTCCCGGCCGACCAACCCGTCCACGGCCACGTCACCGGCGTCGTCGTGCAGCGTCGCCAGCAGCCGGACCAGCGCGGTGAGCGCGTCCGGCACGGCG
>NZ_JAKKFF010000524.1 GCF_022229015.1 Micromonospora foliorum
CGACGACGGAGGTGCGAGCACCTCGGGACCCACGCCCAGCGGCACCCCGGGCGCCAGCCGTACCGCGTCCGCCGCGCCGACCGGGCCTGTCGGAGGGACCGACGCGCCGACCGCCGCCCCGGATCCGCGCACCACGACACCGGGCGGCACACCGACCGGTACGACCAGCAGCCGACCGACGCCCAGCCGCACCCCGTCCAGCCGGCCCAACCCGTACACGGCGGCCCAGGCGTGCGGCAGCGGCTACCAGGTGATCGACTCGGCGACGCTGACCGGCGGGGACGGGCAGCGCAAGGGCCGGGTCTTCCTGCTGTACCACGCGGGCACCGGCACCAACTGCGTGGTCACCCTCAAGGACACCGCGGTCGGCGCGAAGTCGGCGGCCTCGGCGTACCTGGAGGTGCAGGGGCGGGCGCGCAGCACCGACAGCGGGTCCTTCGACTACTACGCCGGGCCGGTGCGGGCCACCGCCGCCGGGACGTGCGTCAAGTGGGGCGGCTCCACCGGCGGGGCCAGTTACGGCAGCGGGTTCGAACACTGCGACTGAACGACCGGGAGCACCGGGCCGGCAGGCACCGCAACCCCGGGCGGCCTTAAGGTACGGGCATGTCCGTAGACGGGTGGAACACGGTCCTGGTGCTCGGCGGTATCCGGTCCGGCAAGTCCGAGTTCGCCGAGTCCCTGGTCACCGACGCGCCGGTGGTCCGCTACGTCGCCACCGCGCCCGAGGGCGACCCGGAGGACACCGAGTGGGCGACCCGGTTGGCGGCGCACCGCGCCCGGCGCCCGGGCAGTTGGACCACCGAGGAGACCACCGAGGATCCGCGCCGGCTGGCCGACGTGCTCGAGTCCGCCGAGCCCAACGAGATGGTGCTCGTCGACGACCTGGGCGGCTGGGTGACCGTGCTGCTCGACCCGGACCACCAGCCCGCCGACGACGTGGCGACGATCGCCGAGCTGGCCGAGGCGATCCGCGGGTGTGCCGCCCGGGTGGTGCTGGTGAGCCCCGAGGTGGGGCTGTCGCTGGTGCCGACCACCCCGCTGGGCCGGGCGTTCACCGACGCGTTGGGCGCGGCCAACCGCGCGGTCGCCGACGCCTGCGACGCGGTCGTGCTTGTCGTCGCCGGTCAGCCGGTCTGGCTCAAGCCGGTCGCCACCGCGACCGCGCCGGCCGCTCCCG
>NZ_JAKKFF010000525.1 GCF_022229015.1 Micromonospora foliorum
CCCACACGACCCCGTTGAGCACCCGCCGGTCATCGACCCGAGGTCGACCACCAGTTACCGCCGACGGCAGATACCTCGACAGCGCTTTCCACTCGACGTCAGACAACTCGTAGCGACGACCCACGCGCTACATCATCCAACACCAAGATCCTTTGAAGACACTGCCTAGCCCAGCAGCGCCTCCACGGCGGTTGACCGGAGGCCCGGTCAACCGCCGTCGCTGTCCGCGCGGCATGGAGCCGCTGCGGTAGCGGAAGCACCTCGGCTGTCGCCTCGCACCGTCGGATCACGGACCAGGGACTGACAACCAGGCCGGTTCAGGTAAGAGAGTCAGCCGCTGTCGACTTGCCGCAGAGCACGGGGGCGGTGTGGTCGTTCATGTGGGATCCGGCGTCCTGTCTGAAGCTCTTCGACGCGGCGGAAGTAGCCGTGTCTCTCCCCGGTCGGGAGGGAATCGGCGAGATTCAGGCTGTCGTGGAGCGGGCCGCAGGTGGGCGAGTGGGTGTGCTTCACGAGGTGGTCAAGCTCGATCATGGCAGTCGTGCCGTGACCCGTAGCCTTGTCTCCTGGTGTCCTAGCTGGGGGCAGTCACCGTCGAGGCGCTTGAGCCCGGATTCACCAACCAGGTGGCACGTTGACTATTGGTGCCAGCCTGTTTCACTTCGGCGCAACGTCGACTCTGGGCGCGTCGAGGTAGCCCGGGTCGGGTCAGCACGCGACGCAGATGCCTGCCCCCGGTGGACCGCGGGTGACCTGCCGGCTACTCTCGTCGGCCCCGTGCTCAGCGCCGCAGGAGCCGCAGCGTCTCCTCCCAGAGGATGTCGGCGTCCTTGTCATTCAGGGCGTACGGCAGCACGCCGCTCATGCCATCGGAGCGCTCGGCGATGACCAGGGCCTCGTTGGCGTCCTCGAAGTAGCGGCCGGTGACGCCGTCGACCTCGGGGGAGGCGGCGAGCAGGACCGAGGTGGCCGCGCCCTGCTGCGGGGTCTTCCAGCCCGGCGGCACCTCCAGGCGGTTGCCCTGCTCGTCCACCGCGCCGACCCAGCGCAGCTGCGCGTCGTCGAGGTGTCGCTGCAGGTTGGTCATGATGCCGCCGGGGTGCAGGGCGTTGGCGGTAATGCCGTCGGCGGCCCACCTGTGGGCCAGGGCGACGATGAACAGGATCGTCGCGGTCTTCGACTGGCCGTAGGCCGACCATGCCTCGTAGGGCCGGGCGATGAAGTGGATGTCATCGAAGACGACCGGGGACTGCTGGTGCGCCGAGGAGCTGACGACGACGATCCGGGCGCCGTGGGCGGCGGCGAGTGCGTCGTGCAGCCCCAGGGTCAGCTCGGCGTGACCGAGGTGGTTGATGGCGAACTGCCTCTCCCAGCCCTCGGCGGTCCTGGTCAGCTCCGGCAGGGCCATGACACCGGCGTTGTTGACCAGGATGTGCAGCGGGCCCGTCCAGCCGGTGACGAAGGCGTCGATGGAGGCGCGGTCGGCCAGGTCGAGGTGGGCGACCCGGATGGTGCCCGGCGTGCCGCCGGCCGTGAGGTCGGCGGCGGCGCGCTCTCCGGCGGCGGTGTCGCGGACGGCCACCGTCACGTCGGCTCCGGCGTTAGCAAGCGCGCGGGCGGTCTCCAGGCCGATGCCGGACGCGCCGCCGGTGACCACCGCCCGACGGCCCGTGAGGTCGACGCCGGCGATCACCTCGGCGGCGGTCGACTGGGCCGAGAAAGAGGTGACGATTCGTGACATTTCGGAACTCCTAGGGTGCAGAAAATCTGCGATGGGGAGGTGGGCGGGGTCAGGCTGCGGCGCGGCGGATCAGTCGCAGCGCCCGACGGATCCGGTCGCGGAAGTCGTCGCGGGTGACCGAGGTCGACTTCCAGGTCAGCGCGGCGGAGAAGAGCAGGTCCATCAGGTCGTCCGCGGTCAGCTCGGCGTCGAGCAGGCCGGGCGGGGCGAGAGCGCCGATGTGGGTGCTCAGCGTGCTGCGGGCCCGCTCCTGGTAGTCGTGGAACATCGAGCCCAGTTGGGGCCCGCTGTTCTCCAGCAGCTCGTTGAGGTCGCGTGCCACCTGGGTGTCGATGTAGGGACCCATCAGCGCGTCCAGGCCCGCCACGATCCGCTCGTCGAAGCTCAGCGCCTGGTCGGCAAAGCGCTCCTCCATTGCCCGCTGGGCGCGTTCCATGACGCCCCGCATGGTGGCCCGGTACAGCTGCTCCTTGTTGGGGAACATCAGGTACAGGCCCGGCCGGGAGATGCCGGCCGCCTTGGCGACCGCCTCCATGGACGTCTTCTGAAATCCGTAGCGGCCGAACACCCCGACCGCTGCGGCCAGGACGCCGGCGCGCTTCGGGTCGTCGCTGAACTCCACGTTGCTCACGCTAGACAGCCTAGACATATTCTCGAAAGTTGTCTAATGCGTCAGGTCACACCGAGCGGCGGCGGTGCACGCGGCTGAGGTCGTTCGGCCGGTGTTAACGGACTCACTGTGCCAACCGGAGGCAGCAAGGGTCCGCTGCACCCCCTCGATGCAGCGGACCCCGAATTCATTCACCGGTCGCGGACCTCGCCGACGCCCTCCGCGACTGGACGCTTCGCTTCCGCCGGCGGCCCGAGCACGTCTGGACGGAAGTCGGGGTGCGCTGGCTCTTGCAGTGCGCGACGACTCCGGCGATTTCCTTCTCCGTGACCCAGGCACCCTGGATCCGCGCAGGCCGGGAGGCGCCCATCGGCAGGAACAGCCCGTCTCCTTGACCGAGCAGCTTTCCGCGCCGGGCTGGTCGAGGATGACCCGGGAGCCCGCGAGGGATGAGGTAGACAAGGCCAGCCGGGACGGCACGTTCGCCTTGATCAGACCGGTCACCACGTCGACCGAGGGGCGCTGGGTGGCCAACACCAGGTGGGCGGGCCCGTCATAGCGCATGTCCGTCTCGCGCACGACCCAGTCCAGCGAGTCGGCCGCCTTCTTCGCGTTGGTCACGATCGGGGTGACCAGGTGTGGCGACCGTATGGGCGCCGGGGTCAGCTGGTGTGTTGCAGCACCGGGACGATCCGGAAGTCGACCGTGGCGTGGTCGATGGTGGCGTGCACCGGGGAGCCGGCCATCTCGGTCATGATCCCCGAGGCGCTGCGCCGGCCGTCGGCGGCGGAGTCCCACGCGACGATGTCGGTGATCGTGCCGCCGTCGTCCTGCACGATCCGACGCCACCGGAAGCCGGGCTGCCGTCGCAGGTATTCGTTGATGTCGTCGTTGGCGTTGACGAAGTCGGCGCCGGTGAGGCCGGAGACGAGCCGGAACGTCGTCATCTCGAGCGCTTCGCTCATGTTTGCCCTCCTCGTGGTGTGCGATCAGCCCTGCACCGTGGACCGCATGATGATCTCGTTGACGTCGACGCTGTCGGGCTGGGTGATGGCGTAGGCGATCGCGTCGGCGACTGCCGAGGCAGGCATTCCCAGCTCCTCGGCCGCCGCGTGGGCGGCAGCACGCACCTGAGGGTCGCCTCCCCGCTCAGTGAGTTCCGAGTGGGTGTAGCCGGGGTTGACCAGGGTTACCCGGACGTCTCGGCTCTCCTGGCGCAGCCCTTCGGTAAGCGCCCGGACCGCGTACTTGGTGGCGCAGTAGACCGCGGCCGTCGGGTCGACGCGGTACCCGGCGGTAGAGCCGATGTTGATGATGTGCCCTGTGCCGCGGGCCCGCATCAGCGGCAGTGCGGCGGCGATGCGTTCAAGGTGCCGCGCAGGTTCACCTCGACCATCTGGTCCCACTCGTCAACCCGCAGCGCGTCGAGGGTCGACAGGGCCATCACGCCGGCGTTGTTGACCAGTACGTCGATGCGGCCGTGCCGGTTGTGGGTGCCCTCGACGAAGGAGAGCACGCTGTCACGGCTCGTGACGTCGAGCTCATGGTGCTCGGCGGTGCCACCGGCGGCGCGCAGTTCGTCGACGAGTGCGGCGAGCCGGTCGACGCGCCGGGCACCCAGCACGACGTGATGGCCGTCGGCGGCCAGCCGGCGGGCGGTTGCCGCACCGATACCACTACTTGCGCCGGTGATGAGAATGATCTTCGAGGCGGAACTGTCTCCCATTGATCCTCCTGTTGTGCTTCGGGCCTGCGACCAAGCGCCGCTGCTCAACCATCCGGCTGGTACGCGAGCCCGGGAAGGGTGAGGCTTCCTGGGTGCGCGACACCCTGGCACCACGTACGTTTCATTCGATTCAGGGTGCTCTGTCCCGTACGCCTCGACCTGCGGATTGGGCGATTCAGCGGACGGGCCAGCGAAGCCGGCAGCTGGCCGGGGATCTCAGCCAGGAGTCTTAGGCTGGTCGACATGCCCGATTCAAACCGGCTCGGGGAATTCCTTCGGGCCAACCGCGCCCGAGTGGACCCGAAAGAGGCCGGACTGCACGGGGGCGGCGACCGCCGGGTACCGGGGCTGCGCCGCGAGGAGATCGCAGTCCTGGCCGGGGTGAGCGCCGACTACTATGCCCGCCTCGAGCAGGGCCGGGAGCGCAACCCCTCGGCGCAGGTGCTCGACGCGATCGGCCGGGCCCTGCGCCTCGACCCGGACGCGCGCGGCCATCTCTTCCGGCTCGCCCGGCTCCACCCTCGCCTCGGCCCGGACAACACCCGGGACTCCGTCCACCCCGCCCTGCTGCGGCTGCTGGACGCCTTTCCCACCTCCGCCGCCTACGTGCTCAGTCCAGCGTTCCAAGTGCTGGCCACCAACAGCGTGGCGGCTGCCCTGCTGTCCCCGTTCACGGGCCCGACCAACATGGTCCGGGTGCTGTTCGAGCATCCGCAGGCCCGCACCGTCTTCCCCGACTGGCCGGCCCTGACCGAGAACGTCGTACACGCCCTACGACTCAACGCCGACCTCTTCCCGGAAGATCCCCAGATCCGGGCGCTCGTAACTGACATGCGACGGGACTCGCCGGAGTTCGGCGCCCTTTGGGCGGACCAGACTGTGCAGGGCCTGACCCGCATGTTCAAGGTCATACACCACCCCGAGGCAGGGCGGGTCGAGCTGACCTACCAGACCTTTGACGTCCGGGATGCTCCCGGTCAGCAACTGCTGGTCGGCACGCCTGAGTCGGGCAGCCGCAGCGCCGAGGCCCTGGCCGCTCTGGCGGCACCGGATCGGGAGGTCGCGGGCCAGCCCTCCGGGGGTGGTCAGCTACCCAAGGGCTGATGGCAGCCGACGGCTCCAGAGAGCTGTCGAAAAATGGCGTGGCAGCTTCGTTCCAGGGGCGGGTAGGGCCACCCTGGCCTGGTGATGATCCTCACGCCGACGGCGGTCCGGGCTCATCAGGTTGTGCTCGGAGAGAGCCCAGACGGCGGCGTCGGCACAGCTCGCCACCGCAGTGTCCGCCCGCGCCAACGCATCGATCACAGACAGACCTTAGAACAGGCGTACGACAGCCCCGGATGGGACACTTCATCTGGCCTCAGACGATCTGAGGTCGTACGATCGAGTCGTGAAGACCCTTCCTGCCCCCGAGCCGTGGACGGACGCCCTTCCCGAGGCGACGCCGCCACCCGACATGGCGATCTACCAACTGCCCACCGGCAGCTACGAGACGCGGGCGGCTTTCGCCGTCCGGGGCGGCTCGTTCTACGACAAGCGGCAGTTCGCCGCCACGGCCATCCTCGTACGGCACCCGAACGGCGACTTCCTCATCGATGCCGGCTTCGGGGCCAACGTCGCCGCGCATGTCGCCATGCAGCCGCGGTTCGCCCGCGCCCCCTTCCAGGCCACCCGAACGGTGCGCGAGCAGCTCGACGACAGTGGTTACGACCGCACCAGGCTCAGCGGGGTGTTCCTGACGCACTCGCACTGGGACCACGCGAGCGGCCTGGACTCGCTCGACCTGCCGGTCTGGATGAACAGGGGCGAGCTTGAGTACGCCGCCAGTGCCGGTGACGGCAAGGTCTTCCGGGCCGTCTCGCCCGGTCACGAGATCCGCGAATACTCCTTCGACGGCCCCGCGTACCTCGGCTTCTCCGCGAGCTTCGACGTCCACGGCGACGGGTCACTGGTGCTGGCGCTGGCCGGCGGCCACACGACGGGGTCCGTGGTCGCGTTCGTGACCCTCCCAGCGGGGCGGCGCTACGCGTTCATCGGCGACCTGACCTGGCAACTTGATGGAGTCCATCGGAGGGTGGAACGCCCCTGGCTGCTACGGACCCTCGCCGACAGCGACGCCGAACAGGTGCGCCAGGGCCTCCTGCGATCGGCCGCGTTGACCGAGCTGATGCAGGTCGTCCCCGCCCACGACCATCGCGCCTACGAGGGCATCCCGCTGCTTGAGGGTGCGTCGCGATGACCGCTGGACCAGCGCCGTCGCTCGACTCCGAGATCACCTGGCTATTGCACCGCGCGGCCCAGCGGATGCACGTGGTGACCGGCGAACAGGCCGAGAGGCACGGCCTCCAGCTGCGGGACTACATCGTGTTGAGCGCCCTCGACAAGACACCCGGGCTGACTCAGGTCGAGCTGGCCAGAGCGCTCGGGCTCGACAAGACCACGCTCATGACCCAACTCGATCGGCTCGAACAGAAGAACCTCGTCGTCCGCCACTCCGACCCCCGCGACCGCCGGTTGCGCATTCCGGCGATCACGGCCGCCGGCGAGGAGGTACGGGCGCAGGTCGCCGACGCCAGCGAGGAGGCGGAGCGGAACGCGATGGCCGGCTTCAGCCAGACCGAGGTCGACGTGTTCCGCCGGATGCTGTTCGCGATCATCGGCACGGCGGTGGACCCGGGGTCATGCCTGTGACGCTCGGCGACCGCACACGGCTCGACTAGCGCACCTAGCTCAGGCGCTCTCGTCCTCCGGAGGGCGCTTGGCGCGGCTCGGCTGCACGCGCTTGGGCTCGCCCGGCATCTTCGGGTGGTCCGGCGGGTACGGCAGGTCGCCCTGACCGGCGGCGGCGTCGCGCTCGGCCCACTCCAGCAGCGGGGTGATGTCCCACGGTGCGTCGTCGATGCCGGCGTGCGGATCACCCCGCTCGGCGAGCCGGGCCGGCACGGTGCGCAGGTCGAAGTCGTCCGGGTCGACGTCGGGTAGCTCGTCCCAGGTGACCGGGGCCGAGACGGTGGCCCGCGCGTTGGCCCGCAGCGAGTACGCGCACGCGATCGTGCGGTCGCGCGCCATCTGGTTGAAGTCGACGAAGACCCGGGTGCCGCGCTCCTCCTTCCACCAGGCGGTGGTGACCAGGTCGGGGTTGCGGCGCTCCACCTCCCGGGCCAGCGCGATGGTGGCCCGGCGCACCTCGGTGAACGTCCAGCGGGGTTGGATGCGCAGGTAGACGTGCACGCCCCGGCCACCGGAGGTCTTCGGCCAGCCGGTCGCCCCCAGCTCGTCGAGGAGCGCGCGGACCTCGCCGGCGGCCCGCGCCGCGTCGGCGAAGTCGGTGCCGGGCTGCGGGTCCAGGTCGATGCGCAGCTCGTCGGGGCGGTCGGCGTCGGCGGCCCGCACCGGCCACGGGTGGAAGACGATGGTGCCCATCTGGGCCGCCCAGGCCACATGCGCCAGGTCGGCCGGGCAGAGCTCCGCCGCGTTCCGACCGCTCGGGAAGGTGATCTGCGCCGTCGTCACCCAGGGCGGCACCCCGCGGGTGGGCACCCGCTTCTGGAAGAACGCCTCGCCCTCGACGCCCTCGGGGAAGCGTTGCAGGGTGGTCGGCCGGTCCCGCAGGGCGCGCATGATCCCGTCGCCGACCGCGAGGTAGTAGTGGAAGACGTCCGCCTTGGTGAACCCCCGCTGCGGGAAGATCACTCGATCCGGACTGCTCAGTCGGACGGTGTGCCCGGCCACCTCGACCTCTGCGGCCGAAGCCTTGGTGCCACCCATCCCGCGACCTTATGCCACGGCCCCGACGTTCGACGTACCGTTGACGGGTGAGTCTTGACGACAACGAGCTGCCCCGTACCGACGAAGAGTGGCGGGTCCGACTGACCCCCGAGGAGTTCCATGTCCTGCGGGAGGCCGGCACCGAACGCCCGTGGACCGGCGAGTACGTCGACACGAAGACCCAGGGGGTCTACCACTGTCGCGCCTGCGGGCTGGAGCTGTTCTCCAGTGACACCAAGTTCGACTCGCACTGCGGCTGGCCGAGCTTCGACGACGCCATCCCGGGCCGGGTCAAGGAAATCGAGGACCGCACCCTCGGCATGGCCCGTACGGAGATCCGCTGCGCCCGCTGCGACAGTCACCTCGGGCACGTCTTCCACGGTGAGGGCTTCACCCCGAAGGACACCCGGCACTGCGTCAACTCGGTCTCCATCAAGCTGGAACCCCGCTGACCCGGGCACCCAGGGCGTGACCGCGCTCAGGGAGTGACCGCGCTCAGGGCGTACCCCTGAGCAGCTCGACCTCGGCGGCCCGGGACTGCTCGATGCGTCGGGCCAGGTCGCGGACCCGCTCGTTGCGGCCGACGCCGACGTGGGACCGGGCCAGGTCGGCGGCCGCTCGCTGGTGGTCGGCGAGCACCTCGCGCAACACCCGGTCGACGTCCGCGTCCGGCGCGGTCCGCAGCCGGTCGAGCGCGGCGTCGTCACCGTGCCCGTCGTGGTGGTGTGCGGCCGCGCTGGCGCCCGGCCCGGTGGTGGGCAACCAGCCGCGCATGGCGGCCAGCTCGTCGGCCTCGGTCGCTTCGACAGCGGCGGCCAGGGTGCGCAGCGCGTCGTCGCGCACCCGGTCCCGGGCCAGCCGGACGATCTGCAGGGTGCGTTCGCTGTGCCCGACCATGGTGCTCAGGAACACCACGTCGATCCCGCTCATCGCGTCCGCGTCGATCGCAGGACCGGCACCCGCGGACCCGGCCGCCGCCGAGCCGGCCGGGGACGCGGGGGCCGGCTGCGGCAGGGCCGACGGGCTCGCCGTGGGCGGTCCGGCGCAGGCTCCGGTGAGCAGCAGAGCGGCAACGAGGGACGCCAGCGGGGTACGGCGGGGCATGCCGATTGCTCCGTTCACGCGAGAGCGGCGACACGGGTGCGACCAGGGGCCGCACCCGTGCGGTCAGACCTGGAGCCAGAGCGCCGGTACGTTCGGCGGCTCCCAGCCCGGGATTGCGGTGTGCGCCTGCCGGCAGCGGTACGTCGCTCCGCCGTAGGTGACCTGGTCGCCGACCTGGTACGCCCGGCCCGTCGTCCACGTGCCGCCCGGCGCGGGCGGAGTGGTCGGCGTGCTGGTCGGGGTGGGCCGCGGGGTGGGTGAGGTGGTGGGGGTGGGGGTCGGGTTCGACCCGCCGCCGCCGATCTGCACGTCAATGCAGGAGTAGAAGGCGTTCGCCGTGTCGGAGATGTTCCACACCGCGAGGACCTTCTGCCGGCCGGAGAAGCCGCCCAGATTGACGTTGTGCGACACCGTGGCGCCCGGCTGCTGGCCGTTGCCGTTGACCACGCCGACCCGGGTGTTGCCGATCCAGTACTCCCAGTTGCTGGTGGCGTGCCGGGCGGTGTTCACCCAGGTGAAGGTGAGCGAGCTGCCCACCGAGGTTGCCGGCCAGCCGCGACTGTCGTCGTTGAGGACGGCGAACTGGGCGATTCCGGCATTGCAGCTGCGTAGGCCCTTGGGCCCTTCGACGCTCTGCGGCTCGTACTTGATCTGCCCGCAGTCGGGCACCCGGCCCTGCGCGCAGAGCGCCTGCCGGCTCGGTGGGGCGGAGACGTAGCCATGCGCCTGCGCGGGGGCGGCGACGGTGAGGGTGGCGGCGACGGCACCCGCCGCCACCAGCGGGACGGTGATTCTTCGACGCATCGGGACAGCTCCTTCTCCAGGGTCCGGTGGGTGCCCCCAAGGTAATTTAAACATTGTTAACAGTAAAGACTCCCATCGATAAATCCATCGATGACGGCAGTTTTCTTCTCAGAGCCGGAGCAGGCTGCCCCGGTCGTCGACCTGGTCGGCCGACTCGTCGTCCAACCAGATACCGCCGGTGCCGAGGTACCGGAACCGGTGCTCCCCCGGCGGCAGCTTCACGGTCACCGTTCTGGTGCCGTCGCGGCGGGCCACCAACTCGTGCCGGCCCGGCTGCCAGCCGTTGAAGGAGCCGACGACGCTCACCGGGCCGGGCGGGACATCCCGGGGCAGGCAGAAGGTGACCCGGGTCTGGTTGCCGAAGAGTCTGTTGCGCTTGATCACGGTGATCCTCCGGGGGTTGCGGCGGTTCACCCGGCATAACGGGCAACACGCCGACGCCGACACGCCGCTGTTGTAGCCAGGCGTCGACGTTCCGCCCCACGTCGCGGCCTCTCTGCGAGATTCTGTAGGCACTTGTCCACTTAACGGAGGTTTTCGGTGGCAACCTGCGAGGTCTGCGGCAACGACTACTGGATGGCGTTCGAGGTGCACACCGTCAGCGGCGACGTGCACACCTTCGACTCGTTCGAGTGCGCGATCCAGCGCATGGCACCGATCTGCGAGCACTGCCAGGTCAAGATCGTCGGGCACGGCGTCGAGGTCAACGGCCGCTTCTTCTGCTGCGCACACTGCGCCAGGGCCGTCGAGGGCGCGGTGGGCGCCGAGATCCGCGACGCCGTCGGCGCCCGCCCGGCCTGACCGCGCCCGCCCGGCCTGACCG
>NZ_JAKKFF010000526.1 GCF_022229015.1 Micromonospora foliorum
CCTCAGATCTCCACTCTTTCCCAAACCCACGTTCTTCCGATCTGGCCGGTCAGGACGAGCGCGTGCGCGTCGTCGACAAGCAGCAGCGCGCCGTGGCGGCGGGCCACGGCGTGCAGCCGAGCCAGCGGGGCGAGGTCACCGTCGACCGAGAACACCGACTCGGTGACCACCACCGCCGGACGGCCCGGAGCCGCCGCGAGCGCGGCGGCGACCGCGTCCACGTCGGCGTGCGGGGTGACCACCGTCTCCGCACCGGAGAGGCGGCAGCCGTCGATGAGCGACGCGTGGTTGTGCGCGTCGGAGACGAGCAGCGTCCGGGGTTGGACCAGCGCCCGCAGCGCGCCGAGGTTGGCCAGGTAGCCGGAGGAGAAGACCAGGGCGCCGTCGGTGCCCAGCCAGCGGGCCAGGTCCTCCTCCAGCGCCCGGTGCGCGTCGGTGGAGCCCCGGACCAGGCGCGACCCGGTCGCCCCCAGCCCGTACGCCGAAAGGGCCGCCGTGGCCGCGGCGGTGACCTCCGGGTGGGTGGCCAGGCCGAGGTAGTCGTTGCCGGCCAGATCGGTCATCCGATCGTCGGCCGGACGCGGATGCAGTCGCCGGGTGAGCCCGGCCTTGGCCCGCAGCTGCGCGCGGCGGTCGAGCGCCGCCAGCCAGTCCGCCACCGTCACCCTCCCCCGCTGTGCGTGCCGGTCAGCCCGACACCCGCCGGGCGAAATTACCACCCGCCGCCACCGGCCCGACGATTCCACTCGGTGCCAGGCACCACCGGGCCGCCAGGTCATTCCGGCTGATCGGGCGGCCTTGTAGGGTACGAGCCATGCCAGAGATCCTCGACCAGGCCCGGACCCAGGTCCTGGGTGACGGTGTCGGCCTCGATCAGGCCGGCATCCTCGCCGTGCTGAACCTGCCCGACGAGCACCTGCCCGCCGCCCTCCAGCTCGCTCACGACGTGCGGATGCGCTGGTGCGGCCCGGAGGTCGAGGTCGAGGGGATCGTCTCGCTCAAGACCGGCGGCTGTCCGGAGGACTGCCATTTCTGCTCGCAGTCGGGCCTGTTCACCTCGCCGGTTCGCTCGGTCTGGCTGGACATCCCGTCGCTGGTCGAGGCGGCGAAGCAGACCGCCGCGACCGGGGCGACCGAGTTCTGCATCGTCGCCGCGGTCCGCGGCCCGGACGCCCGGCTGATGAAGCAGATGCGCGAGGGCGTCGCCGCCATCAAGGCGGAGGTCGACATCCAGGTCGCCGCGTCGCTGGGCATGCTCAGCAAGGAGCAGGTCGACGACCTGGTCGACATGGGCGTGCACCGCTACAACCACAATCTGGAGACCTGCCGGTCGTACTTCCCCAACGTGGTCACCACCCACTCGTGGGAGGAGCGCTGGGAGACGCTGCGGATGGTTCGCGACTCCGGCATGGAGGTGTGCTGCGGCGGCATCCTCGGCCTCGGTGAGACCGTCGAGCAGCGGGCCGAGTTCGCCGCGCAGCTCGCCGAGCTGAACCCGCACGAGGTGCCGCTCAACTTCCTCAACCCGCGGCCCGGCACCCCGCTCGGTGACCGCCCGGTGGTGGAGGGCAAGGACGCGCTGCGCGCCATCGCCGCGTTCCGGCTGGCCATGCCGCGCACCATCCTGCGGTACGCCGGTGGTCGCGAGATCACCCTCGGCGACCTCGGCACCCGCGATGGTCTGCTCGGCGGCATCAACGCGGTGATCGTCGGCAACTACCTGACCACGCTCGGTCGACCGGCGACCGCCGACCTGGAGCTGTTGAACGAGCTGAAGATGCCGGTCAAGGCTCTCTCCGCCACGCTGTGACGACCATGACGACGACGGGGCCGTGGTGCGACCGGTGCGGTGAGTCGGCGACGGCCACCGCCCACCCGGCCTGCGCGTCGGCCCGCCAGTTGGAGCCGCCCCGGTTCTGCCCCCGCTGCCGACGTCGGATGAAGGTGCAGGTGCTGCCGGTGGGCTGGTCGGCGGTCTGCGTCGAGCACGGCGAGATCCGGGGCTAAGTCGATGCTGCGGGGGCGGGCGGTGACACTACGACCGGCGACAGTCGCGGACGTGCCGGCCCTCGCGGCGATCCGGGCCGACCCGGAGGTACGCCGGTGGTGGCGGGGCGGCGACGACCTGACCGACTCCGTCCGCGCCGACCTCGCCGACGACGACCTGCACGTGTACGCGATCGAGCACGACGGCCGGGTGATCGGCGCGATCCAGTGGTACGCCGAGGCGGACCCCGACTACCGGCACGCCAGCCTGGACGTCTTCCTCGACCCGGCTGAGCGCGGCGCCGGCCTCGGCGGTGACGCCATCCGCACCCTGGCCCGACACCTGATCGACGAGTACGGCCACCACCGCTTCACCATCGACCCGGCCGCGGCGAACAGCGCCGCCATCCGGGCGTACGCGAAGGTTGGTTTCCGCCCGGTCGGGGTGCTGCGCCGCTACGAGCGGGGCGCGGACGGGCGCTGGCACGACGGCCTGCTGATGGACCTGCTCGCCGACGACCTCACCGGCTGACGCCGAGCCGCCGGGGTCAGCGGTGTCGCGGCAGATCTGGACAGTTACCGTTCGCGCGGAACGGTAACTGTCCAAGATCTCGTCGCGGTGCCGGTCAGGCGATGGCGCAGGGGGTGTTGTTGACGGTGAAGGCGGTCGGTTTCGGGTTGGCGCCGCTGTACGTGCCGTTGAAGCCGAAGCTCACCGACGCGCCGGGCGCGATCGTGCCGTTGTAGGACAGGTTCGTGGCGGTCACCGCCGCGCCGCTCTGGCTGACCGCCGCCGACCAGCCCTGGCCGACGCTCTGCCCGCCGGAGAAGCCGAACCGCAGGGCCCAGCCGTTGATCGCGGTGGTGCCGGTGTTGGTGATCGACACGTTGGCGGTGAAGCCGGTGCCCCAGTCGGTGGTGGCGTACCCCACCGTGCAGGTGCCGCCGACCGGCGGGGCCGCGGTGGTCACCGCGACCGGCGTGGACGCCGCGGAGGTGTTGCCGGCCGCGTCCACGGCCACCACGTAGAACTGGTACGCCGTCGAGGCGGTCAACCCGGACACCGCCTGCGTGGTGCCGGTCGGCGAGCCGACCAGCACGTCGGTGGCGCCTGCCTCGCGATAGACCCGGTAGCTGGTGACGCCCACGTTGTCGGTCGACGGGGTCCAGGCCAGGGTGAGCCCGGTGGCGGTGACGGCCGAGGCGACCGGCGTGCCGGGCGTGCTCGGCGCGGTGGTGTCGACGGTGCCGGCCGGTGGCGTGGTCACACTGAGCTTCGGCGAGGCAGCCGACTCGTTGCCCGCGCCGTCGCGCGCCACGATGGTGTACTCGAACGTCCGCTCCGGCAGCAACGTGGTGATGGTGATCGAGTTCTCGGTGACCCGCCGGGTCGCCACCACGTCGTTACCGACCATGAACTCGCGGACGTCGTACCCGGCGAGGCCGCTGCCGCCGCTGTCCGTGGACGGCGCCCAGGTCAGGGTGACCGTGCGGGGGCCGAGGTTGGACGCCACCGGGGTGCCCGGGACGGTCGGCTTGGTGGTGTCCGGCACGACCGGGCCCGGCTCGTCGCCCCAGACCCGGGTGGCCCCGGAGTAGAGCGGCACCTTCCGGTTGGGCCCGGCGGTGGCCTGGTACGACGGGTCGTTGGTCGGGTCCCAGGTGCCACCCTCCGGCACACCGACCTTGAACTGGACCTCCATCCGGTGCTGCGACTGACCCGCCGGGGCGATGGTGTACCCGGCGCAGTCCACCTCGACGTACCAGATGTCGCCGCTGAACTGCTTGGCCGTGGTCGGGGACGGGCAACCCTGGGTGTAGCCGGCTGTGACCTGCACCGGGCCGGTGCCGTCGGGCCGGAAGTAGTACCGGAACCGGCCGTCGGTCAGCGCCCGGGCCGGGAACGCGGACTTGTTGTAGACCATCACCTTGAGCCCGGTGGCCCGAGGTTCGGCCTGCGTCACGGTGGTCTCCACGGTCAGCTCGTCGATGTCCGGCGTCTCGGCGACCGGGAAGTTCGCCAGCGGCGTGCCGCCGTACTCGGAGGTCAGCCGGACCAGCGCGGACGTGAAGCCGGCGTTGTAGTCGGTGGCGACCTCGTTCATCACGTAGTCCGACCGGCTGTCGCTGTACGCGTCGTTGGCCGAGGACGGGCCACCGACCAGCGCGCCGTAGAGGGTGTGCCGGGTCTCGACGGGCACGGTCTGGCTGTCCCACCAGGAGCCGTGTGCGGTGCGATGGTGCGGGTTCTTCGGCGAGTTGGCGCCGAACCCGATGACGTAGCTGGAGTTGCGGGGGTTGTCGCCGAGCGCGTAGTTGATCTGCCGGACCGCGAAGTCGTGGTAGCGCGCCTTGCGGGTGGTGTCGGTGGTCTTGTCGCTGTAGACCAGCGCGGCGAAGGAGGTGTTCGCGGCGTAGCGCAACGCGCCCCAGGAGTCGAGCACCGCCATCCCGCCCGGCGAGTACGGCACCCGCTGCCCGTTCACCCCGACGGTCCAGTAGTCCAGCCACCGGTTGGCGTCGTCGACGTACTTCTGCTTGCCGGTCAGGTTGGCCAGCAGCACGTACGCGCCGAACTGCTTGTTGTCCCAGGCGATGGTCCACTTGTAGGAGCGGGTGGTGGACTGGTTCTCGGTGCCGAGCTTGTCGTACTCGCTCTCGGCCTTGGCCAGGTAGTTGGCCTCGCCGGTGGCCCGGTGCAGCCAGATCGCGGCCCAGACCAGCTCGTCCTGCCAGCCGCTCCACGAACGGTAGAAGCTCGTGGCGTCGGTGATGCACTCGTGGTAGGACTTCCGCACCGTGTCGGCGAAGGTGTAGAGCTGCCGGGCGTGCCCGAGCAGCCGGTCGGCGTAGGTCGCGTCGGTGGGCCGGAACACCATCGAGGAGGCGGCCATCGCGGCCGCCGTCTCCCCCGCCAGGTCCGCGCCGCCACAGCTCGCATCGATCTTGTACGCGGGCCGCGCCATCGGCATCACCTCGGCCGGACCCCACCACTTGTGATCGTCGTCGCCCTTGCCGACCTGTCCGTAGAGGACGTTGGCCGACGGGTGCGCCTTGATGAAGTAGTCGTTGACGAAGCGCAGGTTGTTGAGCAGGTGCGGCAGTTGCCCGGAGGCGGTGTAGCCGCTGCGGTACTCGACCGCCCCCCAGGCGAGCATGGTGGCGCTGAACGCCATCGGGAAGCCGAACTTGACGTGGTCGCCGGCGTCGTACCAGCCGCCGGTGAGGTCCACCCCCGCGCTGGCGCCGTCGGTGAGCGCGCTGTCGCCGCGCCAGGAGACCCGGTTCCAGTCGGGCAGTCGACCGGACTGCTGCGCCTCGTAGAAGAGCAGCGACTTCTGCAACGCCTCGGCGTAGTTGTACGTCGCCGCGGGTGCGGCGGCGGCGGGCGACGTCGTCGGCCCGGCTGCCACGAGGGACAGCCCGGTGAGCAGGGCGACGCCGGCGGCCAGCAGCCGCCGCGGCCAGGGCTGGTCGGCGACCGGTGACCGACCGGGTTGGCCGCTGGACGGCCGGGTCAGGTGGCGCATGGCGGGCTCCTGTCGGAGGCGCCGCCGGCGGTCGCACCGACGCGGGACGGCGTACGGGCGGCACGGCCACCGGCGACAGCGGGGTGGCGGTGTGACCACAGGCCGTGGAAGCGCTCCCATGGATAACCGACAATGTAATGGGCCGGCCGCCGGTTGGGAAGCCCGCAAGCGCGGACAGCGCCGCAAGGCTCGTACGCGTTACCACGACACACGCACGGCAGCCGGGAAAGTCGACCCGGTAGCCACTTCCGTCCAGGACGTCGCCCCCGCTCAGCCCGGTTGGCCGATGCCGCTGACGACCCCTGCGGATGGATCATGGGCCGCCCCCTCGACCCCCATACCGGAGGAATCCTCATGCCACTGCGTCGGCGCCTGACGCGCGCGGCCATCTGCACGGCCGCCACCACGGCCGCACTCGCCATCACCTCCCCGGCCTGGGCGCTGAGCACCGTCCCCCTCAACCCGGCCCACGTCGGGGCGACGGCGGGGAAGTTCCAGCAGGAGTGCAAGGACCCCAAGTTCGGCACCCGACCCGCCAACCAGGACGGTTGGCACTTCGTGCTGCCCACCAACAAGGCCGGCGACTTCCGGAGCCTGACCCTGACCTTCACGGACACCGGGGGCGCGTCGGTGCGGGTGACCGTGCCGGACCCCACGGACCCCTACACCGACTTCCTGTCCGCCAACGGCAACGGGGACAAGCAGGTCAAGCACGCCTACCTCTTCACCCCGACCGGATGGACGCTGACCGGCGGCAGTGCCCAGGTCAGCGGCGAGGGCGACAAGTTCAACCTCAGTCACACCTGCGCCGGCACCGGCAGCACCGGGTCACCGACGCCCACGCCGACCACCGGTTCACCGACGCCTTCCGGTCCGCCGACGGAGTCGACGCCGCCGGGCGGATCGCCCTCCACGTCGGGGAGCGCTGGCGGCGGTGGTGGCGGCGGCGACAACGGGGGCAGCCTCCCGATCACCGGCGCGGCCGCCGCCAGCACCGCGCTCGCCGGTCTCGCCCTGATCGGCGGCGGCGCCCTGCTGATGATGCGCCGACGCCGCGACCGCATCACCTTCACCAGCTAGACCGGCGGACGCCCGCGACCAACCCTGGATCTCGCTCCTGCGGTCGGTCGCGGGTGTCAGTCCCACCTCGCGCCCGGCGTACTCGTGGGTAACCTCAGTTGACGACATCACATAATCGGCAGATGTCGATATAACGAGTACTACATCCGCAGCTCAGACCCTCGGCACCCGAGCGGCCTGGCGGGCATAACGGTGCCAACGGCGTCCAACCAGACAAACGTACTGTTGCTGACCCACTACCAAGCGCGAGACAGTACCGCTCACCAGCGGTGCCGTCGACGCCGCCGCTCCCCGGTCAACCCTGAGGAGAAGCGATGGCACTACGACTCGCCGACGACACCGCCTGGACCGACATCCTGCCCCGCGCGATGGCCGTCACCCCGGAGGCGTTCGGCGCCGAGGTCGACGGCGTCACCACCCTGCACAACCTGGTCGAGGGCGAATGGCGGGCGGTCGGCCAGCCCGTCGCGGTCCGCACCCCGGTGGACAACACCGTCCTCATCAACCTGCCCCGGGTCGACGCTCCCACCGCGCGCGCCGCGGTCGCCCACGCCGCCACCGCGCACCGGACCTGGGCCCGGACCCCGCTGGCCGACCGCAAGGCCCGGGTCGCCGACGCGCTGGACTCGCTCACCGCCCACCGCGACCTGCTCGCCCTGCTGCTGGTGTGGGAGATCGGCAAGCCGTGGCGGCTGGCCTGCGCCGACGTGGACCGGGCGCTCGACGGCGTCCGCTGGTACGCGGGCGAGATCGACCGGATGCTCGCCGACGGCCGCGAACCACTGCCCGGGCCGGTCAGCAACATCGCGTCGTGGAACTACCCGATGAGCGTGCTGGTGCACGCCGAACTGGTGCAGCTCCTGGCCGGCAACGCGGTCATCGCCAAGACCCCGTCCCAGGGCGGCGCGGTGTGCCTGACCGTCGCGCACGCGCTGATGCGCCGGGCCGGGCTGCCCGCCACGCTCGTCTCCGGCAGCGGCGGGGAGCTGTCCGAGGTGCTGGTGCGGGCACCCGAGATCGGCGCGGTGGCGTTCGTCGGCGGCCGGTCCAACGGCGGCAAGGTGGCCGCCGCGCTGCTCGACAGCGACAAGCGGCACTTCATCGAGCAGGAGGGCCTCAACGCCTGGGGCATCTGGAACTTCTCCCAGTGGGACCTGCTCGCCACGCACCTCAGGAAGGGCTTCGAGTACGGCAAGCAGCGCTGCACCGCGTACCCCCGGTTCGTGGTGCAGCGCGACCTGGTCGACGAGTTCCTCGACATGTACCTGCCGGTCGTCCGCTCGGTCCGCTTCGGTCACCCGCTCGCCGTCGGCGACGACTGGGCCACCGGCGACCCGCTGCCCGAGCTGGACTTCGGCCCGCTGATCAGCGCCGCCAAGGCCGACGAGCTGCGCCGCAAGGTCGACGAGGCGGTCCGCGGCGGCGCGATCCCCCTGCACCGGGGCAAGCTCACCGGCGCGCCGTTCCTACCCGGACAGGACACCTCGGCGTACGTGGCGCCGTCGGTGCTGCTCGCCCCGCCCGGGCGGTCCCGGCTGATGCACGCCGAACCGTTCGGGCCGGTCGACACGATCGTCGTGGTGGACACCACCGACGAGCTGCTGGCCGCGATGAACGCCTCCAACGGCGCGCTGGTGGCCTCGCTGGCCTGCGACGACACCGACGAGGCCGGCAAGCTCGCCGTGGACCTGCAGGCGTTCAAGGTGGGCATCAACAAGCCGCGCTCACGCGGTGACCGGGACGAACCGTTCGGCGGCCGGGGCGCCTCCTGGAAGGGTGCGTTCGTCGGCGGCGACCTGCTGGTGCAGGCGGTCACCGTCGGCGGCGACAGCCGGCTCTACGGCAACTTCCCCGACTACAACAGCTACCCCACCACCTGACGAACCCAACGGGCGAGTGCCCTTGTGGACGCTCGGCGCACACAGGGGCCCCGTCCGCGCGTACCGTCGGGCAATGGCAGTGATCGAGCAGCTCTCCCTGGGAGTGGCCGACGCCGAGCGGGCGGGTGCGTTCTGGGCCGCGGCCCTCGGGTACCGCCGCCGGGAGCCCCGATTCGACGGCGACGAGTGGATCGTGCTGGAGCCGCCGCCGGGGGCCCCGGGCGTGGCCCTCGCGATGGACCTCAGCGAGAGCCCGGTGCAGGAGTTTCCCCGGCTCCACATCGATCTGGACGCCGGCGGGAGACCCCTCGACGAGGAGATCGACCGGCTGCTCGCCCTCGGCGCCCGCATCGTCGACTGGCGGCACTATCCCACCGATCCACATCCCACCGAACCGCCGTACGTGGTGCTCGCCGACCCGGAGGGCAACCGGTTCTGCGTGTCGGGCCACCGCGAGCCGCCCCGGTCCTGAGCAGGGCCCTCACCAGGCGCCAGGCGAGAGCGCGCCCTTCCGGTCCGCCGTGGCGGCCACAGCGAGCGGGACGGTGAGGGTGAGCAGCCCGCCGTCGCGCTCGACCGAGCCGGCCCGGTCCAGTCGACGCAGCGTACGCAGCATCGGATCGTTCGTGGCCTGGACGTGCAGCACCAGCGCCGCGTACCCGGACCGGTCGGCGTGCTGAACCAGCCGGCGCAGCAACGCCGAGCCGAGCCCGCGTCGCTGCCAGTCGTCCCGCACCAGCAGCGCCACCTCGGCCTCGTCACCCTCGCCGAGCAGGTTCGCCATGGCGACCACCGACTCGGCCGTGCCGTCGCCGCCGGCCGTCGTGGCGATCAGTGTCAGCCCTCGGCTCGGCTCCAACAGCCGACGCAGGCGGGCCGGCGCCGGCAGCGCCGCCCCGCCCAGATAACGCCGCTGCCGGCTGCGCGGAGAGCACGCCTCGTGCAGCTCCACGACGCCGGACAGGTCGTGGGCGCTGGCCGGCCGAACCGCCACCTCCGCGCCGTCGAACAGCACCAGGGTGACCTGTTCGGCGGCCCGGCGCGCCACGGTGGCCGCCAGCTCGACCAGGGCCTGCGCCCGCGCGTACTCCGCCGGGGTGAAGTCGGGCGCGGCCCGGCGCAGCGCGAACGAACCGCCCGCCGGGTCGGCCAAAAGCATGCTGGCCCCGGTGATCCCCCGCTCGACGCCCACCGACGCCGGTCGCCAGCTGACGACGTCGGCGGCGAGCAGGGTCCGCAACGCCTCACCCGTCGCGTCCGGGTCACGCACCAGCCGGTTGGCCAGCCCGAGCACCCGGGTGGGCTGGTCGGCCAGACCACGCGCCTCGCTGCGCGCCACCCAACAGTCCCGGCCCCGACCCCGCTCGACGGCGGCGATCAGCTCGGCCTCGTCGAGCGCGTCCGGCGCGTCGACCAGGAAGTCGTCCACCGCGCCCTGCTCGGTGGGCTGCACCTGCACGGTGAGGATGTTGACCCCGCGCAGCGCGAGGCTCGCCGTGAGCACCGACAGGTAACCCGGCCGGTCGTCCACCGTCGCCCGGATTCGCCACAACGTCATGGTTGGCTCCCTTCCCCGGTAAGAGCCTCACCCGCGCCTGTTGCCGCCCGGTTGCCCGGCGGTGTCGGCCCGGGAACTCCTCGGGCCGTTCAGGGGCCGGCGACCACCGGCGGCGCGCCGACGAGGTCGAGGCGGTCACCGAGGATCACCGCGCAGGCGCGGACGAGCTGGGTGAGCCGGTCCACCTCGGTGCTGTGGAACGCCGCCGCGGAGAGGGTCTCGCTGCGCTCGCGGGCCACCACCAGCACCAGGCCCGCCCGGCCGAACGGCGCGATCGCGTGGTGGGTGCCGTCGGGCGTGGTCATCGACCGGCCGCGCAGCGGGGTGACCTCCGGCAGCCTCAGAGGTACCGGAGTACGCCAGCTCGCGTGCCCCACGGTCGCCCCGCCACCGCCGGTCCGCGAGGCCCAGTCGACCGGCACCACGGCGGCCACGGCCCAGTCGGCGGCCAACAACCCGGGCACCGCGTCGACCAGGGTGGCCAACCCGTCGGCCGGGTTGGCCGCGACCTGCGCCAACAGCTCGGCATCCTGGCCGGTGGTGGTGGGCGCGCCGATCGCCCGCCACACACCGTCCACCCGCACGCCCGGTATCGCCGCGAGGCCAGCCAGCAGCCGCTCCACCCGCGCCGCGCCCGGCCAGACGACAGTGAAATCGTCGACCGCGCGCCCGCCGAGCCGTTCGAGGACCACCACCTGGACGATGTCCGCCCCGGAGACGCCCAGTGTGCGGGCGACCTGACCGAGGGTGCCCGGACGGTCCGGCAGCGTGACCCGAACTCGCAGCAACATGTCTGTCCCTCCGCTCGGCGGGCCGGCGAAAGAGCGGCCGGCAGGCTGACCCCAGCCTGGTAGTTGACCATTTCGTCCCTGTTGCAGGGGCATGTCCCGAGCGGAAATTCTGACCTTGACAACGTGAGCGGGCTGCCATCAACTAGTCGGATGAGCGATCCGGCCGTCGATGAGTCACGGCCGGGGGCCGTTCCCGTCTCCCCGGCGGGGCTGGCCCTGAACCGGCTCGCCGACTACCTGGCGCAGCACCGACCCGAGCTGGCCGTCGGGCCGCTGCGTGCCCAGCTGATCGCGGGCGGCAAGTCCAACCTCACCTACCTGCTGCGCATCGGCGACCGCGAGGTCGTGCTGCGCCGCCCACCGCTCGGGCACGTGCTGGCGACCGCACACGACATGGCCCGCGAGTTCCGGGTCATCTCGGCGCTGGCACCGACCGAGGTGCCGGTCCCGGGCGCGCTGCTGCTCTGCGCCGACCCCGAGGTGATCGGCGCGCCGTTCTACCTCATGGAGCGGATGCCCGGCGAGGTGTTCCGCACCCGCGCGCAGACCGACCCGCTGGGCGACGAGCGCCGCCGGGCCCTCGCCATGGCGATGATGGACACGCTCGCCGCGCTGCACACTGTCGAGCCGTCCACGGTCGGGTTGGCCGACTTCGGCCGCCCCGAGGGCTACCTGGCCCGGCAGGTCCGGCGCTGGGCCGGGCAGCTCGACCGCTCCCGCAGCCGCCCGCTGCCCGGCATCGACGAGCTGCGTGACCTGCTCGCGGCGACCGCCCCGGAGGGCGCGAACGCCGGCCGGATCGTGCACGGCGACTACCGACTGGACAACCTCCTCGCCTCGGCCAACCCGGTCGCCGTGCACGCGGTGCTCGACTGGGAGATGGCCACCCTCGGCGACCCCCTCGCCGACCTGGGGCTGCTGCTGACGTACTGGGACGTGCTCTGCGGCAGCGACACCGCCGCGGGCAACCCCGTCGCCGACGGGCTCGGCCCGCGCGCCGGCTTCCCCACCGGCAGCGAGCTGATCGACAGGTACGCCGGACGCAGCGACGTGGACGTCGGGCCGCTGCACTGGCACGTGGCACTGGGCTGTTTCAAACTCGCGGTCATCTGCGAGGGCATCCACTACCGCCACACGCTGGGGCAGACGCTCGGCGAGGGCTTCGACCGGATCGGCGAGATGGTGGCACCGCTGGTCGCGCACGGGCTGACCGCCGCCAGGGAGCGGTGATGGACTTCTCATACGACAGCCGGACCGAGGAGCTGCGCGACGAGCTGACCCGGTTCCTGACCGAGCACGTCTACCCGGCCGAGGCCGTGCACGCCGAGCAGGTGGCCGCCGGGGACCCGTGGTCGCGTACCCCGGTGTTGGCCGAGCTGAAGGCGGAGGCCCGCAAGCGCGGCCTGTGGAACCTCTTCCTGCCCGACCCGCGCTACGGCGCCGGCCTGACCAACCTTCAGTACGCTCCCCTGGCCGAGCTGACCGGGCGCAGCCCGCACCTCGCGCCGGAGGCGGTCAACTGCGCGGCGCCCGACACCGGCAACATGGAGTTGCTGGCCGAGTTCGGCTCGGAGGCGCAGCAGCAGCGCTGGCTGATGCCGCTTCTGGAGGGTGAGATCCGCTCGGCGTTCTGCATGACCGAGCCGGACGTCGCATCCTCCGACGCCACCAACATCGCCACCCGGATCACCCGCGACGGCGACGAGTACGTGATCAACGGGCGGAAGTGGTGGTCGTCCGGGGCGATGGACCCGCGCTGCGAGATCTTCATCGTGATGGGCAAGACCGACCCCACCGCCGACCGGCACCGCCAGCAGAGCATGGTGCTGGTCCCCCGGGACACCCCCGGGGTGACCGTGCGCCGGGGCATGACCGTCTTCGGCTACACCGACGGTTCGCACGGCGGGCACGCCGAGATCGACTTCACCGACGTCCGGGTGCCCGCGGAGAACCTGATCGGCGCCGAGGGCACCGGCTTCGCCATCGCCCAGGCCCGGCTGGGTCCGGGCCGGATCCACCACTGCATGCGCTTGATCGGGATGGCCGAACGGGCACTGGAGCTGCTCTGCCGCCGCGCCAACGAACGGATCGCCTTCGGCCGACCGCTGGCCGAGCAGGGCGTGGTCCGGGAGTGGATCGCCGAGTCCCGGGTCCGCATCGAGCAGGCCCGACTGCTGGTGCTCAAGACGGCCTGGCTGATGGACACCGTCGGCAACAAGGGCGCGCACACCGAGATCCAAGCCATCAAGATCGGCACGCCGGCGATGGCGGAGTGGGTGATCGACAAGGCGATCCAGGGGTACGGCGGCGCCGGCGTCAGCCAGGACACCCCACTGGCCGCCCTCTGGGCGCAAACCCGCACCCTGCGCCTCGCCGACGGCCCCGACGAGGTGCACCGTAACTCCCTGGCCAAGCGCGAACTCCGCCGCTGGGCCCCCACCCCCGCCTGACCGCCGGGCGACAACCCCGCCCACTCACCAACCCGCCCCGCCCCGGACGCCCCGCACGCCCCAAGATCGCGCTCGATCCTGGATGTAGTGGTGTCCGGTCGCCGGGAGGCCACTCGATCCAGGATCGAGCGCGATCTTGCCCGCCAGCCTTCTTCATCATGAGGTTGGCGAGGCGAGATGTCGGGAATGTCCAGGTCAATTCCATGATCAACCATGCCGCGCGCGGGGACGCGCCGCGCGGGGACGCGCCGCGCGGGCTCCTGGGGTGGGTGGGTCAGGCGGAGGCTCGGTGGACCAGCTGGGTGTCCAGGAGGATGTGGGAGGCGGGTAGCTCCTCGCCACGGATCCGGGCCACCAGAAGGTGGGCCATCTGCCGGCCCATCTCCTCCACCGGCTGGAAGACAGTGGTCAGCGGCGGTTCCGCCTGTCGGGCGATCGTCGCGTCGTCGAAGCCGATCACCGCGACGTCCTGCGGCACGCGCCGGCCGGCCTCGCGCAGGGTACGCAGCGCGCCGAACGCCATGAGGTCGGAGGCGACGAAGACCGCGTCCAGGTCCGGGCAGGCGTCCAGCAGGCGACGCATTCCGGCCGCGCCGCTGCCCTCGCTGAAGTCGCCGTACGCGATCAGGTCGGGGTTGACGCCGGCGCCGGTGGCCTTGACCGCGTCGGTGTAGCCGGTCAGCCGGGCCAGGCCGGCACCCATGTCCTGCGGACCGGCGATGGTGGCGATACGTCGCCGCCCCTGCCTCGCCAGGTACTCCACCGCCTGCCGGGCTCCGCCAACGTTGTCCACGTCGACAAACCAGGCCGGTTGTGCGCCGGGTTGCAGCATCCGGGCGGGCCGACCGCCGAGCACGGCGGGTAGGCCGCGCTCCTCCAGCAGCGTCGGCAGCGGGTCGGAGTCGTGCAACGACAGCAGCAGTACGCCGTCGACGTGCTGGTTGGTGAGGTGGTGCTCGACCCGTTCCCGCTCCACCGGCGACTGCGCCATGGCCAGCCAGAGCTGCATGGGCGTCTCCAGCAGGCCGGAGCTGATCCCCCGCACGATCGCGGCGAAGAACGGCTCGGTGAAGACCCGCTCGCCGGATTCGGACACCACCAGCGCGACGGAGTCGGTCCGCTGGGTGACGAGCGCACGGGCGGCCCGGTTCGGCACGTACCCCAGCTCGGCGATGGCCTGTTGGACCGCGGCCCGGGCCTCCGGGCTGACCTGGGGCGAGCCGTTGACCACGCGGGAGACCGTGCCCCGGCCGACGCCGGCACGCGCCGCGACCGCGTCGAGGGTCGGGCGCCCGAGCGACCGGGTGCGCTGCGTTGTCATCGTCTGCTCCTCCGACGGCGGACGGACCCGGCGCCACCTGCCAGAGGTGGTCGCCGGGGCCGTCCTGATGGCTGGCCCGAGCCTATTGTGCGGCCAGACCGTTGCGCCGGATCACCGAGGCGTACCACTTGGCGCTGGACTTGGGGGTGCGGACCTGGCTGTCATAGTCGACGTGGATCATGCCGAACCGCTTGGTGTAACCCCAGGCCCATTCGAAATTATCCATCAACGACCAGGCAAAGTATCCCCGCAGCGGCACTCCGGCATCGATCGCCTCGTGGGCGGCGCGCAGGTGGGCGTCGAAGTAGGCCAGCCGATCGACGTCGTCGACCTGCCCGTCGACCACCGAATCGACGAACGCGGAACCGTTTTCGGTGACGTACAGGGGCAGGTCGGTGTAGCCGTGCACCCGGCGCAGCGTCTCGGCCAGGCCCGGGGCGTCGATCTCCCAGCCCATGTCGGTGACCGGGACGCCACGGGTGACGAACCGGACATCCTCGCTGCCCGGCCAGCACGACGGGGCCGGGTCGGCCTCGACGCCCTCGACCGGTGCGGCGACCACGTGCCGGCTGTAGTAGTTGACCCCGACCAGGTCCAGCGGCGTGGAGATGGTCGCCAGGTCGCCGTCGCGCACGTGGTCGAAGTCGGTCACCGTGCTGAGGTCGGCCACCAGGTCCTCCGGGTACGACCCGCGCAGCAGCGGGTCCAGGAAGAACCGGTTGGCCAACCCGTCGATCCGCCGGGCGGCGTCCCGGTCGGCGGGGGTGTCGCTGGCGGGGTCGACCGGGTAGAGGTTGACTGTCACGCCCACCTCGGCGGCCGGGCGGGCGGCCCGCAGTGCCTGCACGGCCAGGCCGTGACCGAGCATCAGGTGGTGTCCGGCGCGCACCGCGTCCGCTCCGTCGGTGCGGCCGGGGGCGTGTACGCCGGAGCCGTAGCCGAGGAACGCGGAGCACCACGGCTCGTTCAGGGTGGTCCAGTAGCGCACCCGGTCACCGAGCGCGTCGGCCACCAGGGCGGTGTAGTCGGCGAAGCGGGTCGCGGTGTCCCGGGCCGGCCAGCCGCCGGCGTCTTCCAGCGGTTGGGGCAGGTCCCAGTGGTAGAGGGTGAGCCACGGCTCGATGCCGTTGCCCAGCAGCTCGTCGACCAGTCGCCGGTAGAAGTCCAGGCCACGCGGGTTGGCCGCGCCGGTACCGGCGGGCTGCACCCGGGACCAGGAGACCGAGAAACGGTACGACTTCAGGCCCAGCTCGGCCATCAGCGCGACGTCGTCGCCGAGGCGGTGGTAGTGGTCGCACGCCACGTCCCCGGTGTGCCCGGCGACGACTCGACCGTCGGTGTGGCTGAAGGTGTCCCAGATCGACGGGGCGCGACCGTCCACGGCCGCGGCCCCCTCGATCTGGTACGCCGCCGTCGCGGCCCCCCAGAGGAATCCGGGTGGAAAGGTCAGCCCGGGGCGCTCGTCGAGGACGTCGACGGCGGGTGGGCTGGCGGGGTTGCTCACGACTTGACGGCACCTTCCATGATCCCGCCGATGATCTGGCGGCCGAACACGAGAAACACGAGCACGAGCGGGATGGTGCCGATCGCCGTGGCGGCGAACACCTGCGAGTAGTCGGTGTAGTAGGCGTACGACAGGAAGGAGAGCGAGACCTGGAGGGTCGGGTTCTCCGGGGTGAGGATGGCGTACGGCCAGATGAACGAGTTCCAGGTCTCCATGAAGGTCAGCAGACCGAGCACGCCGGCGGCGGGACGCAGCGCGGGCAGCACGATGCTCCAGTAGATCCGGAACGTGCTCGCCCCGTCGACGCGGCCGGCCTCGATCAGCTCGTCGGAGATGGCCTGGCTGGCGTACTGCCGCATCATGAACACGCCGAAGGCGCTGACCAGGAACGGCACGGTGACCGCGTAGAGGGTGTCGTACCACCCCAGGTCCTGCATCATGGACCAGAGCGGGATGAGGCCCATCTGCGTCGGGATCATCATGGTGACGATGATCGCCAGCAGCAGGGCGTTGCTGCCCCGGAACCTCAGCTTGGCGAAGGCGAACCCGGCCAGTGAACCGGTGAGCACCACCGACACGGTGACCACCGAGGAGACGATGATCGAGTTCATCATGCCGGTGAGGAAGTTGGCGGCGTCGTTGTCGAGCACCCGCCCGAAGTTGTCACCGAACGCCCCACCGGGGGTTACCGGTGGCGGGACCTCGTTGATGGAGTCCAGGCTGCGAGTGCCGATCACCAGCATGTAGTAGAACGGGTAGATCGACAGCAGCGCCGCCAGGACGAGCGCCACGTAGGTCAGCGGACTGGTGCGCCACAGGCGCTGGGAAGCCGAGATCATCGATCTCTCCTCACTTCGCCGAGCGGCGGACGAGTAGGAAGTTGAACAGCGACACCAGGACGATGATCATGAAGATCGCCCAGGCGACCGCGGCTCCGTAGCCGGCGGAGTTCAGGTTCACGATGCCCATCTCGTACATGTACATGGCAAGCGTCTGGAACTCCCGCTGGCTGCCGCCGAGAATGTTGCCGTTGGCGAAGAGCAGCGGCTCGGTGAAGAGCTGCATGCCGCCGATCGTGGACAGGATGACCACGAAGATGAAGGTGGGCTTGAGCATGGGCAGGGTGATCTGCCAGAACTGCCGCCACGGGCTGGCGCCGTCGATCGCTGCGGCCTCGTAGAGATCCTTGGGGATCGCCTGCATGCCGGCGAGCAGGATCAGGGTGTTGTACCCGGTCCAGCGCCAGTTGACCATCGAGGAAATGGCGAACCACGAACTCCACCGCTGCCCGTCCCAGTCGACCGGGTCGACACCGACGAGGCTCAGCAGCCAGTTGAACAGGCCGAACTCCCGCTGGAACAGCATCCCGAAGACGATCGCGACCGCGGCCACCGACACCACGTTCGGCATGAAGATGGCCATCCGGAAGAAGGTCTTGGCGCGCAGGAAGGTCCGGTTGAGCAGGTTCGCCAGGAAGAGGGCGAGCAACAGCTGCGGGATGGTCGACAGGGCGAAGATGCCGAACGTGTTGACCAGCGCGTTCCAGAAGTACTCGTCGGAGAACAGCCGGGTGTAGTTGTCGAAGCCGATGAACGAGTGCTCGCCGATCATGTCCCAGTCGTGCAGCGACATCCAGGCGGTACGCACCATCGGGTACAACCCGAACGCGCCGAAGATCAGGAAGAACGGGGCGATGTAGAGGTACGGCGAGTACTTGACGTCGAGACGGTTGAGTAATCTTCCCCGGCTACGTCGGGAGGAGACGTCGGGAGAGGGCGGTGCTGCTGGCGACGGCGGTGCCGTCGTGGCCGACAGGCTCATGCGAATTTCCTTTTCCGGCGAGGCCCGGGGGCCCTCGCGCAGGGCGCTACGCGGAGGGGACCGGCCGGTGGCGTCCGGGAAGCCCCGAACGCCACCGGCAGGGAATCACTCAGAAGGCACCCTGAGTCTTGGCATCCTTCGTGAACTGCTCCCAGGCCTTCGCCTTGTCGGCCTGCCCGCTCTCGAACGCCCGCAGGGCCGGCTCGAGCGCGTTCTCCTTGACCGCCTGGTGCTTCGGGCCCAGGTGGGTCGGCTGGATCTTGGCGACGCTCTCCCCGAAGATCTTGCCGGTCGGCGCGTTGCTGAAGTACTCGTTGGTGTAGCCGGTGAACGCCTCGTTCTTCAGCGCCTCCAGGTTCGTGGGCAGCGGGCCCTTGGCCTTGAATGCCTCCACCTGGCTCTTCGCGTTGGTCAGGTACTCGGCGAGCTTCGCCGCCTCCTTTGGGTACTTGCTCTGCGCCGGAACCGCGAGCCACGAGCCGCCCCAGTTACCGCCGCCGCCCGGCACGGACGCGACGTCCCACTTGCCCTTGTTGGCCGCACCGGAGTTCTCCGAGACGATGCCGAGCATCCACGACGGGCAGAAGGTGGCCGCGAAGGTGCCCTGCTTGAAGCCACCCGACCACTCCGGCGACCAGGTCTGCGCCTTGGCGGAGATGTCCGCCATCGACGTGGCGGTGTCCCAGGCGTTCTTCACCGCGGGGCTGGTGTCCGCGATGATGTTGTCTTCCTTGTCGTAGAACAGGTCACCGTTGCCCTGGAACATCACGCCGTTGGAGACGGCGGTGATCGAGTCGATGAACGCCTTGCCGCCGCTGCCCTGCTTGTACTTCAGACCGGCGTCGTGGAAGCCCTTCCAGTCCGGCCAGAGCGCCGACACCTGGTCGCGCTCGGTGGGCAGGCCAGCAGCCTGGAACAGGTCCTTGCGGTAGCAGACGGCGAGGCTGCCGACGTCGGTCGGGAGGCCGATCAGCCGGCCGTCCGGTGCCTTGCCCAGCTCCCACTTCCAGGGCAGGAACTCCTTGGAGTGGTCGGCGACCAACGGGTTGAGGTCGGCCCAGTTGCGCGCGTTGGGCTTGAACTCGTTGAGGATGCCCTCTTCCAGGGCGGTGACGTCCGCCGCGCCCTTGCCGGTGGCCAGGTAGCGGACCAGCTTCGGCCGGTACTCGGCGAGCTGCGCGGTCTTGCGCAGCTCGACCTTGATGCCGGTGTCCTTCTCGTACTGCTTGACAAGCTCTTCGTAGCCGAACTCGCCGAAGGTGTCGACGACCAGCTTGGCCGGCTTCTCGCCGGCCGCCGGCTTGTCGTCGTCGTTGCCGCAGGCCGCGAGACCGCCGATTGCGGTGATCGCGGCCAGGGCAGCGGCCGCCAGGCGGGTACGCCGCGTGGTGACACTCATTCGCTGACCCCTCTTTCCGGTGGTGAGGCTGATGTGTGTGGTGGGGGGTGCTCATCGCGCCAGGCCGGGGATGCGTGAGTGACCCATGCCACCTCCGGGAGCGCTCCCATGAGATTGCCGGCGGGTAACGGGAGTGTCAATAGGACGTTGGGAGCGTTCCCAGATCGTTACCGCTGATCACTCACGCAACGCCCACCCCACCCACACCCCCGGCCCCACCCCTGGTGATCAAGAGGATTCGGTCAGGAAAAGCGGCTCTGCTGACGCGAACTTCTTGATCAACAAGGCCCGGTCCGGACGGCCCGGGGATCAGCTGAAGCGGCGGAGGAGGGTGGTGGCGCGGCCGGGGTCGAAGCGGGACGGGTCGAAGGTCGGACCCGCCCAGTCGCGCAGCATCGCCTGGCGGGGGCCGACGGGGTCGACCGTCCCGGTCTGGTCGTCCAGGGCTTCCAGGAGTGCCTGGAAACCCGGCGGCCCGCCGATGCCCTCCGGTGGGCAGGCCCGCTCACCGGCCAGGCAGACCGGGTACCGCTCGTCGGGGTCGGCGGTCAACGCGTCCTCCACGACCAGGTCGTGCTCCCACCAGTCGCCGAAGTCGTAGGTGTAGGAGAACCGGCTGCCCTTGCCGAGCACCGCGTCGAGCCGCACGTCCAGCTCGTCGTGCAACGCCAACTCCCCGTCCGGGTCCGGTTCGCCGTACTGCATCGCGTCGATCTCGAACGAGTGCAGATGGCAGTCCCGCCAACCCATCGCGTGCTGCACCACCCGGTGCAGCCGGTCCAGCGTGTAGCCGGCCGGCACGAGCACCCGACGCCACACCGGCGGGCGGGTCCCGGCGAGGGACATCTTCAGCTGGAAGATCTGACGCGGCATGCTGTCCTGTCCTCCCGCGGCTTAGGCTGCGAGCATGATCTGCCGAGCGTGCCGGGCCCGGCGACACGACGACTGCCCGGGCCGGAACTGGTGCGACTGTCAGCACCGTACCGCCGAACCGACCCCTCCGGTCACCGGTCCGGCCGGCGAATGACCGTCGGAATTCCGATCCGACGGCTCTGGCCGGAGCCGTCGACGCAGCCGCTCGACGACACCGCGCTGACCGCCCTCTACGGCCGCGCCGACGAACCCCGACTGCGGGTGAACTTCGTGGCCAGCCTGGACGGCGCGGTCACCGTGGACGGCTACTCCGCCGGGCTCTCCGGCGAGCCGGACAAGCGGGTGTTCGGCCTGCTGCGGATGCTCTGCGACGCCCTGGTGGTGGCCGCCGGCACGCTGCGCCACGAGGGGTACCGGGCGGTCCGCCTCAACGAGCGCCGCCGCGCCTGGCGCCGCGCCAACGGGCTGGCGGAGTACCCGACGCTTGTGGTCGTCTCCGGTTCGCTCGACCTGGATCCGGCGCAGGCCGCCTTCGCCGACGCGCCGACCCGCCCGGTGGTGCTCACCCGCGCCGACGCCGACCCGCCGCCCGGGCTGACCGACGTCGCCGACGTGCTGCGCTGCGGCACCGAGCGGGTCGACCTGGCCGCCGGTCTCGCCGAGCTGCACCGACGCGGGCTGACCCAACTGCTCTGCGAGGGCGGCCCACACCTGTTCGGCGCGCTCACCGCCGCCGACCTGGTGGACGAGCTGTGCCTCACCGTCTCGCCGCTGCTGGCCGGACCCGGCCCCGGCCGGATCACCGCCGGCGACGCCGCACCGCCCCGGCACCTGGCACTGCGGCACGTGCTCGCCGCCGAGGACGGTGTCCTCCTGCTCCGCCACGCCCGGCGGTGACCCGCCGTCGCCCGGTCACACACCCACCGTCGTGAGTGTGACGGCGCATGGTGTCGTCCGCCGCGTCGCGTGGCGACCTGTCGTACTCCTCGGGCAGGATGCACAGCATGGTTCCCGACCGTGCTGCCCGAACGACCCGAGTCGCCCGATGACCGACGCCGACCTCGACAGCCCGGGCGAGGCGGTCGGGCGGGTGCTGGGCACCGCCGACGCCACCCCGTTGCAGTTCTGGACGGCCGTGGCACCCGGCAGCTATCTCCAGCTCGACGACGTGGTGGTCACCCGACGCGAGCTGCCAAACCGGGAGCCGGTGACGATCGCCGGGGTGGTCACCCAGGTCCGCGCTCGGCACGAGGGCGCCCAGTTCGACTCCGACGTGTTCGCCATCGCCGACGGCACGCTGCCCGCCCAGGTGCAGGAGGCGGCCGAGATCACCACCACCCGGGTCGATCCCGAGCTGTACGTGCCGCCGACCCCGGGCGCGGTGGTGCACCGGGCCGAGGGCGACGCCCGGGCGCGCGCGCTGCACTTCGACCGGATGGAACGGCGCATCCCGATGGGGATGGGTCGGGACGGCGTCCCGGTCTACCTCAACGCCGACTTCCTCGACGGCAGCCGGGGCGCGCACGTCTCCATTTCCGGCATCTCCGGGGTGGCCACCAAGACCAGCTTCGCCACCTTCCTGCTCTACTCGGTGTTCCGCTCCGGCGTGCTGGGCGGCGACGCGGTCAACGCCAAGGCGCTGATCTTCAACGTCAAGGGTGAGGACCTGCTCTTCCTGGACCACCCCAACACCCGCCTCGACGAGCCCACCCGAGCGGCGTACGCGAAGCTCGGGTTGAGCGCTGGCGCCTTTCCCGACGTGCGGGTCTACGCCCCGCCCCGGGTCGGCGACGCGGCCGGCACGCCGGATGTGAGCAGTCGGCTCACCGGGGTCGATTCGTTCTACTGGACGCTCAGCGAGTTCTGCACCGACCGCCTGCTGCCGTACGTCTTCGCCGACGCCGACGACGAGCGCCAGCAGTACACGATGGTGGTCCACTCGGTGGCCGCGCACCTGGCCCGCTACGCCCAGCCCGCCGACGGCGGGGTGAGCATCGACGGGGTTCGGCTCGGCTCCTACGGCGACCTGGTCGACCACATCGTCGATCAGCTCAACGACGACGAGACCCGCTCCGACTGGGCCGGCAGCGCGGTGGGGCTGGGCACCGTCAACGCGTTCGCCCGGCGGTTGATCGGCAGCAAGAAGGACCTCGCCCGGCTGATCCGCGGTGACCTCGCGACCCGCCGCCCCCACTCGATCAACACGAGCGAGTCGGCGCAGGTCACGGTGGTCGACCTGCACAACCTGCCCGACCGCGCGCAGCGGTTCGTGGTCGGTGTGACGCTCAAGAGCGAGTTCGAGCGCAAGGAGAAGTCCGGCACCGCCAAGCCGCTGCTCTTCGTCGTCCTCGACGAGCTCAACAAGTACGCCCCCCGGGAGGGCTCCTCGCCGATCAAGGAGGTCCTGCTGGACATCGCCGAGCGGGGCCGCTCGCTCGGGGTGATCCTGATCGGCGCGCAGCAGACGGCGAGCGAGGTGGAGCGACGGATCGTCACCAACTCGGCGATCCGGGTGGTCGGCCGGCTCGACCCGGCCGAGGCGTCCCGTCCGGAGTACGGCTTCCTGCCGCCCGCGCAGCGCCAGCGGGCGTTGCTGGCCAAGCCGGGCACCATGTTCGTCAACCAGCCGGACATCCCGGTGCCGCTCTGCCTGGAGTTCCCGTTCCCGGCCTGGGCCACCCGGGTCTCCGAGGCCGGCCGGGCACCATCGGAGACGCTGCGCTCGATCACCCAGTCCGCCGACCCGTTCGCCGTGGTGGGCTCCGGCGGCGGCAGCACCGACGACGACATCCCGTTCTAGCTAGGGGCCAGCACAGCCATGAAGATCCTGCACACCTCCGACTGGCACGTGGGAAAGGTGCTCAAGGGGCAGTCCCGGGCCGACGAGCACAAGGCCGTGCTGGCCGGGGTGATCGAGATCGCCCGTGCCGAACAACCGGATCTGGTGATCGTCGCCGGTGACCTCTACGACACCGCCGCGCCCAGCTCGGAGGCGACCCGCCTGGTCACCCGGGCGTTGACGGCGCTGCGGCGGACCGGCGCGGACGTGGTGGCCATCGGCGGCAACCACGACAACGGCCCCGCGCTGGACGCGCTGCGCCCGTGGGCCGAGGCCGCCGGCATCACGCTGCGCGGCGGGGTACGGGAAAACCCGGACGAGCATGTCATCGACGGCACCACCGCCGGTGGCGAGCGGTGGCGGCTGGCCGCGTTGCCGTTCCTGTCCCAGCGGTACGCGGTGCGCGCGTTGGAGATGTACGAGCTGACCGCCGCGGAGACCAACCAGACATACGCCGACCACCTGGGCCGGGTGCTGGGGCGACTGACCGAGGGTTTCAGCGAACCGGACCGGGTGCACCTGGTCACCGCGCACCTGACGGTGACCGGCGCGGCCACCGGTGGCGGCGAGCGCGACGCGCACACCGTGTTGGGCTACGCCGTTCCGGCGACCGTCTTCCCGGCCACCGCGCACTACGTGGCGCTGGGTCACCTGCACCGGGCGCAGCGGGTCATCGGCCCCTGCCCGGTGCGCTACAGCGGCAGCCCGCTCGCGGTCGACTTCGGTGAGCAGGAGAACGTCCCCTCGGTGACGATGGTCGAGGTGACGGCCAGCACCGCCGCCCGGGTGCGGGAGGTGCCGGTGACGGCGGCGAGCGCGTTGCGGACGGTGCGGGGCACCCTGGCCCAGCTCGCCGAGATCGAGGCACCGGACGCGTGGCTGCGGGTGTACGTGCGGGAGCAGCCCCGCGCCGGCCTGCGCGAGGAGGTCCAGGAGCTGCTCCCCCGGGCCCTGGAGATCCGGATCGACCCGGAGCTGCTGGCCGCGCCGGGCAGTGGCGCGCGCATCGCCCAGCGATCGGGGCGTTCGCCCCGGGAGTTGTTCGCCGACTACCTGGACAGCCGGGGCCACGCCGACGAGGGTGTCCGGGAGCTCTTCGACGAGCTTTTCGAGGAGGTCGAGCACTGATGCGTCCGATGCGGTTGGACATGGCCGGGTTCACGGTCTTCCGGGACGAGACCACAGTCGACTTCACCGACGCCGACTTCTTCGCGCTGATCGGCCCGACCGGCTCGGGCAAGTCCACAGTGCTGGACGCGATCTGCTTCGCCCTCTACGGCATGGTGCCCCGCTGGGGTGGCGCCCGAGGGTTGGCGAACGCGCTCGCGCCGTCGGCGACCGAGGCGCGGGTGCGGTTGGTCTTCGAGTCCGGCGGCGCCCGGTACGTGGCTACCCGGGTGGTCCGCCGGGACGGCCGGGGCAACGTGAAGACGGCGAACGCCGGGTTGCAGCTGATGCCGGCCGGCTTCGACGTGACCAAACTGGACACCGGTCTGAGCCCCGACGACCTCGGCGAGGTGGTGGCCGGCACCCCCGCCGAGATGGAACAGGCGGTGCTGGAGGCGGTGGGGCTGCCGTACGAGCAGTTCACCAGCTGTGTGGTGCTGCCACAGGGGCAGTTCGCCGATTTCCTGCACGCCAAGCCGGCGACGCGGCAACAGATCCTGGTCAACCTGTTGGGCCTCGGCGTCTACGAGGACGTGCAGAAGAAGGCGACGGCGCGCGCCGCGCAGGCGGAGGCCCGGCTGGAGGCGGTCGACCAGGTGCTGGCCGGGTTGACCGGCGTGGACGACGAGGCGTTGGCCGAGGCCGACGCCCGGGTCGACCGGATGGCCGAGCTGGCGGCTGCGGTGGCCGAGGCGGTGCCGGAGCTGGCGGCGGCCCGGGTCACGGCACGGGAGGCCGCGGCGGCGCTGACCGCGCTGTACGACGAGCTGACCGTGATGACGGAGGGGCGCGCGCCGGGCGGGGTGACC
>NZ_JAKKFF010000527.1 GCF_022229015.1 Micromonospora foliorum
ACCAACACGGTGCTGCACCTGCCCGCCGCCGCCCGCACGGGTGGCCCGGCCGACGCGGCCGGGCTGCGTCGACTCGCGATCGACACGCTCGACGCCAACTGGGAGCACGACCACACGGTGCCCTCACGCACGCTCTACCCGCACCAGTGGAGCTGGGACTCCGCGTTCATCGCGATCGGGCTGGCCCAGGTTCGCCCCGACCGTGCCTGGCGGGAGCTGGCGAGCCTGTTCCGGGCGCAGTGGGCCGACGGCCGGGTGCCGCACATCGTGTTCAACCCGGCGCTGCGGGTCGGCGCGTACTTCCCGGGGCCGGAGATGTGGCGCTCCGCCGACGTGCCGGGAGCACCGGCGGTGGCCACCTCCGGCCTGGTCCAGCCGCCGGTGCACGCGCTCGCCGCGTTGCTGGCGTACCGGCGGGCGCCCGACCCCACCGGTCTGGCGGCGTTGCGCCGGCTCTATCCCGCGTTGGTCGCCGAACAGCGCTACCTGGCCGACCGGCGGGACGTGGCCGGTGACGGGCTGGTCTGCATCGTGCACCCGTGGGAGTCCGGGTTGGACAACAGCCCGGCGTGGGACGAGCCGATGGCAGCGGTGCCGGCCGAGGCGGCCGTCATGCGGGCGTACCGTCGGCACGACACCACGCACGCCGACGCCGCGCACCGCCCCACGGACCTGGACTACGCGCGCTACCTGGCGATCGTCGCCGCCTACCGCGACCACGGCTACTCCGACCGGGACCTGGCCACCGGTCACCCGTTCCTGGTGGAGTGCCCGCTGTTCAACGCGGCGTTCGGGGCAGCCGAACACGCCCTCGCCGAGATCGCCGCCCTCGTCGGCGACGACCCCGGGCCGCACCGGGCCCGCGCGGCCCGGATCACCGAGGCCCTCCTGCGCCGGCTGTACGACCCGGACACCGGCACGTTCCAGCCTCGTGACCTGCGCACCGACCGCCTGGTCAGCGCCCGTACCGTGCTCGGGCTGACCCCGCTGATCCTGCCCGACCTGCCGGCCCGGCAGGCCGACGCGCTGGTCGTCGAGGCCCGGTCGGCGCGCTTCGGGGTGGCCCGGCGGATGGACCGGCCGCTACCCACCTACGACCGCACCGCACCCGACTTCGAGCCGCTGCGCTACTGGCGGGGGCCGAGCTGGCTCAACGTCGGCTGGCTGGTCCGGCGTGGGCTGCTCACGCACGGGCACCCGGAGCTGGCCGCCGGGCTGCGCCGCTCGATGATCGGTCTGGTCGCCGGGGCCGGCTGCCACGAGTACTTCCACCCGGACACCGGCGCCGGGCTGGGCTCGCCGGCGTTCGGCTGGACCGCCGCGCTCCTGCTCGACCTGCTGGCCGACTGAGCGCCGTGGTGGGTGGTAGCGTCCCCGGTCCCAGCGGCCGGAGGGAGCATCGTGCGCGAGATCGACAAGGTGGCCTGGATCCTCGTCGAGGACGGTCGGGTGCTGAGCACCCGGTCGGTGGGCAAGGACATCTGGTACCTGCCGGGCGGAAAGCGCGAGCCGGGCGAGACGGACCTGGAGACCCTGCGCCGGGAGATCGACGAGGAGTTGAGCGTCGAGGTGGACGTGCCCGGTGCCGTACACCTGGGCACCTTCACCGCTCAGGCGCACGGCCACACGACCGGCATCACCGTCCGGATGACCTGCTACCGGGCCGACTATCAGGGGCAGCTGCGGCCGGCCAGCGAGATCGCCGAGATGGCCTGGCTCGGGTACGCGGACCGGCACCGCACGTCGCCGGTCGACCAGATCATCTTCGACCACCTGCTGGCCGAGGGTCTGCTGGCCTAGCAGCAGTTTGTCGCGGCCGGCCAGGGGTAACCGCCCGAGCGTGACCGACGGCGACGGGTTCCCGTACTTCATCGACGCGGTGTCCCAACGGTCCGGTCTGCCGGCCGAGCAGGCCGCCGTGCTCGCCCGCGCCGTGCTCCAGACGTTGGCCGAGCGGGTGACCGGCGGCGCGCCCGACGACCTCGTCGGGCACCTTCCGAACGAGGTCGACGGCTACCTGACCGGGCCGGCGCCGGACCCGGCCGCCGGTCCCGCCCCGGCCGGGGGCCTCGGCGGCCTCGCGGGAGGCCGGCGTGCGCTGGAGGGGATGATCTGCCCGCGGCTGGGGGCGTTCCTCCGCGCGGGGATGCGGTCCGGTCTGAACATCATGGTCGCCGGGTTGGCCGGCGCCGGAAAGACCACTGTCATCCGGGCGCTGATGAACGAGATCCCGCAGGACGAGCCGTACGTGCTCCTGGAGGAGAGTCGGGAGCTGCTCCCGGCCCGCCGCCGGGAGCGGCACCGGGCGGTGATGAGCTTCGAGGCCCGGGAGGGTCACGGCGAACGC
>NZ_JAKKFF010000528.1 GCF_022229015.1 Micromonospora foliorum
CGGGCGGCGACGAGGGTGCCGAACGCCGGCCCGGCGACGGCACCGGCCAGGACCACGGGAACGGCCCAGGCCCAGGAGACGCCCGGAGCGGCCGCGCGGGCGAGCGCGAGCCCGACGGCGGCGGCCGACAGGGACACCACTGTGGACTCGATGACCAGTTCGGCACCGAGGTCGGGTAGCCCCGCCCCACGCTGCCGGGCGGCGGTCAGCACCGGGGTACGGCGGCCGACCAGCAGGTCGGCGGCGAGCAGCAGGACCAGTACCGTGGCGGTCAGCACCCCGGCGAGCAGGGCGGCGGCCTGTGCGTAAGCGGCGCTGTTCCGGGCACGGGCGTCGCGCAGGGCGGTGTCGAGCTGCGACTCCCACTTCAGGGACTGGCCGCGGTCGCCTGACGAGCCGGAGGCTGCCTTGAGCTTGACCACCTGGCTGGCGAGCGCCGCGGTGGCGTCCCAGGTGAGCGCGTCGGGAACGGGTGCGAAGTGGACGGTGCGCCGCAGTTGGTCCTCGTCGACGGCGAGCCGGGCGTCCGGTAACGACTCGCGTGACAGCAGGCCGGCGAACCGGGTGGTCCCCACGCCGTCGGCCCCGGGCACGGGACGCAGTAGCGCCGGGGCGAGTCGCCAGGCCGGGTCGGCGCTGTCCGTGGGTCGGTAGATCCCGCTGATCCGGACGTCCTTGTCGCGACCCTGGCCGTCCCTGACCGGGATCCGATCGCCGGGGCCGAGGTCGAGTGCGGTGGCGTCCGCCTCGGAGAGGCCGACCTGCACCGGCCAGGGCGGTCCGTCGTAGGGGGTCTCGACGTAGCGGTCGGAGACGGCGGGGCCGGGCGGGTTGCCGGCGATCCAGGTCACGTCCGGGCCGCCGAGGTCACCGGCCAGGAAGGTGAACTGGAAGGTACGCGGCACGCTGCCCTCGGTGATGCTGAGGATCGGGCCGTTGACAGCGGCGACGGGCGGGAGCAGCGCGGCGTCCAGGTCGGGCCCGAGCGCGTGTGTCGCCCGGGCGCGGAAGTCGTCGAGGTCCTCGGCGAGGCGGGGCATCCGGACCCGCCCGCCGGTCGGCCCGTCGTCGCGTTCCCAGTTGGCGCGTACGAGGACGTTCGAGTCCTGGCCGGCGCGGCGGACCGTGTCCTGGACGGCGTTGTCGGCGGCGGCGCGGAGCAGCGCCGGCGCGGCCCCGGCGAGCAGCGCGACGGCCGCGATGACGGCGGCGGTGAGGAGCAACGGTCCGGCGTCGGTACGGCCCCGGCCGCGGATGCTGGGCCAGTGCGGCGCCGGCCACCGGCGGGTCAGCCTCCGGTTCACGGCGCCACCCGCAGGTGCGCGGCGTCGGCGCGGCGGACCTGGACGGTGACCACGACGGCGACCGCCAGCATGCAGCCGGCCAGCAGTACGGCGAGCAGTGCGGCCTCGGCGGGCCACGGCCAGTGTGGCTGGGTGGCCGGGACGGGCGCGGCGCCGGTGTCGGAGCGTACGAGCAGGGGAGCGACGATGCGGGTGGCGAGCGCGCCGACGGCCGCGCCCACCGCGAGCAGGGGCAGCAGAACGCCGGCGTGCTGGCCGAGCAGCACGGCCCGGATGTCGCGCCGGGACATCCCCAGGCCGCGCAGCCGCGTCACCTCGACGGCGCGGACCTGTAGGTCGCAGGTGACGTGCAGGACGACGCCGGCGAGCAGCAGCAGGGCCGCGGCCGGGACGATGAGCCGCAGCGCGGCCGGCAGTCCGGCGCTCAGCGGGCCACCGCCCTGCACCT
>NZ_JAKKFF010000529.1 GCF_022229015.1 Micromonospora foliorum
TGGCCGAGGACGTGATGCTCGGCGACAGTGGCGCGAACGCGCTCGGGGCGCTGCTCGGCGTCGCGCTCGCCGCCCGTACCGGCCCGCTCGGCCGGGCCGGTCTGCTCGCCGTCCTCGCCGGGCTCACCGCCGCCAGCGAGAAGGTCAGCTTCACGGCGGTGATCCAGCGGACCCCGGGGCTACGCGAGCTCGACGCACTGGGCCGACGCGCCGACTGACGTGACCAGACCGGCACCCCTCGCCGGCGCCGGCCGGCTGGCCGGGGCAGCCGCGCTCATCGCCGTCCTCACCGTGGCCAGCCGACTCGCCGGCTTCGGCCGCACCGCCGTGTTCACCTGGGTGGTCGAGCAGAGCGACCTGGGCGGCATGTACGTCATCGCCAACACGGTGCCGAACATCGTCTTCGAGATCGTCGCGGGCGGGGCGTTGGCCAGCCTGGTCGTGCCGCTGCTGGCCGGGGCGGTCGCGGCGCAGGACCGGCGGACGGTGGCGGCGACCACCGGCGCCCTGCTCACCTGGACGGTGAGCCTGCTGGTTCCCCTCGCCGTTCTCGTCGCCCTGTTCGCCGACCCGATCATCTCGCTGATCAGCGAGGGACGGTCGGCGGCGGAACTCGCCGCCGGCGCCCGGATGCTGCGGGTGTTCGCCCCGCAGTTGCCGCTGTACGGGATCGGCATCGTGCTCACCGGCGTCCTCCAGGCACACCGACGCTTCGCCTGGCCGGTCATCGCGCCGTTGCTGTCCAGCCTGACCGTGGTCGTCGTCTACGTGGCCTTCGGGGCCGCTCAGGGGCGGGGTGTGTCGGTGGCCCAGGTCGGCCGCAGCGGCGAACTGCTCCTCTCCGGCGGCACCACCCTGGGCGTGGTCGTGCTGTCGCTGTCGCTGCTCATCCCGCTGCGACGGCTGCGGCTACGGCCCCGGTTCGGGTACGCCTTCACCGCCGACGCGCGGGCGCGGATCGGCGGGCTCGCCACGGCCGGCGCGGTGACGGTGGCCGCGCAGCAGGTCGCGCTCCTGGTGGTCCTCAACCGGGTCTCCGGAGGGCCCACCGGCTCCCCCCAGGTGTTCAACCTGGCCCAGGCGATCTACCTGCTGCCGTGGGCGGTCCTCGCCGTGCCGCTGGCGGTGGCGTCCTATCCCACGCTGGCCACCGCCAGCGCCGCCGGCGACGAGGACGGTTATCGACGGACCCTCTCCGGCGCGGTGCGTGGCGTGCTGCTCTTCAGCTGCCTGGGCGTCGCGGCGTTGATCGGCACCGCGCAGCCGATCGCCGCCCTCTTCTACCCGGACAATCCGGCATCCACCGCGGCGGCCATCAGCGGGTTCGCGCCGGGTCTGCTCGGCTACGGCTTGTTCGCGGTCCTGTCCCGCGCGCTGTACGCGCGCGGCGACACCCGGTCGGCGACGGTGGCGATCACCCTCGGCTGGCTGGTCGTCCCGGCCGTGGCGCTGCCGTTGACGGTGCTGCTCCCCACCGCCGACCGGGTGCTCGCGGTGACGTCCGCCAACTCGGTGGGGATGCTGGTGCTCGGCGCCCTGCTGCTCCTGGCGGTGCTGCGCGGCGCCGGCCGTCCCGCCCTCGCGGGCGCGGCGCGGGCCGGGGCGGCCGGTG
>NZ_JAKKFF010000053.1 GCF_022229015.1 Micromonospora foliorum
CCCCTCTTTGTTTTCTACTGCTCCCGCCCCCCCCTCCATCTACCCCCTTTCCCTCCTCGACGCCCTGCCGCTCTGCCGCCGCGGCGGCACCGGCCGCGACCTTCCCGCCGGCACCGGGCACCGACATCTTCGACGCGGTACGCGCGGCGCACGCGGCCATCGACCTGACGCCCGGCGTACCCGATCTGGCGGCCTTTCCCCGCGCGGACTGGCTGCGCGCCGAACGGACCGTGCTGCGTCGCGTCGCCGCGGCCGACCTCGGCTACGGCGACCCCTGTGGCACGCCCGCGCTGCGACAGGCCGTCGCCGCCTGGTTGGCGCGCAACCGCGGGATCAGCGTCGACCCCGCCGAGGTGATCATCGTGGCTGGCGTCTCCCAGGCGCTCGGGCTGCTCGCCCAGGCACTCACCGCCGCCGGCGTCGACCGGATCGCCGTCGAGGACCCGGGCTCGCTCGGGGTGCGCCAGCACCTGAACAACTGGCGGATGGACACCCCGCCGATCAGCGTCGACGACGCCGGGCTGCGGGTCGACGAGTTGGCCGCCAGCGGCGTACCGGCCGTGATGCTCACCCCCGCGCACCAGTTCCCGACCGGGGTGGTGCTCGACGGTGACCGCCGCCGCCAGCTCTTCGCCTGGGCGCGGGCCGGCGGTCTGATCATCGAGGACGACTACGACGCCGAGCACCGCTACGACCGTCCTCCGGTGCCGGCGCTGCGTGGTCTGCTGCCCGAGCAGGTCTGCTACGCCGGCAGCGTCTCCAAACTGCTCGCCCCCGCCCTGCGGGTCGGTTGGCTGCTCGTGCCTCCGCGGCTGCGCGAGGCCGTGGTGGCCGCCAAGCGCAACGCCGACCTGGGCAACGCCGTGCTCCCGCAACTGGTGCTGGCGGAGTTGATGACCTCCGGCGCCTTCGAGCGGCATCTGCGGCTGCTGCGTCGGCGACACATCCGCCGGCGGGACGCCATGATCGCCGCGCTGGCCCGCGCGGTGCCGTCGGCGACGGTGCACGGCGCCGCCGCCGGCCTGCACCTGATGATCACGCTGGACGACGCCGTGGTCGACACCGAGCTGGCCGCGGCGACGCTGGCGCGCGGGGTGAAGGTGCAACCGCTGTCCTGGCACTGCGAGCGTCCCTACCGGCCCGGCCTCGTGCTCGGCTACGCGGCCCGGACGCCCACCGAGATCGAGGACGGCGTCGCCGCTGTCGCCGCCGCCCTCGGCCACGTGCCAAGACCCTGAGCACTGGGAGTGGGTGCGGGCGACATCCCAGCGGTGGCGGACGTGTCGGTCGCCGTCATATCTGGTGTGGTCTATGTCACGGTAGCTTCGGCGCACGCCGACGCCCCCGTTGACGCTGCCGAGAAGAGCGCCCATGCCCACACCGCTGAAAGCCGCCACCACCCTCGCGGCCGTGCTCCTGCTGATCCTGACCGCTGCGGCACCCGCCCAGGCCGCCAACCCCGCCACCAAGCCCCCGGTCTCCGGGTCACTGGGCACCTACAACGTCTCCGGCGTCTACGTCGCCGGGGTCTCCTCCGGTGGCTACATGGCCACCCAGTTGCACGTCGCCTACTCGTCCCGGATCAGGGGAGCGGCCGTCTTCGCCGCCGGGCCCTACTACTGCTCCCAGAACACCGTCACCCAGGCGCTCTACGGCTGCGGCGACAACAGGTACCCGACCAACGTCTCCGCGCTGCAGGCGTACACCCGGACCTGGGCGTCGTACGGCTGGGTCGACCCGGTCGGCAACCTGTCCGGCGATCCGGTGTACGTGTTCCACGGCGGCAACGACACCACGGTCAAGAAGTCCGTCACCGACGACCTGGTCCGCTACTACCAGCACTTCGGGGCCAGCGTGCAGTACGACAGCGGCTCCGCCGCCGGTCACTCCTGGGTCACCCCGTACGGCACGCTCGGATGTGCGACGACCGCGTCGCCGTACCTCAACGACTGCGGCACCGACCCGCAGAACGCCCTGCTGCGCAAGCTGCTCGGCGGGGTGAACGCACCGAACACCGGGGCGCTCGGCGGCTCGCTCATCCGCTTCAGCCAGAACACGTTCGCGGTCAACGGCTGGGCCAACGGGTTGAGCATGGACGCCAACGGCTTCGCCTACGTCCCGTCGGCCTGCGCGGCCGGCCAGTCGTGCCGCCTGCTGGTCGCCCTGCACGGCTGCGTGCAGTCCGTCGGCGCGTGGGCACGGCGTTCGTCCACCGGGCCAACCCGACCCCACCATCACCCCCCACCAACCGGCTCAGCCCTTCCCCGCCGC
>NZ_JAKKFF010000530.1 GCF_022229015.1 Micromonospora foliorum
CCGCGCCCGCCGGGGTGGCGGCTCGACCCGATCCGACCCCGCCGACCGGCCGCCGGCCGGTCGGCGGGGTCGGCGGTGCGGGTCGCCATGGCATGCTCGAACACGTGACCGTACGCGCCGCCAGTTCCGTCCTCGTCGGGCGTCACCGCGAGACTGCGGCACTGCGGGACGCCCTGGGCCGGGCGCGGGCCGGGGAGCCGACCACCGTGCTGGTCGGCGGCGAGGCGGGCGTGGGTAAGACCCGGCTGCTGGAGGAGTTCGCCGGCTGGGCCACCGACGGCGCGGCGCGGGTGCTCGTCGGCCAGTGCCTGGAGTTGGGTGAGGCGGGTCTGCCGTTCGCCCCATTCGCCGCCGCGTTGCGCGCGGTGCTCCGCGCCGACGGCCCCGAGGTCTTCGCCGGCTACGAGGCGGAGTTCGCCCCGCTCCTGCCGGAGTTGGGCCGCGCCTCCGCGACGCTGACCACCCCGCGTGCCGTCCCGCTCAGCGATGCCCCGCGCGGTTACCTGTTCGACCTGGTCGCCGAGCTGTTCCAGCGGCTGGCCGACGCCCGCCCGCTGGTCCTGATCATCGAGGACCTGCACTGGGCCGACCGCTCCACCCGCGACCTCATCGGCTTCCTCGTCCGGGCGGCGAGGCCGGGCCGGCTGCTGCTGATCTGCACCTACCGTACGGACGAGTTGCAGCGCGGGCACCCGCTGCGCCCGTTCCTCGCCGAGCTGGATCGGGCCCGTGGGGTGGAGCGGGTCGAGCTGGGCCGCCTGGACCGCGACGGCACCGCCGCGATCCTCACCGACCTGCTCGGCGCCGAGCCGCTCGCCCGTGCCGTCGACGATGTCCACGACCGCACCCAGGGCAACCCTTTCTTCATCGAGGAGTTGGCCGTCGCCGGTGACCCGATCGGCTGCGCGGCGCTCCCGGAGACGTTGCGTGACCTGCTGCTGGCCCGGGTGGACCGGCTCCCCGAGCCGACCCAGCGAGTGTTGCGGATCGCGGCCGCCGGTGGCACCCGTTTCGCCCACGACCTGCTCGCCGAGGTCGCCGGGCTGCCCGAGGCCGAGCTGGAGGACGCGTTGCGCGCCGCCGTCGCCGCCCAGTTGGTGGTGGCCGACCGAGACGGGGACTACGAGTTCCGACACGCGTTGGTCCGCGAGGCGGTGCACGACGAGTTGCTGCCCGGTGAGCACGCCCGGCTGCACGCCCGCTTCGCCGCCGCCATCGAGGCCCAGCCGCACCTGGTCGCCGCCGGCCGGGCCCCGGCCGAGATCGCCCACCACTGGTACGCCGCGCACGACCACCCGCGTGCCCTGGTCGCCGCACGAGCCGCTGCGGGCGCCGCCGCCGACCGGTACGCGTACGCCGAGCAGCGCCGACTGCTGGAGCGGGCGCTGGAGTTGTGGGAGCTGGTGCCGGACGCCGCCGACCTGCTCGGCATGGACCACCTGGCGTTGCTGGAGCAGACCCTGGACGCCGCGGTCACCGCCGGCGACTTCAGTCGGGCCATCACCCTGACCCGGGCCGGGCTGGCCGAGGTGGACGCCGACGCCGCGCCGCTGCGCGCCGCCCGCCTGCTGGACCAGCGGGGTCGACTGATGGCCCTGCTCGGCAAGAGCGACGGCAGCCGCGAGTTGGATGAGGCGTACCGGCTGGCGGCCGGTGGCCCGCCCGGCGCGGAGCGGGTCCGGCTGCTCGCCGACATCGCCACCCACCTGGTCAGGTTCGACCCGCAGAAGGCGGCCCGGGTGGCAGCCGAGGCGGCCACCGACGCCGAGGCGTTCGGGGTGAACGTGGCCCTGCTGTCGACGCGGATCGCGCTGCTCTGCCACGGCGAGCGGGACCTGACCGGGGGCCTGGCCGAGCTGGGCCAGGCGGCCGCCGCCGCCCGAGCGGCGGGGGACGCGCCGACCCTGGTGCTCGCCATGGTGTTCGAGTCGGACATGCTCTGCGAGTTGGGCCGCTACGCCGAGTCCGCGCAGGCCGCCGAGGCCGGTGTGGCCGAGGCGCGACGGGTGGGGATCAGCCGCTCCACCGGGGCGTACCTGCTCTCCAACCGGGCCGAGGCGCTCATCGCGCTGGGTCGGTGGGACGAGGCCGAGGCGGTCTGCGCGGAGGCCGCCCGGATCGACCTGTCCGGTGTCACCGGACTGCACTGGCTCCAGTTGGCCGCCGGGCTGCGGTTGGCCCGCGCCCATCCGGGCGCCGACGAGCTGGTCGACAGGGCGCTCACCTTCCTCGGTCGGCCGTACCTGTGGCCGAACCACCGCCTGCCCCTGCACGAGCTGGCGATCGAGGCGGCGCTGGCCGCGGACGACAAGATCGAGGCGGTACGGGCGGCCCGCGTCGCGGTGGTCGACGAGAGCCTGCCGCAGCTGCCCCGGGAGGGTTGGCCGGTGCTCAGCGCCGCCGCGCGTACCGCGGCCCGGGTGGGTGACCGGGAGCGGGCCGCCGCCG
>NZ_JAKKFF010000531.1 GCF_022229015.1 Micromonospora foliorum
ACCGACGACGGCCCACCCCGCTGCTCGGCGACCGCAGCCCAGGGCGGCACCGCGCCCCGGTCGGGATCTGGCGGCCAGAGTGGTTCGACGTCCCGCTCCGGCACCGGCTGCTGGCCGGGCACCTGCGCCCGGTCGGCGTTCTCGTCCATTACGGCCCTCCCCAGTCCTCCTGCGAGGATAGGCCCATTCGCCCAGCAGGGCCGATCGGTGCAGGTAGGTCGCCCGTCGATGCGATCGAGGTCAGATCGACCAGACCGCCCAGGCGCCCGGCTCGATCCACCAGGAACGCTTGCGGGTCAGTTCGCCCTCGACACCATCGTCGAGGTACGGCACCTTGCCCTCCCTGGGCAGCACCGACACCGCCCGTCCACGGGCCCGCCGAACTTCGAGGCGTACCCGCTTGCGCCCCCACGCCGAGCGGACGACCACCGGCACGGCCACCGCGACCTCGACCTGGCCGTCGGCCGGGTCCGGAGCGGTCAGCAGCGTCACGTCGTCGAGC